>JALERS010000015.1 GCA_022763905.1 Prevotellaceae bacterium | reverse complement strand
TCCTCATTTGCCATTTGAAATAGAACACATGGACATCTCCTCATTTCCCTGCACCCAACTTGTTTTTGCGTTCAGCCTAGGCTGAACGCTGAAAGAAGTCAATATAAATGGAGATTTCAATCAATATATTTGAGCGTTCAGCCTAGGCTGAACGCAAGAGACAGATGTAAGAGTGACTTCATCCTCTCTGTTGATATCTTCCGGGAAGCCAGAAGAAGTCTTTCCGACAAATATCTTCTCCGTTCTCAACGAGTGTCCCCCCATTGTCTACTGAGCCAAAATTATTCAATACAATCCCCACTCAATTTCTACTGACCCCAAAAGCTACTATGACCATCCATTGGTTAGGTCAACCATTACACTTCAAAGATTCTGTTTTTTTCTGAAAAGAACCCAACAGACTTCAAAAGGGGGCAGAAGAATATAAGAATCCCGTCTGACGTATATATGCCAATCAGACGGGATTCTTGGTGATGAGGCTAGGCGTATCTTATTTATTGGCAGCAGCCTCAATGCTAGCTTTGATAAAACTCATGAAAAGGGGATGAGGCTGGAGAACAGTACTACTGTATTCTGGATGAAACTGTGTACCGACAAACCATTTGCAGGCAGGTACTTCTACTATCTCTACAAGATTTGTAGTAGGGTTGATACCAGTACATATCAGTCCATTGTTCTCAAACTCTTCCTTATAGTTGTTGTTGAATTCATAGCGGTGGCGATGGCGTTCTGCTATTTTTGCTTTGCCGTATGCTTGGAAAACAAGAGACCCTTTTTTAAGTGTGCAGTCATAGGCACCCAGACGCATGGTGCCTCCCATATTGGTGATACTTTTTTGCTCCTCCATGATGTCAATGACGTTATGGGTGGTACCAGAGTCCATTTCGGCGCTGTTGGCATCTTTGTAGCCCAATACATTACGGGCATATTCAATAACCATCATCTGCATACCGAGACAGATGCCGAATGTGGGGATATCGTGTTCGCGGCAGTATTGTGTGGCGATAATTTTACCTTCAATTCCACGCTGTCCGAATCCTGGGCATATGATGATGCCGTCCATTTTGTCAATGTATCCAGCGACATTGTCTGTGGTAAGTTTCTCGCTATTGATGAATTCGGTCTTGAGTTTACGGTCATTGTAGGTGGCTGCTTGTGACAAGGATTCCAAAATACTCTTGTAGGCATCTTGGAGATTGTATTTTCCCACGAGGCCGATGCGTATGATTTCCTTGGCATTATGTCGGCGTTCCAAGAAGTGCATCCATGGTCCCATTTCAGCTTCTTTTTCTGTGGAGAGGTTGAATTTCTGAAGTATGATGCTGTCCAGTTTCTGCTCTGCCATACGTACGGGCACTTCATAGATTGTATTTTGGTCGATGCTTTGTATGACTGCTTCTGGAGATACATTGCAGAAAGCGGCTACTTTCTTGCGCAGGTTCACACTAAGGTCTTTTTCTGCACGGAGTACAAGGATGTCGGGTTGTATGCCGAGGCTTTGCAATTCCTTGACTGAATGTTGCGTGGGTTTGGTTTTGAGCTCTTTGGCTGCTGCCAGGTAGGGAACATATGTAAGATGGATGCATAAGGCTCGTTTCCCTAATTCCCATTTCAACTGGCGGATGGTTTCAAGGAAGGGTGTGCTTTCGATGTCACCTACTGTACCTCCTACTTCAGTGATGACAAAGTCATACTGGTTCTTCCTGCCGAGATACATTATGGAACGTTTTATCTCGTCGGTAATATGAGGGATAACCTGTATGGTCCTCCCTAGATAATCCCCTCTGCGTTCTTTCTCAATGACACTTTTGTAGATTTGGCCTGTGGTGTAGTTGTTGTCACGAGTAGTACGGATACCGGTAAACCTTTCATAGTGTCCTAAATCCAAGTCGGTTTCCTGCCCGTCTTCTGTGACATAGCATTCTCCGTGTTCGTAGGGATTCAGTGTCCCGGGATCAATGTTAATGTAGGGATCAAATTTCTGAATGGTGACTTTGAATCCTCGTGCTTGTAGAAGCATGCCTACTGATGCGGAGATGATTCCTTTCCCTAGGGATGATGCCACCCCTCCCGTAACGAAAATGTACTTTGTCTCGGCCATAGTACAATAATGATATAATGGTTAGTTAGAAATTTCTTTACGGGATACAAAGATACAAAAGTTGGGGGAATCCGTAGAAGCAAGCATGGAAAAAACTTTTGTCAATTGAATGTGGATGCTGTCAGAATATGTATTTTTGCATTATGGAACGACAAGACATTATTTTTACCTCTTCAGTGGGTCAGGTTCTTGCTGAAAGCCTGAACCTGTTGTCCTATGACAAACTTTTTGTATTGGTGGATACGACTACCCGTGATAAATGTCTGCCTCTTTTGCAGAATTGCAGTGCTATGGGAAAGGCATCTGTCATAGTTATTCATCCGGATGATGTGCACAAAAATGTAGATACCCTTTGTAAGGTGTGGGAACAACTGTCATGTGGTAGTGCTTCCCGTAAGTCGGTATTGGTTAATTTGGGAGGAGGAATGGTGACAGATTTAGGTGGCTTTGCAGCATCGGCATTCAAAAGGGGAATCAAGTTCATCAATATCCCTACTACTTTGTTGGCTATGGTAGATGCATCTGTTGGAGGTAAAACAGGGGTCAATTTTCTGGGACTCAAGAATGAAATTGGTATTTTCAATAATGCACAAGTGGTTTTGGTAGATATGGCATTTCTTGCTACCCTTGATGCCGACAACTTGAACTCTGGTTATGCTGAGATGCTCAAGCATGGTCTTATCAGTGATGCTGACCATTGGAAGCGGTTGGTGAACTTTGACCTGGACCATCCTGATTGGGAAATACTCCGTGGTCTTGTGGAGCGCAGTGTTGAGGTAAAACAGAAGGTTGTATTGGAAGACCCCAAGGAGGCGGGTATCCGTAAGGCATTGAATTTCGGACATACTTTGGGTCATGCCTTTGAAAGTCTGGCTATGGAGCAAGGCTCTCCCATACTACATGGTCATGCGGTGGCTTGGGGTATGGTGGGCGAATTATATCTCAGTAGAATACTATGTGGATTCCCATCTGATGTAATGCAACAGGCAGTATCATTTGTTCGTGAGAATTATAGTGTTTTGCACTTTGACTGCAAGAAGTATGACCGTATCTATGAGCTGATGACACACGACAAGAAGAATGCCAACGGAAAAATATATGCTACCTTGTTGAGTGGCATTGGTCAGGTGGTTCTGGATCAGGAATTGCAGAAGGAGGTCATCTTTGAGGCTCTAGACTTTGTGAGAGAAGGATAAGCAGGTCCAATAAGACGCAGACTGAAAACTGGGGAAGCATAGTCTTGGCATTGCCATGCACCCCCTCTTCATTTTTTTAGAACAACAATCATATCGGGCAGACCCATCTACAGGACTCCTGCTTTTCATACAAGCAACTTGTTTTTGCGTTCAGTAGATGCTGAACACAAACATAGATATTAAAACTCTCATGGCAACAGGGATGGTTATGAGGAAAAATCCTTATTTGGATGTGGAAATGATACTTTCTCTTTTTTTCTTCTAATTATGACAATCGCCCACAACAGTCTGTTGAAAGGGAAGAATCTGTTGTGGGCGATGTGCCTGAGAGGTTAGTCTCTATTGTAGGAAGAAAATTATTTGACGATAATCTTTTGGGAAGTCAAATGGTTTTTGGTCTTGATGGAAACGATATAGAATCCTTTTTCCAAATCGTTGAATGACAATATTTCTTCTTGTCCACGATGTATATTTTTCAGATTCTTCTGTTTGACAATGGTTCCGTTGATGCCACATACATTGATGTTGGCAAAATTCTCGCCACTGTTGAACAGGATTTTCCATTCTTTATCTTGCTTGAGCAATGTTACAGGGGTGGAAGTGTTTCGGATGGTGGCAATGGCTGAAGGCAAGGCAAGAACCTTCTTGAGTCCTTCGTAGGCCTGAATTTTGCCATATCCGTATTCCGGACTCCATTCAGACTGGTTTTGTCCATTGAAGGGCTTAGATGTTTCCTTAATGACCTGCATGATTTCTTTTTGGGTTAAATCCGGTTTTGCTTGTAGCCAGAGGGCTATGATGCCAACTGTAGCAGGTGTGGCCATGGAAGTTCCTTGTGAGGCTGCATATACATGGTATTGTCCGTTGTAGTTGATCCGTTCTACGGTGAATATGGCATTGGCCTTGTTCTCGTTTTTCAGCTCTGAACAATTGCGTTTGGCTGCAGAGGAAATCCATTGGCCAGGAGCGCATACATCGGGCTTGAGAAGATTGGGATTTTCTGTAGGACCTTTTGAAGAAAAATAGGAGAGGCCGCCTATGACTGTAGAACTGGTTCCGAAAGTCTTGTTGCTGATTGCGGTCCACTTGTCGTTGGAGGTGTAGGAACCTACACAGATGACTTTTTCTGTAATGGCAGGCTCGTCAATACTGTTCCAAGAGTCAGGAGCAGGATTGTTGGCATCATATTGTGAGAATTCTCCTTTGTATGTCCATCCTGAGATGGTCTGTCCTTTTTGGGAGGATGTGATACCTAATACAATATCGGTCCATTCGGGGAGCTGGTACCCTGTGGTATCAATATAAGTAAAAACAGAATATTTTCCATTGTTTTCATCCAGGAAGGAATCGTTTCCAGATCCTGTTGTCTCCAGCCAACTTTCAGGGATGGGTACCAACTGAGTGCTGTTATTATATCTCATATACAATCTGACGGAGAATTGCGAAGAGTCATTGGCTATGAGGTAGGATGCGTTATAGGGGCTTAAGCTGGAAAATGAGATGTAGCGGGTTTCGTTGGCATTGGCAAATTGATGGCTGAAGTGGAGATTTTTATTACCTTCATTTCCTGCTGCAGCCACGAGTATGCAGCCGTTATCAACTAGTGAATTTAAGATTTGTGATTCGTAACCTGTTCCGTCATGGGGATGTATTGTGCCTCCGAAACTCATGTTGAATACAAAAGGCATTCCCAAAGAGTCGCTTGCTTGGCTGGATAGGAGGAGTGTCTCGATAATTTCTGATAGAGAGAAATTTTTGCGTGAGCCTGCTACGATTAGTGCATCAGGGGCCATACCGTAGTTAGTGGAGCTCCCCATAGTTTTTCCTCCCGCCATAATACCCATTACATGTGTACCATGGTACTCATCCATATGGTCTTCTCCTAAAGTGATGATGTTCTTGGAACCCCAAACAGGCTGAGGGTCATCATCGTTGAAGTTGATAGTTGCGAAGACACGAGTGGAGTCCTCGCTTTCTCTGAATGCAACATGGTCATATTGGATACCTTCATCTAGAAGTGATACGATGACTCCCTTGCCGGTATATGGTGTCTGTAAATCTGTTCCCGTATGTACTTTGTTGACATCACTCAGAGAACGGGCAGACATCAAATTGGCAGAACGTTCATCCAGGGCTATCAGGCTAAGTACTGATTCCTTGGAAGCCCATTCGGTCAATTGGTCAGCAGGAATGTAAGCTGTCAGTATGTTGCCTAAAGAACTGCGGACTTTAATCCCCTTGTTGTTGAGTTCTTGGGATGTGGCAGATGCGTCAGCACAGACTATAGTGGTATGAATCAAATTGCCGCTTTTTATTTTTTTGCTGAAGCCTTTGGACAATTGGACTGTGCCTTTCTTGTTGTAATTGTGGAGGAAATGAATCAATTCGGGATTACATTTCTTTAGATAGGAATTGTCTCTTGCTATTTCTGCACAAGCAGGTATCCCAAGGGTGACAAAAACCAGCAGAATTGATAGGAAAAATTTTGTTTTCATTGTCTTGACTGTAATTAGAATTCCTTTGAGATGCAAATATATGCAAATTTCAAAGAATGAATGGATTTCAGAAATAAAAAGTAAAGATTTCTCTGTTGAAAAGTATCTGTTTTGTAATTATGGATGTCAAGGGATGAGAAGGTCTTCCAGTTCTTCCATGCTACCTTGGAAAACATTCAGGTCAACGGGTGTCTTTTTCCCGTCTCCGATTCCAGAAACATGTCCTTGCTTGGTATATTGGCAGAACAACCAAGTGTCATGTGGAATAGCTCCGCTTTTTTGGTAATGGGCTTTCCAAAAGGGGAAGCGTTTCAGACGCTTGTCATTCAGATGCTGATGGTAGAAAGTATTTCCTGAATAGATGATGGGAACGCAATGAAAATGCTCTTCCACCAGTTCAAGCCATACCAGTAGATCGTTAGTTAATTGCCGGTCTGACAGATGTCCTATGTGTTCAATATCAAGTACGGGAGGAAGGTCGCCAGTAGTTAATTGGGCATGTTGTATAAAATTCCGTGCCTGTTTTTCAGGATGGCACCCCGGTAGGAAGAAGTGATAGGCTCCGACTATCATACCAGCTTGCTTGATTCCCTCTCTGTTGCGATTGTAATGTTTGTCCTGGTGGGTAGCACCTTCTGTGCATTTGGCAAAGACAAAGGTAATCCTTTTGCCATGGAGGGTTGCATTTTTTACTTTATCCCAGTGGATGGTTCCCTGATGATGAGAGACATCAATACCATGTATGTCATAGATGGCTCCAGAAGAATCAGATTCGTTATCTTCGGGTGTGGTATAAATCAGGAATGCCAGTACCAGCATGGAGACCCCTATGCCAATGACAATGGTCTTCATGAGTATTAGGGGTAAGCGGGTGAGGTTTCTTGGCATGTGTCAGATAGTTGTTTTCGGTAGAAAATACATTCATAAAGGGATAAAGGTTCAGTGTGTTCCCATCCAGAGACACAACATGCTGGCTAATACAAGCAGCAGGTCCCATGCTTTGGAACGAATATGTTGTTCTTTGAAGAATAGTGCTCCTGCGGCAAACGAGACCACAACGCTTCCCCTGCGTACCATGGACACAATAGAAACCATAGCACCCGGAGAGTGTAAGGAATAGTAATAAAGACCATCGGCAACGGAGAGAAAGATGGCGATGAAGACAATAGCCCATCTCCATTGGAAAGGAGTTTCTTTCCTGCGTCTTGGCCACCAAAGCAATATGAGTACTAATGACATGAACAACAGTTGGTATAAGTTGGACCATGTCTGAACGAACATAGGAGGGAGACCTGCTCCTCCTTCCAGTGTAGATAGAAGCAGATACTTGTCATAGAGGGCGCTGGCGGCTCCTGTGGCAGCAGCCATAATAATGCAGATTACCCATTTGTTGTGAGAGAAACTGATTCCTTCTTTTTGGCTGCTACGGCTCATCATAAAGAAAGATATTACTGCCAGGATGACTCCTGTCCATTGCCAGGCATTGAGATGCTCGTTGAAAACTATGACAGCACCAGCCAGTACCATCACGGGCCGGGTAGCATGGATAGGACCTGTCAGTGTGATGGGTAGATGCTTGATGCCGAAATATCCGAGTGCCCAGGAGGAGAGTACTATCAATGCCTTAAACATGACCAACAGATGCAAGTGAAAGTTGCCTGACGGTACATATAACAGGGTGTCGGCATCTATCCATCCCATGGAGGAACCGGTGAGAAATGGCAGGAACAGCACAAAACAGAAAAGTGTGTTAGCCCATAATACAGGTATCACGGCATTGTTTGTCAAGGACAATTTCTTGCTGATATCATAAAGCCCAAGAAGACAAGCGGAGAGAAAAGCAAAGATTAACCACATGGTTGTAGCGAATTTGGGTGCAAAAGTAAGCAAAAACCAGCCTACGGATGACACTTTATTTGTATATTTGCAACTCATATCAAATAAAGGAAATAAATGAAATTTCATATATTCAGATAGAATGATATGTTGAAAGTACGCAATCTATATGCTTCCGTTGGAGCAAAAGAAATACTGAAAGGAGTCAACTTGACCATTCCTGATGGAGAGATTCATGCGCTGATGGGACCCAATGGTTCAGGTAAAAGTACTCTGAGTCATGTTCTGGTAGGTAATCCTCTCTATACAGTTACATCGGGCGAGGTGGTTTTCAACAATAAGAATTTGTTGGAAATGAAACCGGAGAACCGTAGCCATGAGGGTTTGTTTATGTCCTTTCAACAACCTGTGGAGATTCCTGGAGTAAGCATGTCCAATTTCCTTAGGGCTGCTTTGGATGCTAAACGCAAGTATTGGGGACAGGAACCTTTGACCACTTCGGAATTTCTTAAATTGATGAAAGAAAAACGCCAGTTGGTTGAATTGAATCCCTCACTTACTCGTCGCAGTGTGAACGAGGGCTTTAGTGGAGGAGAAAAGAAACGTAACGAGATATTTCAGATGGCTATGCTTGAACCCAAATTGGCTATTTTGGATGAGACCGATTCGGGACTGGATGTGGATGCCTTGAGAATCGTTGCTGATGGTTTCAAGACTTTGCGTACCAAGAATATGAGTGCCATCGTTATCACTCATTATCAGAAGATGCTTGAATATCTTAGGCCTGATGTGGTTCATGTGATGCTGGATGGGAAGATTGTATGTATGGGAGGACCTTCTTTGGCAGACCGTATAGAGAAAAATGGTTTTGACTGGATAAGGGAACACGTAGGCTGATTCTCTGAAAACAACAGCAATGTACCTATGACTAGTGAAAAACAGTACATATCGCTCTTTGATGACAATAAGGAAATCATCTCTCGGAATAGCATTAACCTGTTGAACCGAGATAGAGACATGGCCCGTTCCTGTTTTGGGGAAAAGGGTTTCCCGTCACGTAAGGTAGAGCATTACAGATATACTGATGTTCAAGCAGCCTTTGCTCCCGACTATGGGGTTAATGTGAACCGGTTGCAGTTTCCTTTGGATTCTTCCCGATTGTTCAGATGCAATGTCCCTCATATCGGGTCAGCACAGGCTTATATGGTGGGTGACCGCTTTGTAGGAGACCTGTCAGCCGTTTTGCCCGCTGGAGTCTATGTGGGAAGTCTGTCCGCCTGTCCTGAAAAGTATATGCATGAGCTGATGTCGCGATACAATAGTCTGGCTCCTTGGAAGACGGATGGTATTGTGGCTTTGAATACCATGCTGGCTCAGGATGGTTTGCTTATATATATAGAAAAAGGTATTAAGGTGGATCCGATTATCCAGATAGTCAATTTGGGTAGAAGTCGCAATGACTTGATGACCAACCGCCGTGTGATGATGGTATTAGAGGAGGAGGCGGAACTTTCCCTTCTTCTCTGTGATCATAATATGGACAGTTGTCGTTTCCTGACTACCCAGGTGGCTGAAGTGTGGTTGGAATCCAATAGCCGTTTGGATTTCTGCGCTTTAGAGGAGACAGGAGAGAATAATTCTCTTTTTGAATCATGGAATGTGCATCAGAAACGTGGCAGCCGTCTTGATGCTGGCTTTTTTACATTGCGCAATGGATTGACCCGTAGGACAATTCATGTGGATTTGGCTGGTGAGGAAGCTTACGCACAACTCTTTGGAGGAGTGATAGGTGATGACAGGAGCCATACTGATAATTATCTGCTCGTGGAGCATTCACAGAGTCAGTGTTCTAGTAATGTGCTGTTCAAGTATGTCCTAGATGGTGAAAGCAGGGGTGCCTTTGCTGGCAAGGTGCTGGTAAGAGAAGGAGCCCAGCAGACTGAATCCTTGGAGACTAATAACAATCTGTGTGTCTCTCCGAAGGCAAGAATGTACACTCAGCCCATGCTGGAAATATATGCGGATGATGTGAAATGCAATCATGGGGCAACTGTAGGCAAACTGGATGAACAGGCACTCTACTATATGGCTCAGCGGGGTATTCCCGAGGAAGAGGCTAATCTTCTTCTTCAAGAAGCATTTCTGGGAGATGCCATTAGACGGATAGGTATTGAAGCAATAAGGGAGCGAATGGCCTATTTGGTGGAACAGAGATTCAGACACAAACTCAAGGGATGTGGTAACTGCAGTATGTGTGTTACAAAGAAAAACTGAATGGAGAGAAACGTCATGTTGGATGTAGATAAGATACGCAAGGATTTCCCGATACTGGATACTCTGGTATATGGCAAACCGCTAGTATATTTGGACAATGCCGCTACTACCCAGAAACCCAAGGCAGTGGTGGAAGCCGAGGTGGCAGAATACTATAGTTGTAATGCCAATGTTCATCGAGGTGTTCATTTCCTCTCTGAAAAAGCTACTGAACTTATGGAGAATGCCAGAGAGACAGTCAGAAGTTTTATAGGAGCAAATAAGACAGAGGAAATCATTTTTACCCGAGGAACGACGGAAGGTATCAATTTGGTTGCATTTTCTTTAGGGGAAACTCTCCAGGAAGGGGATGAAATTTTGGTTTCGGCCATGGAACATCATTCCAATATAGTGCCTTGGCAATTGCTTTGTCAACGTAGGGGGCTGCACCTGAAAGTTATACCGATGGACGACAGAGGTGAACTGATATGGGAAGAATATGAAAAAAGTTTCTCTCCGAGAACGAAACTGGTTGGTATTACTCATGTCTCCAATGTGTTGGGAACTGTAAATCCGGTAGAAAAGATGGTGGCTTTTGCCCACAGTCAAGGTGCTCTTGTTTTGGTGGATGGAGCCCAAAGCGTTCCTCATATGAAGGTGAATGTTAAGGAGATAGATTGTGATTTCTTTGTTTTCAGTGGCCATAAGGTTTATGGCCCGACTGGCATAGGCATATTGTATGGCAAGGAACATATTATGGAGTCATTGCCTCCCTATCAAGGGGGAGGGGAGATGATTTCCTCTGTCAGTTGGGAAAAGACAGTGTATGAACGCCTTCCCTATAGATTTGAAGCAGGTACTCCCAATTATGTGGCGGCATGTGCATTGAAAGTGGCATTAGACTATGTTTCTCATTTAGGTATGGACAATATTGCTGCATGGGAGCATGAATTGGGGGAATATGCCCGTCAGCGTCTCTCTGCGATACCTCATATGAGAATATTTGGTCAGGCTACCCGTCGTGAGTCGGTTGTATCTTTTTTGGTAGGAGACATCCATCATCTGGATATGGGTACTCTTCTGGACCGTTTAGGAATAGCTGTCCGTACCGGACACCATTGTGCCCAGCCCGTCATGACTCGTCTGGGAATCGAAGGTACAGTGAGAGCTTCATTTTCCTTTTATAATACAAAGGCTGAAGTGGATGCCCTTTGTGATGGTATAGAGCAGGTAGCTCGGATGTTTTGATACTGGTGGAAATGAAAACGAAACTGTGGTCTTGCTATCAGACAGATTGGGTTGAGGCTGGATGTGATGAGGCTGGACGCGGTTGTTTGGCAGGTGATGTATATGCTGCTGCCGTCATATTCCCGCCAGACTATCAAAATCCGGATATCAATGACAGTAAACAACTGACTGCCGTTCATCGTCATAAATTGCGCATTCAGATAGAACGGGATGCTCTGGCATGGGCTGTTGGAGTAGTGACTGTTGCTGAGATAGATAGGATGAATATTCTCAATGCTTCCATCTTGGCTATGCATCGTGCGTTAGATGCCTTGAAGGTTAGGCCTCAGTATATAATAGTAGATGGCAATCGTTTTGCCCCTTACGGGCAGATACCTTATGTTACTGTAGTGAAAGGTGATGGTAAATACCTCTCCATTGCAGCTGCCAGTATTCTGGCAAAGACCTATAGGGATGATTACATGGACAGAATCCATAAGGAATATCCTGAATACGGATGGGATTGTAATAAAGGTTATCCTACCAAGGACCACAGGGAGGCTATTTTTCGATTGGGTCCAACTCCATATCATCGTAAGTCCTTCCGCTTGCTTGCATGTGAGGAGCCGGAACTCCCTTTCGCTGACTGAAGGCTGTTTGTCTTTTATATCGGAATTCCCAAATGATGAAAACAGAAGGATTCCTTGCTTCAATATGCTTTTCTGTTGCGGATAATTCGTAATTTTGCAGATGATTTTGAAAAGAACCAACTATTTATAAAACAGACATAACTATGGCTAAAAAAGCGCTTTTAATGATTCTCGACGGATGGGGAATCGGAAACAAGGGGAAATCAGATGTCATCTACAATACCCCTACTCCAAATCTCGATGCCATCAATGCTACTTTCCCACATTCCCAGCTCCAGGCGAGCGGTGAAAATGTAGGTTTGCCTGATGGTCAGATGGGAAATAGTGAGGTGGGCCACCTCAATATCGGTGCAGGCCGTGTCGTATATCAGGACCTTGTGAAAATCAATAGGGCTTGCAGGGACAATAGTATTTTGGAAAATCCTTGTATCAAAGAAGCTTATGGATATGTGAAGGAAACGGGCAAAAGCCTTCATCTGATGGGCCTTACATCTAACGGAGGTGTGCATTCCAGCATAGATCATCTCAAGAAACTGATAGAAATCTCCAAATTGTATGGTTTGGAGCATACCTATGTACATTGTTTCATGGACGGACGCGATACTGATCCCAAAAGCGGAAAAGGTTTTATAGAGGACTTAACCAAAACTTGTGAAGAGAATGGTGCTGCCATTGCTTCTATTATCGGACGATTCTATGCCATGGATCGCGACAAGCGTTGGAATAGGGTAAAGGTAGCTTATGACCAGTTGGTACTGGGCAAGGGTAAGGAAGTTGATGATATGGTGGAAGGTGTCCAGTATTGTTACGACTCCGACAGTGAAGACCATAAGAATACTGATGAATTCATGGAACCATTGGTCAATGCCAATGTGGATGGCCGTATCAAGGAAGGCGATGCTGTGATATTCATCAATTTCCGTAATGACCGAGCCAAGGAAATCACACAGGTGCTTACTCAGCAGGACATGCCAGAAGAGGGCATGACGACTGTCAAGGGACTTAGGTACTACTGTATGACTCCTTATGATGCCAATTTCAAGGATGTGAAGATTCTGTTCCCGAAGGATGATGTGAGCAACACTTTGGGTGAATATCTCAGTTCAAAGGGCTTGAAGCAGTTGCATACGGCAGAGACAGAAAAATATGCCCATGTCACTTTCTTCCTCAATGGAGGTCGTGAACAGCCTTTTGAGGGTGAGGACAGAGTCTTGGTGCCTTCTCCCAAGGTGGCCACTTATGATCTTCAGCCCGAAATGAGTGCTTTTGAAGTGAAGGACAAGTTGGTGGAAAATATAAAGAAGGATACCTATGATTTTATTGTTGTGAATTTTGCCAATGGTGATATGGTAGGTCACACAGGAGTCTATGAGGCTATTGAAAAGGCTGTTACTGCTGTGGATACATGTGTTGGTGAGGTAGTCAAGGCTGTATTGGAGACTGGTTACGAGGCAATTATCATTGCAGATCATGGCAATGCTGACTTCGCTGTCAATGAGGATGGTTCTCCCAATACCGCCCATTCTCTTAATCCCGTTCCGTTCATCTATATTACAGAGAACAAGCAGGCCAAAGTAGAGGAAGGTATTCTGGCAGATGTAGCACCCAGTATTCTGCACATCATGGGCTTGGAACAGCCTGCCGAAATGACTGGAAATAATCTTATCAAGGATTGAAGCCATTGTAAGAATATTTACCAACTGTTTTGTCAGTAATAAAAAATCAAGAGGCACATTTTTGTGCTTCTTGTTTTTTTATTGTAAATTTGTAAGAGTATGCAATGGATTATTGATTCTTCTTGGAGAGATGCTTTGCTATTTGAATGGCAGCATCCTCGTTACCGGCAACTGGAAATTTTTGTTGACGAAGAATATAGCCGACATGAATGCTATCCACCGAAGGAAAGGATTTTTGAAGCGTTCCGCCTATGTCCTTTTCAGGATACAAAGGTAGTTATTCTGGGACAGGATCCCTATCACGAACCAGGTCAGGCGATGGGATTGAGTTTTTCTGTTCCTGCCGGCATTCCATTGCCTCCTTCGCTCAAGAATATATTTAAGGAACTGCAAGATGATATCCATTGTGAGATGCCTGTATGCGGAGACCTTTCTTCCTGGGCGAAGCAGGGCGTGCTCCTGCTCAATGCTACATTGACAGTAGAGAGAGGGAAGGCTGCTTCCCATACAGGAAAGGGGTGGGAACATTTTACGGATGCCGTTATTTCTACTATAAGTGACCAGAAGGAGCATGTTGTCTTTTTTCTGTGGGGCAATTGGGCAAGGCAGAAGAAACAACTCATAGATACTACTCGACATTTGGTGTTGGAGAGTCCACATCCTTCACCTTTGTCTGCTTACCATGGTTTTTGGGGCAATCATCATTTTACTCAGGCCAATTCTTGGTTGGAAACTCATGGATTGCAACAGATAGACTGGAGATTATGAAAGAAAGGGATGGAATGAATATTTTCCTGGTGGGAGATGTTTTGGTTTCTCGCGACTGTCTGGAGGAATATTTTTGCTGTGATATATCCGATTGTCATGGTGCCTGTTGTATAGAGGGAGATGCCGGAGCTCCTGTTACGGAAAAGGAAGTAAGCAATATACAAAGCATTTTGCCACAGATATGGGACTCGCTGTCAGTAGCTGCCCGCAATGAAATTGAACGCAATGGCATCAGTTATACTGACGAAGAGGGTGACTTGGTTACTTCCATTGTTCATGGAAAGGACTGTGTTTTTACCTGTTATAATGAACAGGGTGATTGCTTGTGTGCCGTTCAGAAGGCTCAGCAGGAAGGACGCTCCAATGTCAGCAAACCTGTTTCCTGTTCGTTGTATCCTATCCGTGAAAAGCATTTCGGATCGCATCTTATAGGACTCAATTATCATCGTTGGGATGTTTGTCGGGCTGCCCGTGTGTTGGGAAAGAGAAAAGGAATACCCGTGTATCGGTTTTTGAAAGAGCCTTTGATAGCCCGATTCGGTCAAGAGTGGTATGAAGAATTGGATGAATTGGCCCTGACACTGAAGCAAGACAGGGATTGAAATATTTGAAAAGATAATAGATTTAGGTATTATGAAATTCTGGAAAAAGTATGCCGTCCGAACAATTGTATTATTGACGGCAATGGGTACAGCCTTGGGAATCCAAGCTCAAACACTTAAGTTCATGACTTACAATCTGCATCATTGCGCGGGCATGGACAAGCAATTATCAGAAAAAAGAATTGCTGAAGTGATTGCAGCAGAAAGACCTGACATTGTAGCAGTACAGGAACTGGACAGCATGACAAACCGTTGTCCGTCTTATCAGTTGGGAGAAATAGCTGCCCGACTGAAGATGCAGCCTGTTTATGCTTCTTCCATTACCTTTGGTGGCGGCAAATATGGTATCGGCATCTTGACAAAGCAGAAGCCCATATCCGTCAGGAGCATACCCTTGCCAGGCAACGAACCCAGAGTATTGCTGATTTGTGAGTATGAGGATTATTGTGTTGCCAATACGCATCTGGCATTACAGGAAAGCAATCGTTTACAATCTTTGGACATAATAGTACGTGAAGCCAAGCGATGGGATAAACCTTTCTTGATTGCCGGTGACTGGAATGCTACCCCCGACAGTAAATTTATCCGCGAATTGTCTCGCTACTTTTGGTTGTTGAATAATACAGATGCATTTACTTACCCTGCTGAACAACCTGACCGCTGTATAGATTACATTGCATTGTACAAGGGAAAGAAGAATGTACGTGTCAAGAAAAGCTATGTAGTGCCGGAAGCTATCGCCTCTGACCATCGCCCTGTAGTGGTAAAAATAAAGTTGTTCAATAAAAAACCATAGCAGAGTCATTCTAAGATTATAGTTGTATCTCTGCTATGGTTGTTGGGTAGAGCTGTTGTTGCCCTTATTCTACTTTAGAGAACATGTTCTTGCCAGCTTGGCATATAGGACATTTGAAGTCATCAGGTATGTCACCCTCAAATTCCGCTTCATACCCACATAGGTTGCAACGGAACTTCTGTTTTGTACCCTCTTGGGCCTTAGGCTCCTCTGCTACATAAGTAGGTGCGTTCTTAGGTGCTTTTCCCTTGATGACTCTGTGGTAATAACTATAGGTCATGGGAGTTCCCTTTCCGGCAATAGCGTCTTTTAGTTGGCCAATTACTATGACATGGGTTCCACAGTCTACGAATTTGATGGCTTCTAGAATCAGTCTGCCGCAGAAATCTCCATTGACAAGCGGTGTACCAGCATTTTCGGTAAAACCATAATCGGAATACTTGTCGGTGTCCCTACTGCTATAGAAACCAAATTGCCCGATAATGGACGGGTCGGTATTTTCTGCAACGACAGACAGCGAATACTGTTGGGTCTTTTGAATGACTTCAAGGGTATAGTTGTTCTTGTTAAGTGATATGGCAAGTGTGGGAGGTTCGCATGTCACTTGGAAACAGGTGTTGATGATGCACCCAACAGGACGATCTCCGTCCATGCTACCTACAACGTAGAGCCCGTAGGTGAGGCTGAATAAAGCAGTTTTGTCCATAAAGCAAATAATATTTAGTTGTTGTGTTGTTTATTGGTAGGAAGGTTCTACTCCCTTCAAGTTTTGAGGAAACCATACATTCATCTGTCCAGCTTTGCGATTGGCCCAGGCATAATAGGGGATGAGGTGGAGACGGGATATCTTGGTGGTGATATATCCTTCGGTTGTGTAGTTTACTTGTTGTGATGGAACTAGGATGGGACAAATACCTTGTAGTTTTGTTGTATCAAAAACCCCGACTTCAGGTAAAGGCTTCTTGGGGAGCATCTTGTTGAAGATGCCTGTCGGATTGTCAGACTCTTCAGCACAATAGACTAGTGGTCCGCGTTCGAATGCAGTTCTGCCCCGATTGGCTTCTACTTCTTGGTACGCCGTTACAGTTCGAGCTGGCATGTCGAAGGATATATCTACCTTATCATTGTGTTTCCATGTTCTGCTGATGATGAAATATCCTTTTGACATGCTTCCTTCTGCAACCTGCCCGTTTACGGTTATCTGGAATTGGGGTTTCAAACCGTCAGCATAGGAATAGAGCCCTCCAGGTACAACTTCGTTGCGTACCCATCCGGGAATACGCAAAGCCAAGTCGAATTGACCAGGTCGCTTGCTGTTTATGGTCAGCGAGATATGGCCATCCCATGGATAATCTGTTTTTTGCGAAAGGGACAATTTTCGACCTTCTATATCCAATGTGGTGCTGTTGGACATAAACAGGTTCACATATAACTTCTTTTTGTGGACGGCATAGACATATCCTGGCAGGGAAGGGATGAAACGGCAGAGATTGGAAGGACAACAAGCAGTACCAAACCATTCCTTGCGGCCATATCCTCCCCGTGAAGCCAGAGGATTGGGGTAGAAGAAATGTTTCCCGTCTAGTGCCAGCCCTGATAGCATCCCGTTGTAAAGGGTACGCTCCAGCATGTCGATATATTTACTCTCGCCATGTAGAAGGAAGAGTCTTTGGTTGAGGAATGCCCAGGCTATGGCAGCACAGGTTTCGTTGTATGCTGTTTCGTTAGGTAGGAAGTAGTGAGGACCGAAGGCTTCTTTGTCGCCCGCAGAACCTATGCCGCCTGTCAGGTAGAGTCGATGGCGTACTATGTCCTGCCAAATCGTATCAATGGTCTGGATATATTGCCTGTTGCCTGTCAGGGCTGCCAGGTCTGCAATGCCACAATAAAGATAGCCGGCTCTTACGGCATGACCACAGGCTTCTGTTTGCTCTGTTACAGGCTTATGGCTTTGGCTATACTCTGACCGCCTTTCTGTACGTCCTCGCTGGTCAATGAAGAACTGTACTTGATTCAGATATTTTTTGTCTCCAGTGACCAGGTATAGTTTGCAGAGCGCCAACTCAATTTCCTCATGACCGGGTACCACTCTTTCCTGTCCTTCTCCCGTGCCGATGGACCGGCAGATGCAGTCGGCAGAACGGATAGCTACGTCTAACAAGGTGCGTTTACCTGTTGCCATATAGTAGGCAACGGCGGCCTCTATCATATGCCCTTGGTTATACAGTTCGTGTGAGCCGTGTTCTACTCTCTCCCAGCGTCGGGAACCCATGCCTTTGTTGTTGTGATGGTGAGGGTTCATGGTTCTGAAAGTGTAGAGGTAACCGTCGGGTTCTTGCGCATTCTCAATTAAAGAAATGATACTGTCGGCTGTCTTTTCCAGTTTTTTGTCTGGGAACGACTGAAGAGAATAGGCAATACCTTCTATGATTTTATAGACGTCGCTATCGTCGTATAGAATGCCTCGGGGGCGGACGGTGTCATTAGGATTGGCTGCTTGGGTAAAATGTTCAAATCTCCCAGTAATTTCACATTGGTTCAAGGCGATAGGGATAGTGGCCAGTCGATTTTTCTCTATTCTGTTTTGCCAAAAAGAGTCTTCGACTTTGACGTCGGTAAAAGGTACAGGAGTAATAGGATATCCTGTATCAGCATTGGCAGATACAAAGAAAAGAAGAAAAAAGAAAAGCAATGAAACATTTTTCATATGTGGAGAGTTGTGGAAATTTATGGCAAAGATATACAAAATCAAGGACGTGACTATTTTGTTTTTTCAAAAGATAAATCGAATTCTTAGTTTATAAAGACTTGGGATATTACTCGTATGCTACGGGATATGTCCCTTGCCAATATATTCTTATAGAATACGACTCACTCGAAATTGACCGGGGATTGTATTGAATGACTCTATCCATACATTGTGGCCAATTGGGGTATATGGCAAGCGCTCCCCATTTCCTTGCCATGAATGATTCAAAGACTCGCAGGAGTCCTCATAAGGGCACTGCATCTCATCGAAAAAACAAGTATCTTTTCCCAATCCTCCCAGCTTCATTGTGTTGCTCTGGATGAATCCATAGACAGATCTTTCGACAACTTCATTGTCAATACTCTTGGAGCTTTGGCAGCATATTGCTTCTTTCCTAAGAAACCTACAATTGCCGTTCAAAGGACTATTGATAGACAATTGACCTTATTCTAATTCGTCGAACTCACGTTATATTATATATAGAGACCAATACAAGTTTTATGACATGAAAGAAACAATTATACAAACCGTTTTAGACGGCATGCGAGCGGTTTTGACTGATAATCAGTTGGAGTTGCTGACAGATGTGACCCGAAAGGCATTATCTGAGTGTGAGATTACGCCAAAGTTGGCAGAGGAAGAACAGCGCAACAAGGAAAACGCTGAACTTCTCGGGGCTTTTATATCCTCAAAGAAAGTGGAGGGTTGTTCTGACAAGACAATCCACTATTATAAGTCTTCCATAGAGAAGCTGATAGCGACTGTTAAGAAGAATGTGTGCGACATTGCCACTAATGATATTCGTTGCTATCTCGCTGACCAGCAGGAACAACGAGGGCTTAGCAAGGTTACGATTGACAACTTGCGTCGTATCTATTCCAGCTTCTTTTCTTGGTTGGAAGACGAGGACTATATCACCAAAAGTCCGGTGCGCAGAATACATAAGGTGCGCACGGATGCTTTGGTGAAAGAGGTGCTGACAGATGAGAATATAGAAGTGTTGCGTGACAGTTGCCAAGAATTGCGTGATATTGCTATGATTGACTTGCTGCTTAGTACTGGTATGCGTGTAGGGGAGTTGGTGAAAATCAATCGTGAAGACATTGACTTCCAAGAACGCCAGTGTGTAGTGTTTGGCAAGGGCAACAAAGAGCGTGAGGTGTATTTCAACGCAAGGACTAAAATTCACCTCAAAAAGTATTTGGAGCAACGCACAGACACAAATCCTGCATTGTTTGTGAGTCTGCATGAACCTCACACACGGCTAACCATTAGTGGCGTGGAAGTGCGTTTGCGTCAGCTTGGAAAGCGTGTAAACCTCAACAAGGTTCACCCTCACAAGTTCCGTAGGACATTAGCAACAATGGCTATTGACAAGGGTATGCCGATAGAGCAAGTGCAGAAGATGTTGGGACACGTAAAAATTGACACTACGCTGCATTATGCTATGGTAAATCAAGCCAATGTAAAGGCTGCACACCGCAAATTTCTTAATTAAGGTTTAGAAATGCATTATTCTGCTTGTTTATGAGTACCTTTGCGAGATAAATTCAAAAAGAAATACTTATGAAGTTAGCAGATATTATAGAAACTTTTATATCAGGCGACTGGGGTGAAGAAAAGGTTGCTGAAGATACCCCTAATTCAGTGTTTTGTATTAGGGGCGCAGACATAGTGCCTATAACTAACCATTGTTTTAATGGAATACCACAGCGTTTCGTTTGTGACAAGACAATAGAAAATAAAACGTTGAAGGCTGGCGATTTGATAATAGAGAAATCGGGCGGTAGCCCGACACAATCCACAGGACGCATTATATATGTGTCGGAAGATATGATAAAAGCCATAGGTAATGTTGTCTGTTCTAACTTTTGTACAGCATTTCGTGTAAAGGCTGGTTGGAATCCTTTGTATGTGTATTACTTTTGGCAGAATGTATATAATCATGGTGCATTTTTCAATTTCGAGGGGAAGACTTCTGGCATCAAGAACTTAC
>JALERS010000074.1 GCA_022763905.1 Prevotellaceae bacterium | reverse complement strand
TGGTGATAATCACAGGTTCCTCCTCTCGGAAGGACGACACCACCAGGTCAATGATGTTCAACAGTTTGCGGGCATCTCCACCACTATAAGAGAACAAGGCTTCCTTCTCTTTCACTTCTATCTTTCTCTGTGAAAGGATAGCATCATCAGCCATGGCATGAACCAGCAGTTCATTGAGTTCCTCATCGTTGAGACTCTTCAGCACATAGACCTGACAACGTGACAGAAGAGGGCGTATGACCTCAAACGAAGGATTCTCCGTGGTAGCGCCAATCAGTGTCACTATCCCTTTCTCCACTGCACCTAACAGAGAATCCTGTTGTGACTTGCTGAACCGATGGATTTCATCAATGAAAAGAATAGGAGCAGACGGATAGAAGAGGCGATTGTCCTGCGCTTTGTCTATCACTTCCCTTACATCCTTCACTCCACTGCTGATAGCACTTAGCGTATAGAAGGGTACACCGAGTCCTTTGGCTACTATCTGCGCCAGAGTAGTCTTTCCTACTCCTGGAGGTCCCCATAGAATGAATGATGACACACTTTGGGTATCAATCATCCTTCTGATGACTCCATTCTCACCTACCAGATGTTTCTGACCTACATAGTCATCCAGACGAGTGGGTCTCATGCGTTCTGCCAAGGGTACTGTCATTCTTCTTCTTGCTTGAGGGTTATCAGTGAATCAGGTTGTTCTTCTGCGGTAATTGGATATTCATTGTCTTCCCTATGCCCGATGAGGAACTTATACAGGTCATACATGGAACCGTTATACAGATTGTAGTCTACATGACCTGATATTCCGTCCAGATTACCATTGTCCGTGTATTGCCATAGTTTCCATTCACCTTGGTATTTTAGAGAATCCACATAGTAGTGGGCTATCCAATAAGGATAGGTATTCATGACCGAATCGTTGAGATAGGCCATTTTGAATTTGTAATTGGTATAGATAATAGGTTTGATTCCGTAGTGCTTCTCTACTATCTGCAACCATTCCAGAGCAGCGGAATGAATAGCCTCTGGAGAGAGGTTTCCCTCATGTTCAATATCCAATACAGGTGGGAAATCGCCATTCTGTAATCCAGAATGCTGTATGTAGTATTCTGCTTGTAAGCGGGGAGACTCTGAGGGCAGGAAGAAATGATAGGCTCCGCATATGAAGCCTGCATTTCGTGCATTGTGTATGTTTTCCTTGTAGTTCTCGTCCAAAAAGTCAGTTCCTTCTGTTGCCTTGATGATGACGAAGCTCACAGGCTCTCCATCAAGGACCGCATTTTTCAATCGGTTCCAGTCCACCTTCCCCTGGTAATGAGAAATATCAATACCTCTGATAGAATATCCTTGGGGATAAGTACCCCCGTAGAGACCTTTCCAACGCAAGGAGAACGGACTCACCAGAAAATGATAGAACACAAAGGCATAGACCACCCATGTAAGTACGGCAAACAACCGCTGTACCCACTTAGGGAAGAAGGAGAAGCGAGGCATCCCTATCTTCTCCATCTTAAATTCTGTATGTCTCAAGTCATTGGGCCCCATATTCTGTGAATCTCCTTCAGTCGGGACATATCGTATCAGATGGTTGAAAACTCGTCATATGCATTTTATTGAGGGAACAATTGCCAGTGAAGACCACCAGGAAAACCGGCAAAAGATACTTTCCCTCACAGTCTAACAGATGCAGTCAGACGATACGTCTGAAGACCCTTTAGGGTTAACCGAATAGAGACACCGGGCAAACGGTGTCTCTATCCATGTCTCCCTACTGTTTCCTATGGAGAAAAGGTGGTATTACTTGGACTGTTCCAGAGCGAGGGTCTCTGTAGTCCTGTCACATACCTCTGTAGGTCCCCAGTACTGGATAGGACCAGGATAGGTATAGCAGGTATTCTTCTTCCATTCATCACGCTTGGCAGCGAAAGCCTTGAAAGGTTTGCCTTCCAGTTCTACCAAAGCCTTACGGATAACGGGCTTCATCTTACCGTTTCTGCGCTCCATGTTCATCATCATGGTAATGGGCACACCGCCTGCTTTCCATTCTTCTGCGGGAGCAGTGGTATTCTTGACGATAGCCATATAACCTGTCTTGCCACGGGCTATAAGTTCTGCAGCACTGGTTCCCAATGCATAGCAATAGTCTGCGTCAAAATTGGAAGGAGCAGCGCAACGACCTTCATAACCGAAGAAGTGATGCTGGGCAGCAAATTTACCCTTGAATTGTCCAGCTGCCTTCATGTCATCCAGTTTCTTGGCAACCATCTCAGCCAGCAGTTTTTCTGTTTCAATCAGGGAAACCTGTACATTTCCGTGAGGATCCCTTTCTCCTGTCAATTGTTCTGCAAAGACACGAGGCAAGGAAGAGAATACAGGTGCATTGTCTGCCGACAGATGTTTGTTGAGCCATTCAATGCGGTCTGCAGGAGCATCCGCCATATACTCTTCTGAAGACAGCAGGTCATTGAGTTCAGCAATGAGTTTCTTCACGGCGGGAATAAATTCAATCAGTCCTTCTGGTATCAAAGCCACACCATAGTTGTCACCCTTTTCTGCTCTGGCAGCAATAGTGGCAGCCATATCAGCTACGATATCATCCAGTGTCATATTCTTCTCCTGAATTTCCTCAGAAATCAGGCAGATATTGGGTTGTGTCTCCAGTGCGCACTCCAATGCAATATGAGAAGCACTACGTCCCATCAGTTTAATGAAGTGCCAGTATTTCTTGGCAGAATTAGCATCACGCTCTATGTTGCCTATCAGTTCCGAATAGGTCTTGCAAGCTGTATCAAATCCGAAACTGGTTTCAATCTGATCATTCTTCAAGTCACCGTCAATCGTCTTGGGACAACCGATTACCTGTACTCCAGTCTTATTGGCGAGATAATATTCTGCCAGCACACAGGCATTGGTATTGGAATCATCACCGCCGATAATTACAACAGCCTTGATGTCCAGTTGTCTGATAATCTCCAGACCGCTCTCAAACTGGCTGGTTTCTTCCAGTTTGGTACGACCGGAGCCTATGATATCAAAACCTCCTGTATTTCTGTATTCGTCAATAATGTCAGCAGTCAGTTCCACATATTTATGGTCTACGAGTCCGCTGGGTCCGAGAAGGAATCCGTACAGTTTGTTGTCCGGATTCAAGCGCTTTACTCTGTCAAAGATACCGCAGATGACATTATGGCCGCCAGGAGCCTGTCCGCCGGAAAGGATGACTCCGACATTCATCTTGGGATTGACATCGTCTTGTTCTCCCTCACTGGGTACGAACTCTACCAAAGGAAGTCCATAGGTATTGGGAAACAACTTCTTTATTTCTTCCTGGTCACCTACACTTTGGGTAGCTTTTCCTGCCTTCAGATTTACTACCCCCTGAAGACCTTTGGGTAATTTGGGCTGATAGGCAGCCCTTGCCAATTGCAATGCGCTCTTGTTCATTTGTGTCTGAATTGTATTTGGGTTTGCTAAGTGGTTATTTTCTGCAAAAATACTAATTTTCTATCATATTTACATCTTTCTTCCAAGGCTTTCCATACTGTAAAAGACAAAAAAAAGGCTTGCTTTAAATGCCAGCCTGTCAGGATGATTGTCTTGCCTTGGAGGGAAGGTCTTTTTCTTCCTTCACATCTATCTCATTTCCCTCATTGTCTATAAATACATATTGAAGGAATGCCAGACTCTGGTCAGAAATGACACGTATACCCATACCATATCTGTGTTTCCATTTCCATTTGAGACTGAATAGTCCTTTTTCTACATAGGCGGCCACATACGGATTCAAATGTAGGGAAAAGCTACGAATTTTCAAAGTTTGGGTCACTGTCTTTATTTTTTCCTCAATCGTATCTGTCAGCAGGATGCTAGGCTTGACTTTTCCTGTACCGAAACAGGAGGGACACTCTTCCTCCACATCTATTGCCAAGACGGGCCGGACACGCTGACGGGTAATCTGCATCAGGCAGAACTTGCTCAACGGCAAGATATTGTGACGAGAGCGGTCAACCTTCATGTTTTCTGTCATCCTTTCAAACAAAGCCTGCCTATTCTCTGCCTTGGCCATATCAATAAAGTCAATGACAATAATGCCTCCCACATCCCGCAGGCGCAATTGACGGGCTATCTCATCAGCAGCCCCCAAATTCACCTCCAGAGCATTGGCTTCCTGACAATCGGAATTCTTGGTTCTGGTTCCACTATTGACGTCTATCACACACATGGCCTCTGTCTGCTCGATAATCAGATAGGCACCATGCTTGTAATTGACAGTTCTTCCGAAAGATGACTTGATTTGTTTGGTTATCTGGAAATGGTCAAAGATAGGTTGTCCGCCTGTATAAAGTTTAACCACATTCTCCCTGCCTTCAGCTATAAAGTGCACATAGTTCCTGAGTTCGTCAAATGTTTCCTTCTCATTGACATGTATGGCTTCAAAGGAAGGGCTGAACAAATCGCGCAACAATCCCACTACCCTGCTGGTCTCTTCATGGACTATCTGTGGATAATTACGGCTCTTCTGAATGGCCACAATAGACTTCTCCCATCTTTTCACCAACAGTTTGAGATCTTCATCCAGTTCAATAGCCTTCTTTCCTTCTGCTACTGTCCGGACTATGACGCCAAAGTTCTTGGGCTTAATACTGCTTACGAGCAATTTCAGTCTTGCCCGTTCAGCAGCCGACTTGATTTTGGATGACACATACACCTTGTCACACATCGGCATCAATACCAGAAAACGTCCCGGATACGATATGTCGCAGGTCAAGCGAGGACCTTTGGTAGATATGGGTTCCTTAAGAATCTGCACCGTCACATAATCACCTGCAGTGAGCACGTCCTTGATATTGCCATCCTTGGGCAGATTGTTTTCAAAGGTAGCTTTAGCGATAGGAAAGAGTCTTTTGCGATCGCTCATTACCTGCTTCAGATATTTCTGGCAGGAAGGAAACTGCGGCGGCAAATCCTGATAATGCAGGAAAGCATCTTTGCCACAGCCCACATCCACAAAGCAGGCATTGAGACCAGGCATGAGTTTCTTCACCTTGGCTACATAGATATTGCCTACAGCATAGGTGATCTCACGCTGCTCCTTTTGAAGTTCCATAAGACGCCCGTCTTCCAACAGGGCGATGGATACTTCCTGCTTACCCACGTCTACTACTACCTCACTCTTCACAGAATGTTACTTCCTCTTGTTCAAAAACAAAGAACAAACTCATACGTCGGTATGTGACACGTCCGCGGTAAGTTTGTTCTTGATTAATCTTGACAGCTAATAAAGAACAGTCAAGCAACGTTTACTTGCTCTTGTGTCTGTTCTTTCTCAGTCTCTTTTTACGCTTATGAGTAGCCATCTTGTGTCTCTTCTTTTTCTTTCCGCTTGGCATAATAGTAAAATTAAATGACGTTATCTATTTCTTTCGAATTGTCTTACTTGGACTCCTTGACAGCCACAGAGAAAGTCTTGGCAGGTTTGAAAGCAGGAATATCGTGCTCAGGAATAATGATTGTGGTATTCTTGGAGATATTACGAGCGGTCTTAGGGGCTCTCTTCTTCAAGATAAAGCTACCGAAACCTCTCAGATATACATTTTTGCCACCAATCATAGATGTCTTGACAGCTTCCATGAAAGCCTCTACAGTAGTCAATACTGTAGCCTTATCAATACCTGTCTTCTTGGAAATCTCATTTACGATGTCAGCCTTTGTCATAATGCTTAATTTTCTTGTTTATAATGTATTTCTATTTTCGAGATGCAAAGTTATTGATTTTTTTCAATGTATCCATAGGTGCACGATAAAAATTATTGACAAAATTACCCTAATACAGAGCATTCGCCCTCATTCGTCATGGTTTCCCCGTTGTTTTTGTCTTCCGTATACCAAGAAGCTGAGGTTGGAGGGGAAAACAACGAATGCGTCATGGTCATCTGGAACAGATGATATAGAAAGCGAAACAGAAGAAAAAATCCATTCCCTCCTTTCACCATCGAAAAAAAAGGATGATTCATGCAGATAATTATAGCAGGACAAAAAATACATCTTCCGCGTGGGAATTTTTCATTGGAATCATGTACTTTTGCAAGACAAAAGTCACTTGATTTTTATTATATACCCTATTAAATAGATACATTTATTATTATGTTACGATTGAATTGCTTTTTCAAAGCCAACGAAGGAGAGTTTGACAAAGCCCTTCAGGCAGCCAAGACACTTGTAGGAAAATCTCTCCAACATGAGGGTGTCATTGCTTATGATGTCTTTACCTCTGCCACTCGCCCCGATGTCTTCATGATTTGCGAAACATGGGCCAGCCAGGAGGCTCTTGACAAACATGCCGCCACTCCTGAATTCAAGGAGAACGTTCCTGTAATGGAAAGTTGCGGTCTGTTCAAGATTGAGAAATTCGAATTCTGATTGTAGACAGGATTCTTCCCTATCCGTCGTACTGACATATACCTGTAGTCAGTACGACGGATATTTTTATACCTTGTTGGAAAGTGGCATACCATCCATCCCATATTCCTGGTTCAGAAGATATTTCGGGGGGAGCAGGAAAAATCCAGTCATTGAAATACCATTTCCAGATGTTGGGCACTGGTTATTCTTACCATCCTGCTCTGTTTCTGTAAGGCAGTTGAGTCCTCATTTGCCATTTGAAATAGAGCACATGGACATCTCCTCATTTCCCTGCACCCAACTTGTTTTTGCGTTCAGCCTAGGCTGAACGCTGAAAGAAGTCAATATAAATGGAGATTTCAATCAAGATATTTGAGCGTTCAGCCTAGGCTGAACGCAAGAGACAGATGTAAGAGTGACTTCATCCTCCCTGTTGATATCTTCCGGGAAGCCAGAAGAGGGCTTTCCGACAAATATCTTCTCCGTTCTCAACGAGTGTCCCCCCATTATCTACTGAGCCCTCATAAGGACACTGGATTTCATCGGAAAAACAAGTATCTTTTCCGAAACTTCCCATTTCTATGGTGTTGCTCCGGATGAATCCACAGAGACAGAAAGGCAACAGAGAGAAAACTTCACGAAAACCCAAATGGAAAAACTATGATTTTACTATGTTTTGGTCCCATATTACTACCTTCCACGGCATAGCAGTTGATTGATTTCTGAGAGTATATTGACTGCTTCCTCGTAGCATCGTCGCTTCTTTTAAAAAGCACCGACGATTCTTTTGCTGAGAACCGACGATTCTTTTGCTGAGAACCGACGATTCTTTTGCCGAGCACCGACGACTCTTTTTCAAGTCACCGTGGATGCTTGGGCCAGTCCATCAACTTCATTTCCCAAAGGAGTCTTTTCCTTATTGCAACGGACTCTTTTTCTCTTCATCAACTAATCAGCAGACAGCTTGGCAGAAGTCATACTGAATCAACAGACACCTGCCACAAGACCTTCCTGATTTTTGTTGACAAAACGGTCATGCCAAAGATACCGGACCCAAGTGATTTGTTGGACCATGCCAGGATATGCGCTTGCGCTATTGAAGGATGGGCATCAATGAGACGCAGTCTCTCCCTTGAATGACACCCTGCAAGAAAGGAAACGATAGCTAGATTGAATCTACCTGTCACTTTCCATCCCACTTGAAAATCTACTGACCCGTTATCTCACTACAAAGTGGCTACGGCCTCCACTATCCTTCTTGACAATGATTTTGGGACTGATGCGTGTCTGAATCTGTTCGGTATGACTAATGACACCAATCTTACGACCTTGCATACTTTGCATACGATTCAAAGCATCAATAACCACGTTTAGATTCTCTTCATCCAAATTTCCAAAGCCTTCATCAATAAAGAGACTGCTGATATTGAACTGGGAACTCTGCAGAGAAGCGAGTCCTAAGGCTAGTCCTAGACTGACAATAAAACATTCGCCTCCTGAAAGAGAATTGACACTACGCACTTCATCCAACATATCATGGTCAATGATTTCCAAACCTAGGGTTCGAGGAATATTACGCAAGGTGTAGCGGCTGGTCAAAGACTTAAGTTGGATATTGGTGTACTTGACTAGTATCTCAAAGGTGAAGCATTGGGCAATCTCCCTAAACTTTCCCCCATCTGCACTTCCGATAACGGCATCAAGTTGACGCCATCTCTGCAGATTGCCCTCCAAGTCCTTCTTCTCTTCATCAAAGGCAGCCAAACGTTTGAGAGCATTTTCGTGCTTATCCAGTAGAAACTGAATGTCCCTAATATTATCAGCAATGGTTGTTTGCTCCCGGACAAGCATTTCATAGCGGTTTCGACAGACCACTTCATTTATCTCCGGGTCTTCGGGAGGACGCTCTTCAGAACTGAGAAGGGCAAGAAATTCCTCCTCCGACTTCTCCTTGTTGAATTGAGCTTGCTGGATAGCCGCACGCAAAGCATCCAACTCTGCACGCAAAGCATTCCAATTGCGCTGATCTGAGAAAATTTTCTCCAACTCGAAGTATTGTAAAGGAGAGTTGTCTAGATTGAAACGCGCCAACTGAATATCAAGTTCTGAACTCTTTTCATGCAGTTCCTGCTCCTTTTCGAGACACAGACCCGTATAAGACTGAATACGCACATAGAGATCATCATGAGACTGCTTAGTTTCTTTCAGAATCTGCAACGTTTCCTTCTCTTGGCGTTCTGCTTCATCCAGATTCTTCTGCAACATACCAGTCATCTCTTCCAAAGACAGTCCGTTGAAAAAGCGCCGTATGTCCTGCTCTGCTACTACAATACTTTCGTTCAACTGCTGGATAGTTGCCAATAACTCTACACGTTGACGTACAATGTCATCCATCTGTTTGCGGGATTGTTGGATTTCGATTCCCAGACGATAGGCGTTCTTTTCCTCTTCTGCCAGTTGTTCATTCCAATTCTTCCACTGGGTACCGATGAGAGTGATTTCCTGAAGGAGCTCATCAAACTGGTTCTTCCATTTTTCTTTCCACATAGATACTGTCAGTGTATGCTCTAACAGAGCATATACACTAGCAATTCTGTTTTCATTGTCACGGATGAGTTTATTCATTTCTTCCTTCAAGGAGTCATTGACTCTATTCCTAGCCTTGAGTTCGGTAAACGACTTGTTGTTGTCATCCAGCTGTACATTCACTTCCCTTATCCTGTCATTGAGTTCATTAATAGCCGTCTGGTTCAGGTTGTATTCCTCATTGCGTTTTTCTTCCTGCTGCAAATCGCGTTCCGCGATATCCAGCAGATGGGTCAGCAAAATGCTTCGATGAATCGGATTGACAGACATGGAAGCATCCTTGAAAGAAACATCAAGATATTCATAGCGTTTCCAGTGAAGCAGACTGGCCTCCAACTTTTTCTTGAGAATATTGAGATAGCCTTCCTTTTCCTCCACGTAGACCTGTTTACGAGACTTCTCCAATGTTATGGCATCCAGTTCTTTTTGGGCATTCTCATACTCAGACTTGGCAATTTCGTAATCTTCACTCAGATGATCCAGCAAATTGCCCAAAGCCTGTACATGATAGGGATGATGTGTTGCTCCGCATACAGGACATGGTGTACCTTCTACGAGTTGCTTACGCATATCCTGAATGTTCTTGTTAAGACTGAGCTGATAGGCCCTATCTGCTATCTCATATCGTTTCTTCTTTTCAAGTGCTACCAGTGATGCCCTGGGCAAACCCTCCTCCAACTGTTTTATTTGGGCTCGTATGCTGCGAATGTCATTGGACACGTCACTGATTTCCTTATAATATCCTGCTATCTCATTCCAAAGATCGCCTGCATTCTGCGAATCGCGCTTCAAGTTGGAAAAATGAATAATACGGGCCTGCAACTCACTGGGAAGTACCCCAGTATTGGCCTGTACATGTATCTTGAGTTCACCTTTCAAGGCATTGAGCTGCGCTTCAAGCAAATTCTTCTCTTCCTGCAATTCGTCATTACGCAGTTTGCCTGCCTTCATGTCTTTCTGTATGGAAAGCAGTTTGTTCCGACATTTTTGTATATCCAATTCCCAATCATGAATCTTCTGAAGGTTACCCTTGACCTCATCAATCTTCTCTATCATCGGTTGATGGGTAGAAATAGTCTGAAGGTTTTGCCTTAAAGTGTTCTGAACATCTGAACTCTTCTCACTCTCCTTTTCCTTGGCCGACAAGACTGTAGCACACTGGTCATACTCCTGCTGTATCTCTACCAAGGCTTTCTGCTTGAGGTTGAGATTCCCTTTGTTGACGGATATCTCCCCTTGGAGAAGATGGGCCTTGTTCATCAGAGGAACATTGGTCTGATACTCCCTTCTTTCTGCCTCCAGTCTTTCTTGCGCTTTCGAATAGGATTTCTGGTCTCTCTCCAGATGCTGTTTCAATTCATGCAGTTGTTTCTGGTCATTGGAAATAGATTCGCGCAAATTTGCAATGGATTCTTTCTTCTCTACAATGGCATTGTAGAGGGATTGAAACTGTAGCGCCTGGTCGTACCTGTCCAGTTCCAACTGCTGGTTATACTTGGAAGAATAATTCTTCTGTGCCTCCTGCAACAACCGTGTATCCTTGTCCAAGCGCTCTTGGGCCAATCCATAGGCTTCATACCATTTTATATAACCCTGCATCCTGTTCAAAGTAGCTTGATTGCCTGTCTGCTTACTTTGTTCCAGAAGCAACATATCCTGCTTGTTCTTAAGTTCTTCGGCTGGAAGAAGGTCTCCACTTATCCCTTCCAATTGGCCCAGCAGTTTGGTATACACTTTGTCGGCTTCCTGTGTTCGCTGATGAACTACTTGTGAGATTCTTCCATAGATTTCAGTTCCAGTCAGTTTTTCAAGCAGTTTAGACTTTTCGCTCTGCCGGGCAACGAGAAAACTCGCAAAACTATTCTGCGAGAGGATGACCGTAGACGTAAACTGCTTGTAGTCTAAACCTGTAATCTGTTCTATCTGAATTTGTACCTTTTGCTTTCCTTCCCACAGTTCATGGCGAGGAGCCACTTGTGTCAAGGTACGCTTTACCTCGTCATAGTTCTGTGTGCGTGTAAGGCGTACACTCCATTCGGCAACATATCTATCTCCATTAACAAGAGAGAAGGTGACACGACTATAGCCCTCACGGCTTCCTCTACGTAAAATATTACGTACATCCGTATTGCGCAGTTTCTTGTTGTCAGTTGCAGTGGAATTGTCCACTACATCCTTCACCTTTTCTGCATCAGCAAAACGAGGAGCCTTTCCATAAAGGGCAATACATATGGCATCCAGCAGGGTACTTTTTCCTGCTCCCGTATTACCCGTAATAGCGAACAATCCCGCCGATTTCAAGGGTTCCTTCATGAAATCAATCTCCTGCTCTCCTTCTAAAGAAGCCAGATTCTTGATTTCTATCTTTTCAATCTTCATCTGATTATCAATTTTCTATTCTGCCTCAGTCTCACACTCCCGTTTGACCTCTGCTATCATCCGAGCTAGTTCGTCAGGCATTTCCTCACCATAGACACTGGCATAGGCATCGCGGGCAATTTTCGCCGGAACTAACTTCTGAATATCTTCTGCGGTTACAACGACATTATTGGAAAGCATATCCTCCGACTGAGGACGTACCCTCTCAATACGACACAAACAAACTTTGCGCTGGGCGGCTGCCTGCTGAATAGCACTTACCATTTGGGGATCGGGTATTTTCTCTAACACCTTTACCTCAAGGTATGGATAGGTGTCCTTGTTATCTTTCTTGTCCTCTGCCGGCAGTTGTCCCAGCATCCGGATGACTTCTTCACAGGATGCGGTTCCTGTCCCAGGAATACTCATCATGCTCCTGAGCGGTTCATAGAGGATTCGTGACACCTTGACCGATGCCTCTCCGTCTATTTCTACCATGTTGACACCATGATGATAATCTCTTTCCATAAAACTCATAGGCAGGGCACTACCGGAATACCATATATTCTCCTTGCCTCCTACAGGCTGAGCATGATGAATATGTCCCAAGGCTCCATAGGTCAATCTTTCTGTCAGAGAAGAAGAGTCCACTGCATTCTGTCCTCCTACAGTGAAATAGTCATTGCCTTCTGTCTGGGATATCTTGGAACCCACAGCAAAATAATGGGCCATCAAGACAACAGGGAGATGAGGGAAACGCTTGGATACATTCTTCAGGAGGGTCTCATAAAACATCCGCATGGATACGGCTGGACTCTCCACAAAATCATAGTCATCACTGCGAAGAAAAGGAACAGCCACAATCACCACCTCTTCCGTATCGTTGTCAATGGAAGAGACAGGTATGCATAGACTTTCCCAGTCAGTATGCCCTTTCATATTCTTTGGTAGAGAGGAACGCACCTGTACCCCAATACGACGATATATGGCCTCTGGAGCCGACAACCTATTGGCCGAATCATGATTGCCGGAAGTAATAATGACCCTCAGTCGGGGATTCTCAGAGGTTAGTCTGTCCAAAAAGTCCCAAAAGAGGCGTTCTGCAGAAGCAGGAGGATTGGCATTGTCAAATACATCTCCTGCTATGAGCAAGGCATCGGGACGTTGCTCACGTATTACTGCAAGCATCCATGTCAAGAAATGTTCATGTTCTTGCGTTCGGTCATTACCAAAAAAGTTTTGCCCTAGATGCCAGTCTGCTGTATGAATCAGTCGAATCATTTATTCAATTTCCAAGTAGCGCCATCGCGAGTATCCTTAACTTCAAATCCCAATGCAGCCAGTTCGTTACGTATACGGTCACTAGTAGCCCAGTCCTTATTAGCCTTGGCCTGCTGACGGATTTCCAACAGAAGGTCTATGGCTTTAGAATAGGACAATTCACGCTCTCCATTGCCATCTTGTTCCATAGAAAGTCCCAAAATGTCATGACAGAACACCTGGAAGGTTTCCTTCAGGGCTTCTAAAGCTTCAGGAGCAATAGTCTTCTGGCCATCAGCCAACTGATTGATCAAATGGCAGGCTTCAAAGAGTGCACTGATAACCATAGGTGTATTCAAATCGTCATCCATAGCCTCATAGCACCTCCGCTTCAGCCCGTCTACATAGTCCATACCGACAGCCCCATCAACGTGTGCCTCAATACGGTCCAGATGTTTGACAGCATCCATCAAGCGCTCCAAACCTTTACGACTTGCCTTGAGGGCATCGTTGCTAAAGTCTACTGTACTGCGGTAATGAGCCTGAAGGATAAAGAAACGGATAGTCATCGGGGAATAGGCTTCCTCAAGTGACTCATGATGGCCGGTGAAGAACTCCTCCAAGGTAATGAAGTTATTCAGACTCTTGCCCATCTTCTGTCCATTGATGGTAATCATATTATTGTGCATCCAATACTTCACCATGTCACTGCCTTGACTGGCTACGGCTTGGGCTATCTCACACTCATGATGAGGGAATACCAAGTCCATTCCTCCTCCATGGATATCAAAATGTTCTCCCAAATATTTCCTTCCCATGGCAGTACACTCGGCATGCCATCCTGGGAAGCCGACACTCCAAGGGGATGGCCATCTCATAATATGCTCGGGACTGGCCTTCTTCCACAAGGCAAAATCTACCTGATTGCGCTTTTCTTCCTGTCCGGCCAGTGTACGGGAATGATTTATGACATCCTGCAGATTACGATGAGAGAGTTTGCCATACTGATGGCTTTGATTGTATTTCTCCACATCAAAGTACACACTGCCCTCACTCTCATAGGCAAATCCGTTAGCCAGAATTTCCTTGACCAGTTCTATCTGTTCGATGATATGGCCGGTGGCATGCGGTTCTATGCTTGGGGGCAATACTCCCAAAGCATCCATCGCCTTATGATATCTCAGGGTATAATGTTCAGCCACCTCCATGGGCTCCAGTTGTTCCAATCGGGCCTTACGGGCTATCTTGTCTTCTCCGTCATCTGCATCATGTAGCAGATGACCTACGTCTGTAATATTCCGCACATACCTCACCTTGTATCCAATGTGCATCAGATATCTGTAGAGCACATCAAAGGTAATGGCTGGACGGGCATGTCCCAAATGAGGGTCACCATATACGGTGGGACCACACACATACATACCCACATGCGTCGGATCAATGGGTTGAAAGAGTTCTTTTGTACGGCTCAGCGTATTATATACAAATAACGAGTGTTCCATATTATAATGTTCTATTGTTTCCTAATAAAAAATCATTTCAAATAACCATCATTTCTAAGCAATTGTAGCAGATGGTCCACTGCTTCCTCCTCCATGATGTTTTTTTCTACACATTCCTTGCCACGATACAGACTGATTTTTCCACGGGCAGCTCCTACATATCCATAATCAGCGCCTGCCATCTCACCGGGACCATTGACAATGCAACCCATAACAGCAATCTTGAGATTTGGCAGACCTTGGGTAGCCGATTTGATACGGGCAATCGTTCCTTGAAGGTCATAAAGTGTACGCCCACAACCCGGACAGGAAATGTATTCGGTACGCGTTCTTCGCAAACCGGCTCCCTGGAGGATAGCAAAGGCCGTACGACAAGGAATAGCAGGAGAAACAGGTGCATCCAGCCAAATACCATCACACAACCCGTCAAAAAGGAGCGCTCCCATATCCATGGAGGCTGCCAACTGGAAATCTTCGGCATTCTCCATACCATAGTGTCGGGAGATGACCACTGGATTCTGTATTCCTCCTATCATCAGCTGATGGATAGCAGTACGGTATTCACCGACAGGATAGGCATGATGGCTTTGCAATACCACTACCACTTCGGGATGAAGAAGCAACCACTCCTGTACACTGTCAACTAATTCTTCCTTGGACAATATAAGAAATTTCAAGGAAGCAGAACATTGCCCCGCTTCTGCCAACTGATGACAATTGAAGGCAGGATAGTATCCATCAGAAGCATTCCACACGGAGGCGTCAACAATACATCGATCCTTGACTCCTGTAGCAGGCACACAGACACCGCAATATTTGAAATCAGGTATATCCCCTTCTCCATTGCCCCATCTGCTGGCTATGACAACAGGAGCCTGTTGACCGCCAAAAAGCCCAACAGGAACCGTCTTGCGCCTTTGGGGACACAGATAGTCAAACGCTTCTGCTATATGGCCTTCCACAAGAGATGCTTTCTTCCATAATGCCACATGGTCTCTTATCTTGGCGGCCACCGGAATCTCGTCTTCAGGTTCTTCACTTAATGACACACGAATAGTATCTCCTATACCATCTGCCAATAAGGTCCCTATGCCTAAAGCACTCTTGATGCGTCCGTCTTCTCCTTCTCCTGCCTCTGTCACTCCCAAATGAAGAGGATATTCCATACCTTCTTGCTCCATCCTGGAGACGAGCAGTCGTACTGACTCCACCATGACAGATGCATCACTGGCTTTGATAGAGATGACGACATCATTGAAATTTTCTTGCTGAAAGACACGCAGAAATTCCATACAACTCTCCACAATTCCCTGTGGAGTGTCGCCATACCTACTCATAATACGATCGGACAAAGACCCGTGATTTACTCCGATACGTACTGCTGTATGATGGCGTCTGCAAATCTCTAAGAAAGGTTTCAGACGTTCTTCTATTTTCCTGATTTCTTCCTGGTATTCTTCTTCTGTATATTCCAGATGTTTGAACGTACGGGCAGCATCCACGTAGTTGCCAGGATTAATACGGACTCCTTCCACAATGCCGGCTGCCACATCGGCAACAGCGGGATTGAAATGGACATCAGCCACCAAAGGAACATCATATCCTTCCCGCCTCAACTGTTCTTTTATCTGTGCCAGATTGGCAGCTTCCCGAGTGCCCTGTGTCGTCAGACGTACTATCTCTCCCCCCTTGTCAACTATCTTCTTGCTTTGTTCCACACATGCAGACGTATCCATTGTGCTATGGGTAGTCATACTCTGCAGCCGGATAGGAGAATCTCCTCCCAAGGACAAAGGTCCCACATGGATGGTCGTGCTCTTACGTCTACGACAATTGAAATAACTCTCTGGAGAGAGAAGAAATGGTACTTGCTTCATCTGCCTATGGTATTGACATCAATTGGTTTTATTCTTATATCGGACAGTAGACAATTCCTGATTAGCCTTGACTATCTTGTCCTTCAAGCTTTCCTTATAAGCTTTCAGTCGACCAGCCAACTGCGAATCTGACAATGCAAGCATCTCCACTGCCAAGATAGCCGCATTCTGTGCCCCGTTCACTCCAACAGTAGCAACAGGAATACCAGGAGGCATCTGTATGATAGACAACATGGCATCCAGGCCATCCAGCATTCCTTTGATGGGAATTCCAATAACTGGTATAGTAGTATTGGCAGCTATTACTCCCGGTAAAGCAGCAGCCATACCAGCTCCTGCCAGAATAACCTTCACACCTCGTTCTTCTGCATGCACAGCAAAAGATTCCACTTCTACCGGAGTCCTATGGGCAGACAAGGCATTCATTTCAAAGGGAACCTCCATACTATCCAGAAAAGCTGCTGCCTTTTCCATAACAGGGAGATCACTGGTGCTTCCCATGATAATACTCACTAAAGGATTTTTTTCCATATGTATTATTTAATTTGTTGTATGTTTTCTATATCAGCAATATCGTCAGAAAGCCTCCCAAGAAACCCACCAGGGTTCCCCAATTGACTTCTTTCAGAGAATGTTGCCTCAGTATAATTCGGCTACTTCCTACCATTCCACAAATAATGAGTGTCAGACAAAGCCATCCTATCGGATTGAAATTGAACAGTATGGAGAATGCCAACAATGCTCCGTTCATGGCACCTGCCGCTGCCGCATGCGTACTGATACGCATCCACCTATTGATAACGGCACACAGAATCTCTATCACAAGAGCTCCAGTCAAAACACTAATCATAAAATGCGGAATATGTATATTCTGCATGAGGACGAGACAGCAACTGTAACAGATAATGACAATAACATACGGCACTGTACGCAATTCCCTTTTGGTCATCTGATGCCGTCTCAATCCACTCAGTTTTCTATAACTGGCAATACCCAGCAAAGGAAGAACAACTGTAAAACAATAGACCAATCCCAAAATCAACAGTTTGTAATTGAGGGGCAGCATCTTCATATAACTGAAAACCAGCATGATGATAAATGCCAGCAAACTGAAATAGAAGGGAGCGAACAGGATAGAGAGCACCTTGGCTCCATAGATGAGATACTTGTCTTTCATGCTTTTCTAAGTCTTGCTACTGGAATTTTCATCTTTTCCCTATACTTGGCAACCGTACGACGAGCAACAGGATAGCCTGCTTCTTTTAGACGGTCGGCAATATCATCGTCCGACAAGGGATTCTTCTTGTCTTCCTTTTCAATGATTTCCTGAAGTTTGCTTTTAATTTGCACCTTGGACAGATTGTCTCCCGAGGCTGTCACAAACTTCTCATTGAAGAAGAACTTGAGCGGATAGATACCATAATCCGTATTAACGTATTTGCTCCTGCTTACACGAGATATGGTACTCTTGTCGAGGCCTGTCTTTTCCGATACATCCTCAAGAATCATCGGATGCAGCTGGTCGGTGTCTCCTTCTTCGAAGAAATCCTTTTGCAATTCCACAATGGCCTTCATAGTACGCAAAAGAGTATCCCTTCGCTGCATAATGGCATTAATAAACCCTTGGGCAGCATCTACTTTCTGCTTGATGTACATGGCAGCATCTCGTTGCTGGCGTGACAGATTCTTACGGTTCTGCCCGTACTCCTCAAGACTCTGCCTATAAGCATCGCTGACCCTTAACGGAGGTATCTCTCCCCAATTGAGACTTACTTCAAACGTTCCGTCATCATTTTGGGTAACATTAAAATCGGGTATGACTACCTGAGCTCCAGGTCCTGAAATGGTATCGTTTAATACACTTCCGGGACGTGGATTCAGCCGGCACAACACCTTGAGCACCCTCTGAAAAGCTGCTTCATCCAGATGATAAATTTGGCATATTCTATTATGGCGCTTATTGCTGAAGTCATCAAAATGATGCCGGACGATATCCTTTGCCAATGCCACATCCTGGTCAGTATCCGACATCTGATTGAGTTGCAACATCAGACATTCCTGCAACGAGGTGGCGGCAATACCTGCAGGTTCAAAAGTCTGCAGAATGCGCAACATTTTCTGAAGTTCTTCCACACTGACATCAATATTCTCATTGATGGCCAGTTCATAGGAAAGGGCATCGAGACTTTTTCTGAGCAAACCATCACTGTCCAACGAACCTATGAGATATTCCAATATATACCTTTGAGTATCGTCCACATCACGCTCCCCTATCTGACTCTTCAAGTTCTCGTAGAAAGATTCCTGTGCGCCATAAGGCATATACGATTGTTCTTGCTGGCTTTCATTCCCTTGCTGAAGATAATCGGGTACATCGTCTTCAGTGGCATAATCCTTGGAACGAAGTTCGTATTCACTCTCCATACGTCCCTCAGATTCTTCCAAACCATCCTTATAAGAGGATTCTTCGGTATTATCGACAGCATCAGAAGAGTTTTCTTCCAAGGCCGGATTCTCTATCAGTTCTTTCTCAACATATGTCTCCAATTCGCTGACAGGCATCTCTGTCAACTTGACAAGCAACAGTTGCTGAGGACTCATCACCTGCGTCTGTACTTGCGATTGGGTTTGTGTCTGTGTTTGTACCTGTGAGAATCTTTGCTCCATAATTATATAGAAACTATATGCAAATTTACGAAAAACCTAATGAGTAGGAAACTCTACTAGGGTAAAGATTATGATTATTTGACTCCATCAAGCAATTCCTTTTTCCCCTTGTCAAGGGCGGGCGCTTCAAAGGATGAGGGAATTGCATCGGTAATATTCGATTTTATCGAAAAAAAATTGTATTTAGTACCTCGGTTATCTTCTTAGGTATCTATCTTAAAACTGATTTTAATGGCAACAACAAGGCATCTGGGAGCAAGGCTCTGGATATCCTAACGATAATCAGACAAGAAAAAGAGAGGAGCAAATATTTGCCTGTTTCAGAAAAAATACCTTATTTTGCAATATCAAAATCATAAACCGACATGTTTGAGCCTTCATTACTGCTTCCCCAAGCAATTACCGCTATACCTGCTTTCCTGTTGTGGCTTTCCATGGCCTTAAGCATCGGCATAAGTCTTGCATATGCTTGCGCCCATACCATTACCTTTCTGACCCAAGATATCAAATGGCAAACGATAACGGCATGGACACGTTCCTTGCTGAAATGGCTTTTAATGGGAGCATTAGGAAGTCTGTGCCTCCTTGCAATTCCTTTGGCAGTCAATTGGCTTCCATTTTGGAAAATTACCCCGATATTATCGTCATTATCTATCCTGATTCCTGAAATCATTCTAGTGCTTACTACCATTCTTTTGGCGATTCGAGTATGGAAGGGTGAAAAGAGAATGACTCCCCGCGCCCATCTGACTACAGTATGGCTGTTGAGTCTATTTGTCGGTTTGTCTTTATGGATACCTGTAGCCGTCATGGCATGGATGGAATATCCTCAAGAATCATGGATTTCCTTCCAGGATCTCTCTATTGTGGCTTCACATCCATGGAACATAGTATTTTCAGCACTGGGCATCTTGAAATTCTGTCTGCTGATTACCAGTAGTTGGGTAATAGGCGGTGGTTTCCTCCTTATAGCTTGCTTAAGAAATCCCTGCGAAAAGGAATTGGCAAAAAGATCCGCTATTATCGCCATTTCTATGGTCCTGATAGGGGGAGTGCTTACCCTTTGTATAGGGGATAGTACTGGTTACTCGATAGCAGGTAATCAACCGATGAAGATGGCGGCTATACAACAATTAGAAAAAGGTCAGCGGAAAGCACCTCTGGTCATTGCTGGACCGATACAGATTCCCGAACTGCTCTCCCGACTGGCAACCCATAGCAATAACGGATTTGTCCCAGGAATGTCGGATATAATCAACGGAGAATACACAACTGCGAATGACACTCCAGCCCATTCATTTTATCAGAAAAGGACCAAGGCTTCGCAGGCATTTTACGCACGGAGAAAAGATTCCACACATATCTCTGCCACTTGGGATATGGGCAAAAGATATTGGGGATATCTCTACCTTTCATGCCCGGAAGAAGGTATTCCCAACACTTTCCCTTTATTTGTTGCATTCCGACTGATGGTAGGAGGTGGTTTCCTGCTCCTGCTTTTTGCAACGATTCAAATAGCCGGTTGGATACGTACAGAGATTCAGGAAAGAATTTGGTTCAAATATGCCGGCACTGCTATTATGCCTTTGGCTCTTTTCTGTTCTTTATGTGGATGGTATATATCCCTATACGGCATGCATCCATGGGCAATAACGGAACTTCTTGCGGTTTCATCGGCTATTTCATCTCTACCATTATGGGTACTGGGAGTTGAATTTTTGCTTGTTGTAGGCGGATGTATCCTGTGGACAATATTTATTGGGAAGCAACTGAAAAGTATCATTGTGCCATCATGAAATCATTGATCTTTGCTCTTTCTCTTATATTGACAGGGATGGGTGTGGCCCACTCCCAAAAGACCGAATCCTTTAGAGGGAAAGTAAACAATGGATACAACTTCTGGATATATACGCCCAAAGGATACTCTCCTGACAGCATCCGCCCCCTATTTATATTTCTTCACGGCCGTAGTCTTTGCGGAAGAGACCTCAATAGAGTCAAAAGATATGGCACATTACATGCCATTGACAAAGGACTGGATGTGGATGGCATTGTTTTAGCACCACATAACCCTGGAGGAGCTTGGAATCCTCAGAAAATAATGAACACACTGAAGTGGGTAGAACAAAATTTCTCCGTTGACACTAATCGTGTCTATGTATTGGGAATCAGTCTGGGAAGTTATGGTGCTTTGGACTTTACCGGCACATTTCCTGACAAAGTGGCCGCTACTGTCTCCTTGTGCGGAGGTAGCACCTTAACGGACTTCACTGGTCTTGCCCAAGTACCTATATGGTTTTTCCACGGAACTAATGACAAAGCTGTTCCTATCAGCGCTTCCCAAAAAGTCATTGATGGCATCAAGGCTATAGGAGATACCTGTCGGCATCTATTCACTCCCTTGAAAGGGCACAATCACAATACACCGGCAAAAATTCTCTATATGAAAGAGACATACCAATGGTTGCTGGAGCACTCCTTACAGCACAAAGGCAGACCTGTCAACAAAGAATACACGATTTCATCAAATGAAATCGCCAATGCCTATCGCTCCCTTTCTCGATGAAAGAGAAATTGCTCAGCCTTGTCAGAGCCACGGCTTACCCAGGGATCCAACTTTTTCCAAACCCACTGTCGAGGAATATCACAAAGGATGCCTGCCACACAAAAAAGCAACGCTACTCCCAAGGCTGCTCCGGTAAAGGAAAGATGGTCGAGATGCTGGTTAAGATATTGGATGGATTTCCTAAACAGAGGAATGACCTGCGGATGCATTTGGAGGAGGAAGATGCCAAATGTACCTTTAGCCAGCACATTCACTCCTGCATGCTGAAACTGCAGTTTAGTAAAGAAGAGGAAAAAGCATACCGCACCATAAAGTTGTATGGGATTATTGAGCGCAAACAGACTCATCTTGTACGGATTTTTCATTCTCCATAAAGCAATGACCGTATTGACTAGAACATACAAAAGGAAATGCATGGCATCTATCTTGGCAGACCGATTCACCCAACCGCTGTTATGCAAACGCAAATAGCGGCCGACAGTATACAATAAGACAAGTGACACAAATGAATATCCATCATTGAATTCCTTGCAGCAATGAGTGCCCCAACCCAGATAAGAGGAAGCCAAAAACAGGAATAGGATAAACAGACCCAAACTGGTTTTGGAAGTCTGTTGGCAGAAAGCGTTAATGAGCGGAGCAAACAGCATCAGCATCAGATAAGAAGGAATAAACCAGTTGAAACGGGTAATAATGAGAAAGGCATTAGAAACCTGCTTCCAACCTATTATAGGGTCTCCTGTCACCAACCCATACAATGCCAGTACCGCCACGATACCCAAAGAGAAAAAGAGTATCTGAAAAAGGAAAGCAACCACTGACCGCAAATGGGGGCGTATGGAGAAATAACCGGAGATAAGAATAAACAGATTCACTCCTATATAAGTAAAACTTTGCAAGGCAAAACGGAAGGACACCCAAACTGGTTCTGTATGGAATACATCTATCTTCGGCCTGCCTAGAGAAAACAAGTTGGTGTGGGTCACCACTATCAGGAACATAGCCACCAGGCGTAACAGTTCTATGTTGGACTGACGTTGTTTCATAATTGTATATATATTAATAGGATTATTATAGGGAGAGGATATCATCCGCAAGCTCCTGCCACAAATACTATTATTGCCACCAGAATGGTGCAGGTTACAATTAACCACAGAGCAACAAGTCCCTTCTTCCACTTCCTGACTGTAACAGGACGGGCATACAGCAGGCAATATGACAATCCTGCATAAAAGAGAAGAACCAACGGAAGCAATACTGCCCAAGAGATGCATTGCAACAGCAGAACATCAATAGAATGCTTTCCTGCATAAAGAACAATCAGATGTTGCCAAATTTGGAAGAGCCTGTCCATACTCAACAATACGGTACTGCAGACTGACTACTCAAGGCATCCCGTGCTGCATGTCGGCAATCAGAGGAAAAAGATTGTCTACGAACAAGCGGATAGAAATAGCAAGAAGAATGATACCGAAAAATTTTCGCAACACATAAAGGAATGTGCCTGAGAAAGCCCTCTCTGCACGCATAGCAAATTTGAACACTACATAGACCCATATCATATTGGCCAATACCGCGGTAATGATATTGATAGTAGCAAATTGTGAACGGAAGGAAAGCAATGTAGTAAATGTTGCAGCACCAGCCAATAAGGGGAACACAATCGGAATAAGTGTGGCCGACTGGTTGGCATTTGCCTGATCCTTAAACAGCGTCACATCCAGCAACATCTCCAAGGCCACCAAGAAGAGGATGATAGAACCACCTATAGCAAATGACTTGATATCCACACTGAACAACCGAAGGAACCATTCCCCACAGAAAAGAAAGGATATAAGTAGCACCAAGGCTATCACTGTAGCCTTTTCCACATTGATAGAACGCCCTTTATGCTTGAGGTCAATGATAATGGGTGTTGCCCCCAAGGCATCAATAACCGCCAGCAAAGCAAAGAAGCAAGTCAGAAATTCCTGAAAACTAAATTGAGAAAAAAACGTTATCATTTATGCCTTAATTGATTCTACTCCATCTGTTAAAGCTGTCCCTGGAAAGTGGCCAATATTCTGTCCACTGCGCCCAATTCCCCTTGAATGTACATCTCAGCCGCCTTGCCTGCCTTCTCTCTCTCTTCTGGATGAGTAACAAAAGAATCCAGAACATGGCCCAGTTCGGGACCATCATGAATTTCAAAGACAGCTCCACACTTCTTCAGATTTTGCACCTCACGGAATTTAGCATTATTGGGCCCTATCAATACAGGTATACCATATACTGCGGCTTCCGGGACATTGTGGATACCCACACCGAATCCACCACCTACATAAGCTACTTCTCCATAGCGGTAAATGGACGAGAGTTTGCCATAGCAGTCTACTATCAGGCAGTCAACCTGAGATACAGTCGCCGCATCTGCCTGACTGAGCCTGACAGAAGGACGATGCAACTGATTCTCAATATCCTTAAGATGCGATTCGGAAACTACATGCGGTGCCAGTATCAACAGCAAATCTTCATGGGTATTAAAATAGTCTATCAGGATTTCCTCATCAGGAGCCCAAGTACTTCCAGCCACCATCACCCTAGTCTTTTCCTTTCTGGAAGCTGCAGCAAAACTGGCAGCCAAAGGTTCTTCAGATGCCTGCATGCGGATTTCCATTACACGGTCAAAACGAGTATCTCCTACAATGGTCACATTGTCATATCCTTTGCCGACCAACAAATCGTACGACTGCTTATTCTGCACGAAGAAACGGGCAAAACAGTCCAATACTTTGGCATAATGACGGCCATAGGACCGAAAGAAAATTTGGTTGGGACGGAATATACTCGCTACGCTATAGGCTGGGATATGATGCCGTTTCAATTGGCAAAGATAGTTCTTCCAGAACTCGTACTTAATGAAGAAAGCCATCTTAGGATGAACCATCTCCACAAAACGACGGGCATTTCCAGGAGTATCAAATGGTAGATAGCACACTATGTCGGCTCCTTCGTAATTCTTTCTCACCTCATAACCTGAAGGAGAGAAAAATGTAAGGAGTAACCTGTATTGGGGATACTGCTTACGAATCTTTTCCATGAGCATGCGTCCCTGTTCAAACTCCCCCAAAGAAGCTGCATGAAACCACAGATATTCTGCATCAGCCTCCAGATGCTCTTGAAGCATTCTGAATGTACCCGACTGTCCTTTGACCATCAGCCTTGCCTTGGCATGAAACAAAGATGCGGCCTTCACGGCCATGGCATATAGTGAAATACCTAGAGAGTATAACATGGCTCAACCTAATACTTCTATCGCCTTGCGCATTCTGGCCAAGGTTTCCTCCTTGCCGAGGAAGGCGGACAATTCATACATATCAGGTCCCTGACCTGTTCCCACCAAAGCCACACGCCATGCATTCCAAGGACGTTTGCCACTGGTTTCCACCCACGCATCTACTGCCGCCTTCTGACTCTCCACACTGAAATCCTCTAGTGGAAGTAGCGTCTGGATGAGTTCCTGCATATCCTGCGAAGTGGATTCCTTCCAGTTCTTACGAACAAACTTGTCTTCTTTATCATATTCAGGAGCCACAAAGAAGAAGCGGGTGAGTGGCCAGAGGTCACGTACAAAACTGACATTGCGTTTCTTGCGATTGCCGTCCTGATCCTCATATTCAATGACCTTGGTCTTCATCATGTCCACCACCTGTGCTTCACGCTCAGGTGTTGACCCAATACCATTGGCACGCAATATAGCATCCAACTCAGGTGTCCATTCGATGGCATCCTGCTTGAGTAGGTACTGCTGGTTAAACCATATTCCTTTCTGATAATCGAAACGGGCTCCACTCTTGGAACATTTCTCCAAGTCAAACGCTTCCACCAGTTCATCTAGCGTCATCATCTCCCGATTGTCACCTGGATTCCATCCCAGCAGAGCCAGGAAATTGATGACTGCCTCTGGCAAATAACCTTGTTCTCTATAACCGGCAGACACCTTACCAGTCTGTGGATCATGCCATTCCAACGGGAATACTGGGAAGCCTAGTTTATCGCCGTCACGTTTGGACAACTTGCCGTTACCCACTGGTTTGAGCAAAAGAGAAAGATGAGCAAACTGCGGCATGGTATCCTCCCATCCGAAAGCCTTGTAGAGTAACACATGCAGGGGAGCTGAAGGCAACCATTCCTCTCCCCGTATAACGTGAGTAATCTCCATCAGATGGTCGTCTACAATATTCGCCAGATGATAAGTAGGCAATTCATCAGCACTCTTATACAGCACCTTATCATCCAGAATAGAGGAGTTCACCTCTACATCCCCTCTGATGATGTCCTTCACATGTACCTGAATGCCAGGTTCTATCTTGAATCTCACTACATACTGATGACCTTCAGCTATCAGCCGCTCCACCTCTTCCTGAGGTAAGGTCAGCGAATTCCGCATAGACATGCGGGTAGAGGCATCATACTGGAAATTGTCCATTTCCTGACGCTTGGCATCCAGTTCCTCAGGAAGGTCAAAAGCAATATAAGCCTTGCCTGCATCCAACAACTGACGAACATACTTCTTGTAGATCTCCTTGCGTTCTGACTGGCGGTAAGGGCCATAATTACCTCCAAAACCTACCCCCTCATCAAAGCGGATACCCAGCCACTTAAACGATTCTATGATATAAGCCTCTGCTCCAGGAACAAACCGGGAGGAATCTGTATCCTCAATACGAAAAACCAGTTCACCATGATTTTTCTTGGCAAACAGATAATTGTACAATGCTGTACGGACACCTCCTATGTGCAGAGGGCCCGTCGGACTGGGAGCAAAACGTACCCTGACCTTCTTGTCTGTCATATTCTGATTTTTGTTTTGATTACAAAATTACATTTTTTTCCTTTATGACATGACATTTTCTATAGGAAATGAGCCCCATCCTCATCCGTCCCTTCTCAGGATAAGATTCCTTTCTTGCCTTCAATATTCAATAAAAGTCATTTGGCATGACACCGCAAACAAATAATGATTATCTTTGCACTAATCATTCCCATATATATTCTCTGACAATGGACAAAAACAACAATCTGCTCAATCCGACATCCATTGCATTGCGCATTGCCCTGGTACTCGTTGCCACCGCTCTCATCATCCTCTTTTCTCCCCGCCAGAAGAGTGTATCCTATGATTATTCCATCGGGAAACCATGGAAATACGGCCAGATTATCGCAGACTATGATTTCCCTATCTACAAAAGCGAAGCAGTTATCCGTGCCGAGAGTGACAGTGCCATGAAGCATTTCCAGCCCTATTTCAACTGGGATGCTTCTGTGGGAAACATGATGATCAGGAATTTCACCCAGGAAATACAGGTATCTGCCGACTTCCCTTCCAAATACAAAAGCTATATTTTGGAAAAACTAGGAGAGGTCTACAACAGAGGCATCATGGACAGTCATGACTACTCTGGTCTTTTGGACAGCAGTTTTACTTCTGTACGTATAGAGAAAGGGAAGACTGCTGAGATGCGTCAGGTAAAACATCTGTTTACCACCCGCTCAGCCTATCAGTATATCATGATGGCCGATTCTGCCCACTTCAGCCGTGACATACTCAACAGATGCAATCTCAACAATTACATCGCCGTCAACCTCCATCTGGACAAAGCCAAGACCCATGCTCGCAAACAGGATCTTATCAACTCTGTCTCCTATGCCAGCGGACTGGTCCAAGCAGGAGAGAAGATTGTTGACAGAGGTACAATTGTCACAGAAAAGACTGCCAGTATTATCCATTCCCTCATGAAGGAGTCTCAACGGCGTAATAAAGACAGTAATTTCTGGTTGCAAATTGCAGGAAGTTACATGGTTACTTTCTTCCTTCTCTTCATCTTCATCACCTACCTCTACCTCTACCGTAGGGATTACCTCTTCGAACTACGCAGTGTCATCCTCCTCTACCTGCTCATCACGGTTTTCGCCATCGCCACTTCTCTCACCTCTACACATAGCAATCAGTATATATATTGCATCCCCATGACAGCCATTGCTATTGTAGTGAGTGTCTTCATGGACTCCCGCACCGCATTTCTCTCCACCCTCATTGCCATCCTCATTTCCTCGCTCTCTCTTCAGGAACCTTATCTGTTCATATTCATTGAGATATTCTCCAGTTGGGTTGCCATCTATTCACTCAAGCAACTAGCTACCCGTTCCCAACTCATCCACACTGCCTTTTTAGCCACTGCCTTGACAGCATTGCTTATGCTAGGCATTGATTTCAGCCAAGGACACACCTTGAGGATGCTCGATACTTCCTGGTATCTTTCTATTGCCATCAACGGAGTGCTACTCCTCTTTGTCTACCCGTTCCTCTTCGTTTTGGAAAAAGTCTTCGGATTCACCTCTCCCATCACGTTGATAGAAATATCCAACATCAATCATCCTCTCCTTCGCGAACTCTCCAAACAGGCGCAAGGCACCTTCAACCACTCCATGCAAGTAGCCAATTTGGCCAGCGAAATAGCTTCCAAGATTGGGGCAGATGTGCTACTTGTCCGTACAGGAGCACTCTATCATGACATCGGGAAAATGAAGAATCCCACCTATTTTACCGAGAATCAGGGCAATAGCAATCCCCATGATGTTCTGCCAGAAGAGAGAAGCGCCCAAATTATCATCCAGCATGTCAGCGATGGTCTGGCCATTGCTGACAGATACGGACTACCTAAAATCATCAAGGGATTCATCGCCACCCACCATGGCACCAGCAAGGCTGGCTATTTCTACATCAAATACCGCAATGACCATCCTAACGACAACATCAACGAAAGCCTTTTCTCTTATCCCGGCCCCAATCCTCGTACCCGTGAAGAAGCTGTTCTTATGATGGCCGACTCTGTAGAGGCTGCCTCCCGCAGTTTGAAAGAAATCAATGACGAATCCATTCGTCAATTGGTGGACAAGATAGTTGATGCCAAGGTCAACGACGGCTATTTCAAAGAATGTCCCATTACCTTCCGTGACATCCAGCAGGCTAAAGAGGTTCTGGTAGCCAGTCTGAAGACCATCTATCATACCCGTATCAGCTACCCTACTCTTAATGAACCAACAGCCCAACCACGCCGCAGGAAAAAGTGGAGATAAAAAGTTGGGCTCCCACGTATCCGTTTTAACCCTTTATTATCCTTTACCATGCAGAAAAATTCTCTTGTCTGGGCTTCCATCATTTTGGCTACAGGTATCTTCCTGTTAGGAATGTCCATCAAAAGCGGCATTGTGAAATTCAAGGAAATGGACAGGACCGTTACGGTCAAAGGTCTTTCCGAAAGGGAAGTAAAAGCCGACAAAGTTACTTGGCCGCTCATCTACAAAGAAATCGGCAACAACCCTTCTGACATGTACACCAACATGGAAAAGAAGAACGCCCTTGTTATCGCTTTCCTCAAGGCTGGAGGCATCACGGAACAGGAAATCATTGTCAATCCGCCTACCATTACTGACCGGCAAGCAGACAACTACGGCAATGAAATCATGAATTTCCGTTACAAGGCTACCAGCTGTATCATCGTTACCTCCAACAATGTGGATCGCGTACGTTCACTTATCAGGAAGCAGAAGGAACTGATGAAACAAGGCATCGCCCTGCTAACTGACGAATATGAAAATAGCATCACATCTATCCAATATGAATTCACCGGTTTCAACAACATCAAGCCTGCCATGGTTGAAGAAGCCAACAAGAATGCACGAACCACTGCCAAGAAGTTTGCAGAAGATGCCAACAGCAAGGTAGGTGCCATTGTTTCTGCACAACAAGGACAGTTCTCCATAGAAAATCGTGATCGCAATACTCCTTACATCAAGAAAATCCGAGTTGTCAGCACAATCCAGTATTCGCTGGAATGAATTTTCTGTTGAAGGTCATCTGCCTTAAAGGAGAAAAAACTCCCTCAAAACTTGTAGATTTCAAAGTAAAGCAGTACTTTTGCACCCGAATCTGCTCTCAAGAGAGCATTAATTCCTGGACTTGTAGCTCAGTTGGTTAGAGCAACAGACTCATAATCTGGAGGTCCCAGGTTCAAGCCCTGGCTGGTCCACGATGAAAATCAGGCAGTTAACGTCAAGTTAGCTGCTTTTTTCATGCTCTTGCGCAAACAAATGGCTTGAGTTGGGTTCAGAAGATATTGGGGGTCAGTAGAAAATCAGTGGGGATTAAGTTAGAAGTTGAGGGGAAAACGAGTTTTGTTTTATGGCAAAAGAATATATCAAAGCAATAGCAAGTGCAGTATTACCGACACAAATATTAGATTATTTTTTAGTAGTAGGAGTTGAACAGACAGCAACGGAGATTTATAGTAGCTTAGATGAGCTACCTGACAAGGAGTT
>JALERS010000149.1 GCA_022763905.1 Prevotellaceae bacterium | reverse complement strand
AGGCCATAAACTGACAACCCTGTTAGGAATAAGATAACAAGAGTGTAAACAACATCAGTTTTAACAAACAAAACTGTCAACCAAAATCAGTACACTACATCTAAGCAAAAGAATCGACGGTGCTCAGCAAAAGAATCGTCGGTGCTCAGCAAAAGAATCGTCGGTGCTTTTTAAAAGAATCAACGATGCTAAAAGGACGCAGTCAATATACTCTCAGATATCACTTAACTGCTATGCATCGGGAGGTAGTAATACGGGACAAATACATAGTAAAATCATAGTTTTTCCATTGGGGTTTTCGTGAAGCTTTCTCTCTGTTGCCTTCCTGTCTATGGATTCATCTGGAGCAACACAGTAGAGTTGGGAGGATTCGGAAAAGATATTTGTTTTTCTGATGAGATTCAGTACCCTTATAGGGCTCCTGCAAGTCTTTGAGCCATCTATGGCAAGGGAAGAGAGGGCTTCCCGATATTCCCCAATTGCCACAATGTATGGATAGAGTCATTCCATACAATCTCCTCTCAATTTTCTACTGAGCCAGAAATTCCCTCCATCTCCCAGTGCGAATGAAAGCCATCCCTTATGAGAGGATTGAAAGGATAGGTTGGCTCCATTGGCATACCATAATAAGGTAGCAACAGAAAAGCCACAACGATTGTTGTGGCTTTTCTTGTAGCGAGAGTGGGGTATGATCCCACGACCTCCGGATTATGAATCCGACGCTCTAACCAGCTGAGCTATCTCGCCATCTGCATCAGACCCGCTTTTGCGAGTGCAAAGATAGAACTATTTTTTTATGCCACCAAACTTTCACCGTTTATTTTTCTACTTTTTAATAGCAGACTGAAATTTCCAAAGAAGCCATCCCTGTCAGTAATCATAAAAAATGGGCTCAAAATCAACTTTGCCCCAACAGCCTATGCACTTCCCAAAAGAAAGTAGTATCTTTGTCAATTAATTATGTAACCCGCTTTCAACATCCTCATGACAGGACCTATCAAGAAACTTGACCTATATGTGCTGAAGAAATTCCTTCTGCTTTTCTTGGGAGCATTCTGTATCTGCCTCTTCGTTCTGATGATGCAGGCTATGTGGCGTTACATTGATGAACTGATAGGAAAAGGACTTACCATAGATATTCTGGCTCGCTTTTTCTGGTACATGGGAATTACCTTAGTCCCCATGTCTCTACCACTCAGTATTTTGCTGACAGCTCTGATTTCTTTCGGAAACATGGGAGAAAGTCTGGAACTCACCGCCATGAAGTCGGCTGGTATTTCCCTTCTGCGGATAATGCGCCCCTGTATTATCTTGAGCATCATCCTAGGATGTGTCTCATTCCTATTCCAAAACCGCATCTCTCCCGAAGCCCAAAAACAGCTAACAAGAATGCTGGCCACTATGAAGGAGACATCTCCTGCCATAGAAATACCAGAAGGAGTCTTTTACAATGGTATCCCTAATGTCAATCTATATGTACAGAAAAAGAATGCAAAGACTGGTATGCTTTATGACCTTATCATCTATAAGATGGACCAGGGGTTCGAAAATGCGCAGATTGTACTTGCTGACTCTGGCAAACTAGAGACTACTGCCGATAAGCATTTTCTACAACTTACAATATTTGATGGAGAACAGTTTGAAAACCTGCGTGCCACAGCATCTCAATTCAATGCAGGCATCCATGTTCCCTATGACAGGGAAACTTTTCATACCAAACGCATCCTAATTGATTTTGATACCGATTTCAATATGATGGACGAAAATATGTTCAGTTCCATGGCCAGAGTCAAAAACCTCCAGGAATTGGACCACGGTGCTGACTCCATCCGTAATAGTTGTGACAGTATCGGAACAGCATTCTATGCTGGACTGAATGCACGCTTCTATCGGCTCCATGTTAATAAGGACGACTCAATTTCTGCCGGCAAAGTAGCCCGCAAGTCCCAAGGTACCCGTATCAGAAACATTTATTCCCTCCTTCCCATCAGCCAGAAACTTCAAGTTATCCAGGATGTCTACCGTGAGACATCTACCATCAAAGAAGACCTGGAATGGCAACGTCCCATTTCACAAGGCGGATATACCAATATGAGGAAACACCTCATTGAATGGCACCAGAAATTTGCTCTTTCTTTGGCATGTATGCTTTTTCTATTCATTGGAGCACCACTGGGAGCCATTATCCGTAAAGGAGGTCTTGGTGTACCTACTGTCATTTCGGTTATCATCTTTATCGCCTACTACATCATCAACACATCCGGAATGAAACTTGCCAAAGACGATGCCTTGTCAGTATGGACGGGTATGTGGATCAGCACAATGGTCCTTGCTCCTTTCGGATTCTTCCTCTCCACAAAAGCCAACAAGGATTCCTCTATCTTCAATCCAGATAACTATTTAACCGTTTTTCGCAGATTCCTGGGTATACATACCAAGCGTCATTATAACCGCAAGGACGTAGTCATCATCCAGCCTCGCTACAGAATCATCATAGAAGAACTGGACAACATAGCACAAGAATGCTCGTCTTACATATCTCAGCACCACCTTCCCAAAGCACCCAACTACGTTTCCCTTTTCTTCAGAAAACAGGAAGAGGATGAAGTACAGTCTATTGCCAATAGGCTTGACCTGTTGCTGGAAGAATTGTCTAACACCCAAAATCCCAAGATTCTGACATATATGAATCTCTATCCAGATTTCTTTATCTTTGAACATCTTTCTCCCGCCCGACACTATCATGGCATAAATATTGCATTAGGATTATTGTTCCCTATAGGCATTCTTATCGCATGGAGAGTATGGAAATTCCGTATCATCCTATATAAAGACATGATAGCGATAGCAACTACCAACTCAACCATACGGGAAGAATTAGAAAAAGAAGCCTCTCTGGTAGAGAGTCAATTGAATAACCCTTAGTAATCATAACAGCCGTAACTGACTGAACAGAAATAACCATGTCAAACGAGAAATTCCCACTCAGCAGAATAGACGATGCAGTCAAGGACTTCAAAGAAGGCAAATTTGTCATTGTTGTAGATGATGAGGACAGAGAGAATGAAGGTGACCTTATCATCGCAGCCGAAAAAATCACTCCTGAAGATGTCAACTTCATGTTGGTTCATGCCCGAGGAGTCCTGTGTGCACCTATCACCCAATCACGTTGCAAGGAACTGGACCTTCCCCATCAGGTAAGTAACAATACTTCCATGCTTGGCACGCCCTTCACTGTCACCGTAGACAAACTACAAGGATGTACCACAGGAGTATCCGCTCATGACCGTGCAGCCACCATCAAGGCATTAGCCGACCCTACATCTACACCGGATACCTTTGGTCGTCCAGGCCATATCAACCCTCTTTATGCTCAGGACAACGGTGTACTCCGACGCAGCGGACATACGGAAGCCTGCATTGACCTCTGTCATTTGGCTGGTCTCTACCCTGCCGGTGCATTGATGGAAATCATGAATGAAGACGGCAGCATGGCCCGCATGCCCCAACTCGTCGAGATGGCTAAAAAATTTGATTTAAAAATCATAACCATCAAGGATCTCATCTCCTATCGGCTTCAAAACGAATCGTTAGTTGAAATGGGAGAAAAAGTAGACTTACCTACTGAGTACGGACATTTCCATATCATCCCCTTCCGACAGAAAAGCAACGGCCTCGAACATGTTGCTATCATCAAGGGCGAATGGAATGAAAATGAGCCCGTCATGGTAAGAGTCCATTCTTCATGTATGACAGGAGACATCTTCGGAAGCAAGCGATGCGATTGTGGAGAACAGTTACACAAGGCCATGAAAATGATTGACGAAGCTGGCAAAGGTGTTGTTCTCTACTTAAGCCAGGAAGGTCGTGGCATTGGTCTGATGGCAAAGATTGCCGCCTACAAACTGCAGGAAGAAGGCTTTGATACGGTAGATGCCAATATCCATCTCGGATACGACCCTGATGAACGTGATTATGGCATCGGAGCTCAAATCCTCCACAAACTAGGTGTCCGAAAAATGAAACTCATCACTAACAATCCTGTCAAGCGAGTCGGTTTGGAAGGATTCGGGCTGGAAGTCTCTGAAATCATTCCCATAGAAATAGCCCCCAATCCTTTTAACGAAAAATATCTCCATACAAAAAAAGAACGTATGGGACACAAACTACATTTCAATAAGTAAGCAATTCATCTAACCCAAAAACGAAACACCATGTATCACGAACAAGAAACTAATCAGAGAGTTATTTATCAAGCCACTGCTTTCAGTGCATTGATGCGCAAAGTATATATTTGGATGACTCTTGCCCTGTCCGTATCGGGTCTTACAGCACTTTATTGTGCCCAGAACAGCAGTATCATGTCTACTCTCATGTCGTCATCCTCTTCACTTTGGATGATTATGATAGCAGAAATAGCCTTGGTGATTATTCTGACTGCGCGAATCCAAAAGATGTCATTCGCAACAGCTGGACTTATGTTCATTCTTTATAGCATACTCAATGGAGTGGCCTTGTCATTCATTTTCCTAGCCTATACCATGAGTTCTATCACATCCACCTTCTTCATTACGGCAGGAACCTTCGGAGCTATGAGCCTCATCGGATACTCTACCGGCAAGGATCTCTCGGGTATGGGCCGCTATCTCATGTTTGCCCTCATAGGAATCATTATCGCCAGTGTAGTCAATATATTCATGGCCAGTAATGGTCTACAATGGATTATAAGTATCATCGGAGTCATTATATTCGTAGGACTTACCGCTTATGACACCCAGAAAATCAAACAGATGTTCTTGGTATACGGTGATGATGTCAACGAGTCCACTCAGAAACTTGCGCTTTTGGGTAGTCTAACCCTATATTTGGACTTTATCAACCTGTTCCTGTATCTGCTCAGATTTTTCGGCAAGTCAAGAGACTAATTCCATCCAAGCAATCATCCTTACTTCGTCATCCTTATTTAAGCAACAATGAATACACAATTATCCAATTGTCTTAACAGACTGGAACCTTCTGCCACACTGGCCATGGCACAAAAAAGCAATGAACTGAAGGCACAGGGAATCGATGTCATTAACCTAAGTATCGGAGAACCCGATTTCAACACACCGGAATCCATCAAGCAGGCAGCTCACAAAGCCATTGATGACAATTTCTCCCACTACTCACCTGTACCAGGATATCCATCCCTGCGTCAAGCCATCGTCAACAAACTCAAGAGAGAAAATGGTTTGGAATATACTTCAGAACAGATATTATGCTCCAATGGTGCCAAACAGAGTGTGTGCAATGCCATCATGGCATTGGTTAACGAAGGTGATGAAGTAATTATCCCAGCCCCCTATTGGGTAAGTTACCCTCAGATGGTCAAGTTGGCCGGAGGTACACCTGTCATAGTAAAAGCTGACATTTCACAAGGTTTCAAGATGACACCTGAACAACTCGAGGCTGCCATCACCCCCAAGACACGTGTCCTTATATTGTGTTCACCCAGCAATCCTACCGGTGCCGTCTATACACAGGACGAACTGGCATCATTGGCTCAGGTACTGATGAAGCACGAAAATGTCATTACCCTCTCTGACGAAATATACGAGCATATCAACTATTGCGGACAATCGGCTAGCATTGCTAAAGAACCAGGCATGCAGGAGCGTACTATAATAGTCAACGGAGTCTCCAAAGCCTATGCCATGACCGGATGGAGAATCGGTTTCATCGCTGCTCCCCTTTGGATTGTAAAAGGCTGCAACAAACTCCAAGGGCAGTATACCAGCGGTCCTTGCTCTGTCAGTCAAATAGCTGCACAGGCAGCTTTTGATGGAGACCAGCAGTGTGTTGAAGATATGCGTCAGGCTTTCTTACGCAGAAGAGACCTCATTGTCTCTCTGGCAAGACAGATTCCCGGCTTTGAAGTGAACGAGCCACAAGGTGCTTTCTACATTTTCCCAAAAGTGTCCGCCCTTTTCGGCAAACAGCATAACGGGAAAGTTATCCAAGATAGTATGGATCTCGCCATCTACCTTTTAGAGGTAGGTCATGTGGCATGCGTAGGAGGAAAGGCATTCGGAGACGATGAATGCATCCGCATGAGCTATGCCACCAGCGAGGATAATATCCGAAAAGCCTTCCGTAGAATCGACGAGGCCGTCCGTCAGTTGCAATAATTTATTCTCCTTCTTCATGCAAGCCATTATTCTAGCAGCAGGTATGGGGCGCCGTCTTGGCGAATACACCCAGAACAGTACCAAGTGCATGGTCGAGGTCAATGGGGTCAAACTCATTGACAGAATGCTGAACCAGCTTCTCCGCCTGCATCTGAACAAAGTGATTATTGTCGTAGGCTACAAAGGAGACAACCTCATGTCCTACCTGCAGGAACATTATCCTGCAGCGCCTTTGGAGTTTGTCAACAACCCCATCTATGACAAGACCAACAATATCTATTCTCTCTCTTTGGTCAAGGACAGGATGGAAGAAGACGATACCTTGTTGCTGGAGTCTGACCTCATCTTTGAAGAGGTAATGCTGCAGAAAATAGTAGAACATCCCTACCCCAACTTGGCATTGGTGGCCAAATACAAATCATGGATGGATGGCACTGTAGTGAAACTGGATGAGGACAACAATATTGTCAATTTCATCACAAGACAAGCCTTTAAGTATGAAGAGGTGGACCAATATTACAAGACCGTCAATATCTACAAGTTCAGCAAGGAATTTTCCACACACAAGTATGTACCCTTCCTTGAAGCTTACTGCAAGGCCTTGGGCAATAACGAGTATTATGAACAGGTATTGCGTGTCATCACTTTCCTAAGTAACTCGGATATCAAGGCTTTGCCCATAGGAGACGAAAACTGGTATGAAATTGATGATGTACAAGATTTGAATACTGCTTCTACTCTCTTCAAGGATACCCCTTCTCGATTGACAGACCTATCCCGTCGGTTTGGTGGCTATTGGCGATTCCCTGGCATCAAGGACTATTGTCTGCTAGTCAATCCCTACTTCCCGCCACAGCGCATGATAGAAGAGATGAAAAACAATTTTGAGATATTATTGAGAGACTATCCTTCAGGAATGGGCATCAATAGTCTTTTGGCTGGCAAGTATTTCGGCATCAAGAGCGAATATGTCACTATCGGCAATGGAGCTGCAGAACTTATCAAATGTCTCATGGAGCAGATGCAAGGCAAAACGGGTATAGTCTATCCCACATTTGAAGAATACCCCAATCGTTTGCCATCAGCATCCATTGTTCCCTTCCTGCCCACCAAAGAAGACTTCAGTTATTCCATTGATGACATCAAGCACCATTGTACTGCCCACCAGTTATCAGCCATGTTGCTGGTCAATCCCGACAATCCTACCGGACACATGCTCCCGGTTACTGACATTCTGGGCTTCTGCTCATGGGCCGAAAGACAGAAGATTCAGGTCATAGTTGATGAAAGTTTTGTAGATTTCAGTGACCATTGGGAAACAAGCAGCCTATTGCAGAACCAGATACTTGAACAGCATCCCAACCTCATTGTCATCAAGAGTATCAGTAAGTCATATGGCGTACCAGGCTTGCGATTGGGCATCATGGCCTCTTCCTCTGAGGACCTCATCCAAAAGTCCAGAAAGAGTGTAGCCATTTGGAATATCAATTCGATGGCTGAATTCTATATGCAGATATTCAACAAATATGAATATCTCTATAAAGATGCCTGTAGGAAATTTGTTATAGAAAGAAAGCGCTTCGAGGCTCAGTTGAAGACTATCCCCTTCCTCAAGGTCTATCCTTCACAAGCCAATTATTTCCTCTGTAAGGTACTTGCACCCTGGACAACATCCGCACTTACCTGCAAATTGCTGGAAAATGCCAATATCCTTATCAAGGACTGCCATAGCAAGCACGGACTGGAAAATACAGAACACATCCGCATTGCCATTCATGGTACTGAGGAGAATAATCTGTTGATTGATACACTCAGAAAATTACAATAACCCTTTAATCATAACATCATGGAAATTCAATTTACTGACCAAAACTTTGCAGAATATACTGCTCAAGGTAAACCCATTCTCATTGACTTCTATGCTGAATGGTGTGGTCCTTGTCGCCACATGGCTCCCACTGTTGAGGCACTTGCCAAGAAATACGAAGGGCAAGCCTTTGTAGGCAAATGTGATGTAGATGCCAATGAAGAACTTGTCAGCCGATTTGGTATCCGCAACATACCCGCCATCTTCTTTCTAGTTGGAGATGAAGTCAAGGACAAGAGTATTGGTGCTGTTGCCGCCAATGTGCTGGAAGACAAACTGACTGCTTTGTTCTGATTGTTTCTTTCAGATATCAAGACAAGCCTTATAGCTTTCCTTGTTCATTCTGTTATCATGCCTCCGTTCTCTTTTGCCACAAGCAATAGGGAACGGATTTTTTAGCTCCCCATTCTTCTTTTTCTAAATACAGCAGATACCTATTTGAAAGGTTATGTGCTGTCCCGTTTTTATTGGACTGTCAGGATATCTGACAGACACAATGAGATACCCTTCTAAAACCCTTTGAAACCTCTCAATTTCTACTAATCCGGCTCTTATCGCCAATAGGCTTCAAAATGATGTATCTGTCGCTGGTTTTCGGGAGGAAGTTTCATATAGTCCCCATATGTACGGCTCAAGTATTCCGTGAAACCTTTCATGGTCTTGAAACATTTTCCTTCAAAGATAATATCAACATCCTCAGTCACACATTCTGCAGGAAAGCATCCTTTGACTGAAGGACCGACCTCGGTCATATTGCATACCCATCGGGTAGGCTGTTTATGGAATGCCAAGTCCATCAACCATTTCCTCAACACAGAAGCCCTGAAAGGCATCAGTTGGCATACACCACGTTTGAAGACATGCCATGGACTGTAATCTACCAGAAGAGGAAGACATTTGTCTGCATAAATACAAAACAACTTACGCTTGAGCCAGAATATCCAACGGCGTTTCCATAGACATTCAGTGACATAATCCAAGGGAAAGATATCCACATATACCCCAATAGGATAAGACGTATAACTGTCTTCCACCATCATTGTCCTGCTATCGGTCAGTTTGGCAAAGGTATAGAAGTAATGATTGGAACGACGAGGTTCCATCAAAGTAAATCTTCCTTCCGTATCCGTATATTCTTTCACAAACCTTTCATAACTCTCCCTGGGCATATACAGGTCAATATCATCATCCCAAGGGATATATCCACCATGACGTACCGCGCCCAGCAAAGTACCACTTGAAAGGTAATATACTATATGATGCTCTTGACAGAAACGGTGAATTTCCTCCAGCAAATCCAGCTGGATTCCTCTAAGTTCCTTTATATCTGTAATCGCTTTCATGGACTAAGGGGATAATAGAGTCAGTTTTATACCTACTCAATCTCAAATTTAATATTCAGTGATTTCAACAGGTCAATCAATTTTCTAGTAATTTCAATGCGCTTTGCTGCCTTGAAAGACAAGACAGAACCCGATATGGGATTTCTCATCTTCATATGCAATTCAACATTGCCATCCTGTTCCAACATAGGCAACAGTTCAGGCCACTCTTTCATCTGCCATTCATCCCACATCGAATAGGGCATACTCAGACAGATGCTACTTATATTCTCCTTCAAATCAGACAGATAATCAATTCCTGCTATAGAAAAACGCTTTTTGGTTTCATCCCATTTCAAGGGCGTCAGCGAACCTCTTACCATAATGGCAACATTCCTCTGAAAGGCTCCTTTATTGTTGGCCCATTCTGCGTCGTAGAGAACGAAGGTACCTTCTCCTGAGAAATCCTCCATAGTAATAGCCCCATAGGGTTTGTTGCTATTGCGTGAAATGCCTTCACGTACATCCTTGACAATACCTCCGAAGTACACTTGTGACCCTTGAACATTCTTCAGTTCTCCTAATTGAGCACATGACAAGTTGCATTTTGTTTCCAGCACCAGTGCATATTCATCCAGCGGATTACCCGACATGTAGATACCTATGAGTTCCTTTTCCTTATTAAGACGCTCCATATCCGACCATGGATGTTCCACATGAGGAGGTGTAGGACGCGTGATTTTGAATTCCTCCATCTCCCCAAACAGCGAGAGGGTATTGGAAGCCTTGTCCCGTTGCCAAGCCAATCCATATTGCATCAGGGCATCCAGAAATACACCTCCACCAGGCATTGGTTCCAGATACTGTTCCCTGCTGATATCCTTGAATCCGTCAAAGGCACCACTCAGCGCCAGCGTCTCCAGACATTTTCTATTGACCTGAGAGAAATTGGTTCTCTCCATAAAGTCATAGATGGTCTTATATGGTCCATGATTGTTTCTTTCCTCAATGATGGAGAGGGCAGCCGCTGCTCCCATGCCCTTGATACCCGACAGACCGAAACGTATTCCCCCCTGTGCATTCACGCCGAAGTCTCCATGACTTTCGTTGACATCAGGCAACAGGGTGGCAATTCCCATGCTTTTACATTCGTCCATGAGTTTTGTCACTTCCTTGATATCGTTTTTCCTACGTGTTAGAAGTGCTGAGAGGAATTCGGCAGGATAATGTGCCTTCAGATAGGCAGTTTGGTAAGCCACCCAGGAATAGCAGGCCGCATGTGACTTATTGAACGCATAGGAAGCAAATTTTTCCCAGTCACTCCATATTTTTTCAAGGATTTCCGGGTCATGACCATTGGCTTTACCTCCTTCAATAAATTTAGGTTTCATCTTGTCAACGATGTCCTTTTTCTTCTTTCCCATGGCCTTTCGCAGTGCGTCACTTTCTCCACGGGTAAAGTTAGCCAGCAGTCGGGACAAGAGCATCACCTGTTCTTGATAGACCGTAATGCCATAGGTATCCTTAAGATACTTCTCCATGACGGGGATATCATACTTAATCTCTTCCCTGCCATTCTTTCTGGCAATGAAGGAAGGGATATAATCCATCGGTCCGGGACGATACAAAGCATTCATGGCAATGAGATCTTCAAACACAGTAGGATGCAGTTCCTTCAGATATTTCTGCATACCTAGAGACTCAAACTGAAAAGTACCTATGGTTTTTCCCTCTTGATAGAGCTGATAAGTCAGTTCGTCGTCAATGGGGATATTGTCCAAATCTATCTCCACACCATGAGCCTCTTTGATAACACGACAGGCCTCCTTCATCTCCGACAACGTCTTCAAGCCCAAGAAGTCCATTTTGATAAGTCCGGTAGATTCTATGACATGACCGTCATATTGGGTGACCGTAGTCTTGATATTAGGAAAATCCGGATCATCAGCTGTTGACACGGGTACATGTTCATAGATAGGGTCACGGCAGATAATGAATCCGCAGGCATGGATACCCAGCCCCCTTACCGTACCCTCCAGCATACGGGCATATTTTATGGTATTACGTTCTCTGATATCACTTGAATTCTCTGCCTCCATCAGTTCGGGTGTACACTTGATAGCATTGGTCAGATTGAGTTTCATACCATCAGGCAGTCGATCAGGAATAGCCTTACATAAAGCATTGGAGCGTTCTATCGACACCTCTTCTACCCGAGCCACATCCTTAAGAGAATTCTTGGTGGCCATCGTACTATAGGTAATGATGTGGGCGCAATTCTCATGTCCATATTTCTCCATAACCCATTGAAGTACCTTGCTTCTGCCATCATCATCAAAGTCAGTATCGATATCTGGCAGGGACACACGGTCAGGATTGAGAAAACGTTCAAAAAGCAAGTCATACTTCATGGGGTCCAAACGGGTAATGCCAAGACAGTAGGCCACTACGGACCCTGCTGCCGAACCACGTCCAGGTCCTACCCATACATCCAACTCATTGCGTGCCGAGTTGATGAAGTCCTGTACAATAAGGAAGTAACCTGGAAATCCCATGGTCTTCATGATATGAAGTTCAAATCTGATACGGTCATCCACCTCCTTGGGAACAGGATCACCATATAGACGTTTGGCACCTTGATAGGCCAGCGTTGCCAAATAATCGGCTTCCAGTTTGATACGGTACAGTTTGTCAATGCCGCCAAGTTTATGGACCTTGTGTTCTCCTTCTTCCCGCGGAAGTTGATTTTCTCCGTTCTCGTCACTGGTAAACTCCTTGAAAAGTTGCTCTTCAGTAAACTTCTTTCGCCATTCTTCTTCTGTACCAAAAGACACTGGAATCGGGAAGAAAGGCATAATAGGGTCACTTTCTATACTATAAAACTCCACCTTGTCCAGCACCTCCAGTGTATTGGCCAAAGCATCAGGAATATCTGCGAAGATATCATTCATCTCCTTTTGAGTCTTGAACCATTCCTGTTTTGAGTAGAGCATACGGGTCGGATCATCCAGCCGCTTGCCAGTAGACAGACAAAGCAGATGGTCATGGGCCTCGGCATTTTCTTGGTCTACAAAGTGGCTGTCGTTGGTACAAACCAGTTTGACTCCATATTCTTTAGCCAGTAATACCAGCTCCTTATTGGCTCTTTGCTGAAGAGGAAAAGTTTCTCGGTTGGCTCTTATATTGGGGTCTGTTACCTCATGACGTTGGAGTTCAAGATAATAGTCATCTCCAAATACCCTCTTATACCACTCTAGAGCTTCACGTGCCCCCTTCATGTCACCAGCCAGTATCTTGGCAGGCACCTCACCTGCTATACAGGCAGAGCAGACAATCAGGTCCTCATGCAGTTCCTCCAAATCTTTCCTGTCCGTACGAGGACGACCGTAGAAACCATCCACCCAAGAGCGGCTCACAAGCTTGATAAGATTTCGATAGCCGTTAAAATTCTTGGCGAGCACTATCAAGTGATAGCCCCCCCTGTCTCCAGCATCCTTATCCTTATCCTCTTTGCTTCGTCTTGCCACATACATCTCACATCCGAAGATGGGTTTGAAAGGTTCCTTGCCCTCTTTCTTTCGTCTTTTGTTGACAGAACCGACATAGTCGGAGAGTTCCTTAATGCCAAACATATTGCCATGGTCCGTAATGGCCATGCCTTTCATGCCGTCAGCAATGGCCTTGTCCACCAGTTGCGGAATCTTAGACATTCCGTCTAAGATAGAGTAATGAGTATGTACGTGTAAATGTATGTAATCCTGCATAATAGTGAGATGCTTGTTGGCAGGCTTCAAAAACAGCCTTTCCCTTTTACAAAAATAAGAAAAATAAGAGAGTTCACACAGCAAACGGGAAGAAAAAAAATTTGATGGTTTCCATTGCTTTCTCAAGACACCTTTGTCATCAGGAGCCTTGAAAACAGGAAAAAAACAGCCAACCTGCAATATTTTATTCCAACAGACAGCATTAATCAGCACAAAAGTGTAACTTTGCGCAAAATTTGTTCAACATCAAAAAAGAAACTACTATGGCTTATGTAATTAATGATGATTGTGTCGCTTGTGGCACATGTATCGGAGAATGCCCTTCAGGCGCTATCAGCGAAGGTGATACCAAGTATACCATTGACCCTGATGTTTGTGTAGATTGCGGCACATGCGCTGATGTATGTCCTTCTGGCGCCATTGCTCCCGAAGCTTGATAGACCATCATCACCTTACAATGGTAATAAAAGGGACATCACTACCAAAGTGGTGTCTTTTTTATTACCTTGATTATCTTCAACCCTTTCATTTCCTTCCCATATGATACCCGATATATCCCCGAATCTTCCTATTTTTACCCGTCGCAGTTGCCGCAAGTATACCACACAAGTACCCTCTCGTCCATTGGTGGAACAGGTTATTCAGGCGGGGTTGTATGCCCCATCTGGCCATAACGGCCAGTCTTGGCTGATACTGACTGTCATGAATCCCGAAATACAGGAGCGTCTCCGTCATATCAATGCACAGATTATGGGTACTGACTCCGACCCTTTTTACGGAGCACCTGTCATCATTATCGTCTTAGGCGACACTACAAAACGAACTTATGAATGCGACGGAGCTTTGGCTTTGGGCAACATGATGCTAGAAGCCCATCGGTTGGGAATGGCCTCCTGTTGGATCAACAGGGCTAAGGAAACATTTGCCCTGCCTGAATGGAAAGAATGGTTACGCAGTCTGAATATCGAGGCTGACCGCTATGAAGGTATCGGTCATCTGGCTTTGGGATTTGCTGACGGCCCCTTGCCGGCTCCTATGCCCCGCAAGCCCCATCGCACGCTATGGATAGACTGATGCCCATAGCCGTCCCTTCATGTCTCAACAGATGATTTCCAGAAGTAAGTATTCCTAGAGAATATATTCATTCCAGTCAGTCAACCGCATATCCCCTTTTCTCATGAGGGTGTCATGCATGGCAAATGCCGCAGACAACACATGCGGTGTCTGTCCACCTTTTTGTCGACTGAGGCGACAATATTCCTCCAATAAAGGACGATAGTCAGGATGGGCAATGGCAATCAATGCTTGTGTACGTTCTTCTGGCACCAATCCTCTCAAGTCTGCCACACCATACTCGGTAACTATAGCATCCACATGATGTTCGGTATGGTCTACATGTGAACAGAAGGGCACAATACTGGATATCTTGCCGTCCTTGGCGGTCGATGTGCAAGTAAAGATGGACAAAGCGGCCGATGTAGTATAGTCCAAAGAACCTCCCACCCCATTCATCATCATACTACCACACACCTTGGTAGAATTGGCATGTCCATAAATATCTACCTCCAAGGCGGTATTCATGGCACAGATACCTAGACGTGCAATTACTTCCGGACAATTGGAGATTTCAGATGGACGTACGACAATACGATTCCTATAATGGTCAATCTCCCGATAGAGTGCTTGCAAGTCTTCAGGAGAAAGGGTAAGCGCACCCGTAGACACACATTTTACCCTCCCTTCACGCAACAGCCGCAGAGGTTCATCTTGAAATACTTCCGTATAGAGTGAGAAATCAGGAATGGAAGCATTTCTTCCCATGGCCCCCATGACGGCATTGGCCACACTGCCCACACCGCTTTGGAATACCAAATGGTTCTTGTCCAAAATACCCTTGTCCATATTCCACTGAATAAATTCAGCTACATGCGCCCCCATCAGTTCTGTAGTTTCCCCGGGATTATTGATGGCGCTGGGCTCGTCAGGCATACAACACTCCACCACACCTTTTATTCGGGAGGTTTCTACCTCCAGATAGGGTCGCCCTATACACTGCATGGGTGAAGTGATACCTACAGTAGTCCTAGACCCTATGTTCTCTATCTCGTATATGTCATGCAGTCCGCAGACAGCATTGCCATGCCATTCGTTCAGCTCAATGAATATCCCCTTATCCGCCAAACGGCATATAGTAGGAGCTACACCCACCCCCGTTGTAGGGTAGACATGGCATACATCCCCGTGCTTTTCTATGACAGCTGCCTCAAGGATACCCCAGTCGGGAACGCCATAGACACCTTGGCGCATCAGCGAAGCAAGCTGGCTGAGGTTAGGGTCGGCAAATTTTACCTTTCCCTTATTGTAGGCAGAGCGTATGGCACGGCTGGCACAAAAGGGAAATCTACGGTCCACTGCTTCAGCTTCCGCCAATGCCCCATCGCTGCTGTCAGCAATGGAAGCACCTGTCAACAAGTTGATACGGAAGGGCCTGTCCTGTTCATGCTCTTTCCTGGCTTTGTCAGCAATGGCCAACACGATGGCTTTGGGGGTACCTGAAGGAGCAAAGCCTCCCAATGCCACAATATCTTGATGCTGAATATATGCCGCTGCCTCTTGGGCAGTAATCATTGGTAATTCCATATACAGATGATTATACTTGAATATCGCCCCCTTGAAGGCGGCCACATTTAGTCATTTTCGTAGCAAAGATACTATATTCTATGGAAATACACCTTGTATTTGCACAAAATGTATCATAATGAGTTATCCAAATGGTCACAACATTTCCTTTTGCTTTCGTATCGTCCTCTATTGAATGCACTAGTCCAGATAAGCCTTACTAAGCCACAAACCGTTGCAGGCTAGTCTTCATCTTGGCAATCAGCCATCTAAAACCCAGCGCCAACAAGAAGGTCAGGAACAGGTAACCCGCCAATGATAAATAGACCGAGCAGCCCTCCTTCACGGCTTGCAGGAAATAGGGACGCACAATGGGATGCACTACAAACACGTAGGCAGACAACTGTCCGATACTTCCCAGAACATTCCCCCATACACCCTGCTTGTCCAAAAGGGGTATGACAGCCCATATACAGAAGAGCGGAGAGAAGGCCCATAGGAGTCCGTCAGTCCAGCTCGCCACCAGCCCCAACCATGCCAGCCACATTCCTTTACCTGATATCACACATCCTCTTCTGGCTATCAGGATGCCGCAGGCAAAGGGAAGTACAGATCCCACGGCATTGTAACGCAAATAGTTGAGCATTGGCATATTTTCCACAGACAGAGCATACAATTCCAGTAGCAGACAGACAAGTGTCACGCCATAAAGCCATACGTCAGAGCGTCGGTACAGAAACAGGCGATAGATGAAATACAACTGCATCGTCAGAGAGAAATACCACCACGGACCTAGTAGCAGGTCAGGATGGGGAAAAAGATTGCTGATGTAGGCAAGCATATATACCACGTCAGTCCATTTGTGCGCCCACTCTCCATGATGCAGAAACAAATCGCTAGGCAACCAGACCAGAAGTCCCGGGACGAGTAGCCACCAGAGCTTAACAGCATGCTTGCCCATAAATCCTGCTATGCTGATACCCATAGGGGAAGTTTGCTCATACTTTCGCACCAGTCCGTATCCGCTGACAAAAAGGAAGAGAGGAACACCATAATGACCTATATAGGAGAAAAGGTTCAATCCTACGTGATTGCCCTCCGACAGAAGAGAGAAAAAACGCCAAGTGCGTTCTGCTAAAAACACATACTCATTTTCTACCGCTGCACCAGGAAGCAGATGGCAGAAATTGTGCAATACAATCATCAAGATAGCCAATCCTTTGAAGGTCTGTATCTGTGCGAAGGAATACGTCCGATTCATTTCTTGTCGTTTGGGGAAGATTTCACTTTTTTCTTATCGTACCTACTGCCTGCCATGATACTGTCATAGGACAATTGGCCTTTTAGCAGGCGAGGTCCTGGAGAATAGTCAGAAGAGAGGATATCTCTGCTTGAATCATACCATTTTCCTCTTATGCCAGCCAACCCGAAAATAAGCTGTGAGAGATTGCTGGAGATAAAGGGGGCATGCCTCACCTGACGTACACGATTCACGATGTCAGGATGTTCCTGTCGGAAAGAAGGAGAAAACCACATCATCATGGGTATTTCGAATTCATAATGAGCAATGGAAGCATCAATATGGTCACCCGGAGTCCTGCCAAACATTCTGATATAGTCAAATACCTCCTCACCATGATCACTCAGATAGACAATGACAGCATCCTTGTCAATAAAGTAATCGCAGATATTTTTGAATACTTCATCGTTGTAACGGGTAGCATTATCATAGTCGGCCACTATCTGCTTTCTGTAAGGAGTCAGGTTCTTGCGCCGTATACTGTCGGCTGTAAAATATGCATGGCGCTTGTCATAGCGGCGACTATACAGAGTATGCTGACCATAAAGATGGAATATCACCACCTCCTTCTCCGTCGGCCTGCATTTTTCATATTCCTTGATGAAATCACCGTCAAGCGGGTACACCCTGTCGTTCCTGACATCAAAGCAGAGGGTATCCAGTTCAGGGTCGTTGAGAAAGAAACTACCATTGAAATCCACCCCATTCTGATGCTGCGAGCGCAGGAACTGATTGGTAAGGAAACTGACTCTGTAACCTGCCTTGCGCAACACAACAGGAAAGAGCACCCCATCAGTCCACTTCGTTGTACTATCCAGACGGGAGGTGGAGAGCAGACTCTTGAAGACGCGGCTAGTAAGATTCCAAGGTGTCACAGCATTGTCGAAGGGAATCAGACATCCCTCCCGGCGCATACTGTCCATCAATGGAGTAGTCGGAGAACGGTAACCGAACAACTGGCAATGATGCTTGCTATAACTCTCTCCTATTACCAGAACAATGTGAGGCAGTCCTGTCACACAGCTGTCCACTTCTACCTGCTTCATATTCCTGCGTAATACTAAAAGATCCTTATCGGCTATCTTCAACATGCGCCAGGAATATGCCAGACGGTAAACAGGAGAATAGAATATTTCCCAACGAGTCTTCTCAGCCTGTTCATCATCAGTAAAGAAACGCCAAATCTTTGCTTTTTCATGACAAGCCACAGGCAGACATTCCGCACAGACCAACACTACAGCTGTCGCTATCAGTCTTACAGTAACCCGTTGAAGAAAAGAACCTCCCTTCTGTTCCCGTGTTTTCCACCATCGGGAGAAGGTTGTCAGCAAAAAGTGAATCATCAGAAGAGCAGCACATAGACCCAGGGTTACCCACAGGGCAGTGCCCTCGAGGTATGACTGAAAGAATTCTCGGCTTTCCTGCCAGGTGGTTTCCCGCCAAAGGTTGATGCTGGTCGGAGTATAGATAATACGGAAACGCTCCATGAGAAACACCTCAAAGAAAGTCACTGGATACACCACTATATATATAGCCCATTTTGTCATCCTGCACCACCTTTCAGGCAGCAGTTTCAGCAACACACACAGCAGGTAGACATCCAATAGCATATGGCGAGCATGAATACCTGTTTCCACCTCATACTCAGCCTCTCTCCATACACCTATTCCCCACAACAGGAACAGGACACATACCAATGTCCCATTGCTTACTAAGGGACGGGCGAGCCATTCCACCCCGTTCATCAGCCAGGAGAATATACGTTGCAAGACGGGCAGACATATGCCTGTCCATTTTTCCCATAGGGCCAAATATCTATTACTATCCACTGGTCAGTACACTAAATGGCTATTATCCTCATGCGGTTTCCTACTTCGGTCATGGTCATGGCTAAAGTTGTTACTTCTGAAGAAGTGGCAAAAATAAGTATTTTTCCGTGGAGGACAGAAAAATGAATAGTCAAAATTTTGATTGGTAACACCATTATATATAACTTTGCAAACAGAATGCCTATGGCAGGAGAATGGTCAGCCCTCCTTCCTCTCAAGGCTTCATCAGACCTATTCCGTCAAGTATCCATGAAAAGTATTTCCCATCTATTCCTAAAAATGTGGCATTGGACTGGCCGTCATGCTTATATGGTGGCCACCATATTATTTGTGGTATTTGGCGGATTCCTTGATCCTAACAGTTATTATCACCGTTTTTTACTGATGGAAGAAATCCGTCATTTGGAAGATGAAGTGCAGCATTGGAAAGACCTCTATCAGGAAGACACCCGCTTATTGCAGGAACTCAATGAGAAACCGAATGCCATGGAGCGGTTGGCAAGGGAGCGTTATTTCATGAAACGACCCAACGAAGACATCTTTATCATTAAATGACGGACCTTTTCCCTTACCTGTCGGCACATCCATTGAAGACATGAACACCCTATCCCCCTTACAGAACTTTATTTATCGTATTGGTGCTTTGCTACTTATAGCAGGCGTTTTGTTATGGCAGGCATCCACCCGTTGGGGCATTATTGTATATAGCATAGGGGCTTGTATGTTTGCTTCCATGCAGATGGCACAACGTTACGAAGGCAAAAATGTAGTGTTGCGTCGGTTGCGCCGTCAGCAGTTATTGGGAGCATTCTTTCTGTTACTCACAGGTGTATTGATGGAAGTAGCTGAATTATCACTCGGATTTCTGTATCATAATGAGTGGATGGTCAGCTTGGCCATTGCTGGTCTTTTGGAAATCTACACAGCCTTCCGCATCCCTTACGTATTGGAACAGGAGCAGAAAGACAACAGCAAAGAGTAAACTCCCGCGTGTAACCCCTTCCCTAAACAGAAGCTCTGCGATGCTGCAAAAAATTTATCTTTTGGAATTATCCATTGGAAAAAACTTTGTAGAAATGCATGGGACTATCCTAGTCCGCTATTGATTACCAACTTCAGACACGTTCTTTCTATTTGACAAGCGAGGCAGCCACAAATTGCATGAAGAGTGGCGCCAACTTTTTTTTGACTTTCGTAGATGATTTTGTCAACTGTAATCAGGTCAGTAGATTTTATTCACGATAGAAAGAAAAAGAGTCATCGGTGCTAAGCAAAAGATGACATGATATAGATTTACTTACACGTAATTAACAATTAAAACGTGTAGTATTATGTCAA
>JALERS010000125.1 GCA_022763905.1 Prevotellaceae bacterium | reverse complement strand
GGCCCAGTTGTTGAAAATATATGGATATACCTTTGATAATGCTCGGATGGACCTCAAGGCTTATCCTGAAACAGGACTTAACGGACAGTTGGAGGTGGCTTCGCTGCGAACGGGCAATCTGTTGCTTGACAAGACCACGGCTATCATTACCCAAGATACTTCGGCCTTACAGCTTCATTGTGCTGTGGAGAATACCTCACGCAAGAATCCCAATAAGTTCAAGGTCTATCTGGACGGCTCCTTTATGAACGGGGCATTGAGTTTGGAGTCTCGGTTCAAGGATGCCAAGGGGAAGGATGGTATTCATTTTGGGTTGAAGGGAGAGATGACTCCCCAGCACTGTTTTTCTCTGCATGTATTCCCTGAAACATCTGTTATTGCCTATCGGAAATTCAAGGTCAACACGGACAATTATATCACTATCAGTCCCGACCTTCAGCTAGAGGCGAATGTAGACTTGTTGGCCGACGATATGACAGGTTTGAAAATCAATGCCGAACGTGCAGATTCTGTCAATGACATTACAGTGAGTCTCAGTCATGTGAATATAGAGGAGCTTTGCAGTGTATTCCCCTATCTGCCTCGCATGAGTGGTTTCTTGGGCGGAGACTTCCATGTCATCCGTCAGCAAGGCAGTTTTTCCGCATCAGGTGCTTTGGAGATTTCCCGTTTCCATTACGGTACTTACGATATGGGTGATTTCAACACCGAACTCGTTTTCCTGCCAGAGGCTGCCGGCAGTTATCATCTCAATGCCTTGGTCTCCTGTGACGGGCAGTCAGTAGCCGAGGTGGATGGCCTTTATACGGATTCTCTTGATGGCAGGATAGATGCTCAGGTGATGCTCAACCGTTTCCCCTGCCGTCTGCTTAATGCTTTTCTGCCTCAGGATGGTAGTTTTGCCCTCGATGGTCAGGCCACTGGCGAAGTCAGTATGACAGGTCCTGTATCCGCCATGCTTTTCGATGGGCGTCTGGTTCCTGACTCCATGATGGTACTGTCCCCTCTTTATGGCGTTAGTTTGCGTGTAGAAGACAAGCCATTGGAAATCAAGGAAAGTTGCCTGAAATTTGACCACCATTCCATGTATTCCACTGACAATAAGAATCCTCTTGACATTCATGGCACAGTAGACTTCCGTCAGTTGGACAAAATATCCATCAACTTGGGCGTGAAGGCTAATGACTTCATGATTGTCAATTCTCCACGCACTACGGAAGGTATCCTCTTCGGCAAGGTCTATTCGGATATGGACCTTAAGGTGAAAGGTACCACCCAGATGCTGCTGGTCAAAGGTCAGTTACATGTTTTAGGTAAGTCCGACCTTACGTACATCATGAAAGAAGGACCTTTGGTAGTTGACGATTGGCTGGGAGGTTTGGTGGAATTTGTGGATTTCGAAGATACCGTCCGGGTAGAAAGTGAAGAGTTGCCTTCTGGCAATATCATGATGACACTAGACATGCAGGTAGATGAGTCTTCCAAGATGCTTGTGGAATTGAGCGCGGATGGAGACAGTTATGTACGTTGTCGGGGTGGAGGCCATCTTACCATGAAATATTTGCCTAGTGGTGACATTTCCCTGCTGGGAACCTTTAAGATGCTGGACGGTGAGATGAAGTATGAGTTGCCGGTCATTCCGTTGAAGACTTTCAAGTTCAGTGGTGACAACTATGTTACCTTTACGGGTTCGCCTTATAATCCCACTCTTCATATTACAGCTTTGGAAACTACCCGTGCCTCTGTCAATGATGGTGGCAGCACTACCCGTATGGTAACTTTCAATGTAGGTGTGGCTATTTCCCAGACATTGGAGAACATGGGTATGAAGTTTATTATAGAATCCCCCGAAGATTTGACTATTCAGAACGAGTTGGCAGCCATGTCAGAGGAAGACCGTGGCAAGATGGCTGTAAGCATGTTGGTGACAGGCATGTATTTGTCAGGTACCAATAAGTCCTCGTTCAAGGCCAATAATGCATTGAACAGCTTCCTGCAGAGTGAGATTCAGAATCTGGTAGGCAATGCTCTTAAGACCATTGATCTCAGTGTAGGAGTGGAAGGATCTACCACTGCTACTGGCAATGCCCAGACCGATTATTCCTTCCAGTTTGCCAAGCGTTTGTGGAACGACCGTGTCACCTTTATTATAGGAGGCAAGGTATCGGCGGGAGCCAAGGAAGGAAGTACCAACCAAAGTTTTATTGACAATATATCTTTGGAATACCGCATTGACCGCAATGCTACCCGTTATGTACGTCTTTTCTATGATAATGATTCGCAGGATCCTTTGGAGGGAACCTATTCGTCGGCAGGTGCTGGTTTCGTGTGGCGAAACAAGTCCAGTCGTTTCGGAGACCTATTCCTGCGTCCTCGCCGTAAGTCCGTTGATTATCCGTCTGTAAAAGAATGAATGTCTTCATGAAAGCCTGCAGTTATCAATTTCTGATTATTCTAGCTTTTCTGCTATTGTTGGCGGCTTGTTCTACTACCAGCCATCTTCCTGAAGGAGAGATATTGTATACGGGTGTAAAAGATATCACTTACCCTCAAGACCGTAAACATAAGAAGAAAAGCAGTAAGGATTCTACTGGTGTTATTGTGGCCATTGCAGAGTCTGTACAGCGAGTAGATGAGGTTCTCAGTGGCAAGTCTCCTCTTCTTCCTGATTCCACTGCCCTTGCAAGTACACCTGCCGTGGATAAGGAAGAAGCTCGTAAGGAACTACTGGCTTTGGAGATTGCCCGTGAGGAGGTCAATGCAGTGTTGGAATATGCTCCCAATAATGCCTTGTTCGGAGATGCCTATCATCGTACGCCGTTTCCTGTGGGCTTGTGGGCATACAATCGTTATGTCAATCGCACCAGCGCCCTGTCCCGATGGATGTTCAAGTCGTTTGCCAGCCAACCTGTGCTTGTTTCCAGTGTCAATCCTGCCACGCGCATCAAGGTGGCTACCAATACACTGCACAATTATGGCTTTTTCCAAGGCAAGGTAACTTACGAACTTCATCCCTACAGGAAACGGAAGGCGAAGATAGGCTATCAAGTATCACCGGGGAAGGTGTTCCGTTTAGACAGCATCGCTTACACGGGTTTTCCGGCACAGGCCGACAGTATGATTCAAGCCACCCGTAAGCGCAGTCTTCTGCGGAGCGGTGACCCATTCAATGTGCTTAACCTCACTGGTGAACAGAGCCGTCTGGAGTCACTGTTCAGAGGGGAGGGCTATTATTTTTATAGGGCATCCTATGCCACTTACAAAGCCGATACGGTGATGCGTCCTTATAAGGTACAGTTGGTGATGACTCCCCAAGCCAAGATTCCTCCTTTTGTGACACGTCGCTGGTACATAGGCAATCTGCATGTGCATATGACGAAACAGGATACGGACACCACCCGTCATGCCCTGCGTCTCCGTCATACCCGTTTCGATTACAATGGAGACAAGATTCCTTTGCGCCCCGGGGTATGGTTCCGCAATGTGGCTCATCGGCCAGGAAGTCTCTATCGGCAGGCTGACCAGGACAAGACGCAGGAACTTCTATCTTCGTTGGGTGTGTTCAGCCAGTACAATGTCAATTATGTGCCTCGCGACACGACTATGAAAGGAGATACGCTGGATGTGCATATTTATGCCACATTGGACAAGCCTTATATGAGTAATCTGGAAATGAATATCACGGAGAAAAATTCCGACCGTATCAGTCCGGGACTTTCTTTCAGTTTGCAGCGTAAGAATGTGTTTCGTGGAGGTGAACTTTTGGACTGGAAGATATACGGCTCCTATGAATGGCGTACCCATCACGACCATCTCAAAGGAAGCAATATTTTCAATTCCTATGAAGTAGGTTCCGTCTTGTCTCTCAATTTTGGACATATTCTCTTCCCTGGTTTTTCTCTTCGTTCCTTCCGTTTCCCTACCCAGACCCGCATATCTGTCAATGCCGATTGGATGAACCGCACCCAGTATTACAATCTCTTTTCCTTGGGTCTGGACGTAGCATATTCATGGAAGAAACACTCCACTACTACTCATGAGTTTATCCCCTTCTCTCTGTATTACGATAAACTCTTGAGTTACAGTACACGGTTTGATTCCATTATGCAGGAGAATCCTGCCCTCTATATCAGTATGCGCGACCGCTTGGTACCATCCATGAAGTATACGGTGACCTATCAGTCTGCCTCCCGACACCGCAATGCCCTTTGGTGGCAGTTGTCTATAAAGGAGGCTGGCAATGTGACGTCCGCCTTGTTTGCTCTGGCTGGTCAACCCTTTTCCCGTCAGGACAAACAACTGTTCAGGAATCCCTTTGCCCAGTATATCCGCATTGCATCTGAGTTGCATAATAATTTCCGTATTACCCAAAAGCATCGTATTGTGACTCGCCTCTCTGCCGGACTTCTTTATGCCTATGGCAATTCGGAAGTAGCCCCCTACAGTGACCAGTTTTTTGTAGGAGGAGCCAATAGTGTCAGGGCCTTCACTATTCGCACAGTAGGTCCCGGTCATTATGCATCTCCCCGTAATAAGTATTCCTATATGGACCAGACAGGCGATGTCAAACTGGAGGCCAATGTGGAATACCGTTTTCCGTTGATGGGCAGTCTGAATGGAGCTGTGTTCTTGGATGCAGGCAATGTGTGGCTTTTGCGTGATGACCCTGCCCGTCCTGGTGGGAAGTTCCGTCTGTCATCCGTGTTCCGCGATATGGCCCTAGGTACTGGAGCTGGCCTCCGTTATGATATGGATTTTCTGGTATTGCGCCTTGATTGGGGTATTGCTCTCCATGACCCAGCCAACAATGAGAAGAAAGGTTTCTACAATATCAGCCGATTCAAGGACGGTATGGCCCTTCATTTTGCCATAGGTTATCCATTCTGAAGAATAAAATGCAGGTTGGCAGGATAGGGTATTGAGGAAAATGCCTATTTTTGTATCAGGATAGAATCATAGTATTTCAAATCATATAGTAACAATGAAACCTACATTATTTCTCTTGGCTGCAGGAATGGGCAGCCGTTATGGAGGTCTGAAGCAGCTTGATGGTCTGGGACCTCATGGTGAAACCATCATGGACTATTCTATTTATGATGCCATCCATGCAGGATTCGGCAAACTGGTATTTGTCATCCGCAAGGATTTTGAACAGGATTTCCGTGAGAAGGTGGTTAGCAAGTATCAGGGTCATCTGCCTGTGGAAGTTGTATTCCAGTCTTTGGAAGACCTTCCCAGTGGATTTACAGTACCTGAAGGCCGTACCAAACCCTGGGGAACCAATCATGCCGTATTGATGGGCAAGGAAGCCATCAAGGAGCCTTTTGCTGTCATCAACTGCGATGACTTCTATGGTCGTGACTCTTTCCAAGTGATGGGCAAGTACCTGAGTAGTCTTGCAGAAGGTTCTGCCAATAAATATGCCATGGTAGGCTTCCGTGTGGGCAATACCTTAAGTGAGAGCGGCAGCGTATCTCGTGGTGTATGCTCTACCGATGAGAAAGGTTTCCTTACTACGGTAGTGGAGCGTACCAAGATAGAGCGTAAGGCTGATGGAGAAGTGAAGTATCTGGAAGATGACGGGGAAACATGGACCGCTATTCCAGAGACCACTCCTGTAAGTATGAACTTCTGGGGATTCACCCCTGACTATTTTACTTACAGCCAGGATTACTTCAAGTATTTCTTAGGTCTGGAGTCCACCAAGACCAATCTCAAAGCCGAATTCTTCATTCCTCTGATGATAGACAAACTCATCAAAGAAGGTACAGCCACTGTCGAGGTGCTGGATACCACCAGCAAGTGGTTTGGTGTTACCTATCCTGAGGATCGTCCGGATACAGTCGCCAAGATACAGAAACTGATAGATGACGGCGTATACCCCGACCGCCTCTTCTGACCAGTTCGGTTAAACAATACTTCAGGTGCGGTCCGATGACCGACTGAATTCAATAGGGAAGTCCCCCTTTACTAAGCAGAGGGGGACTTCCTTGTTGATTTTTGAGAAAGTAGGAGGGCCTCTTTTTGGGGTAAAAATAATAGATTTTTTTAACCTATACACTTTTTTGGCATACCTTGCATCATAACTTTGCCGCAGATCCTGACTTTATCACTTTTTTGCGCCATCATATAGCGCACAATGATAATCAGCGAGTTATGTAAAATTATTGGGTGGTTTGGGTGGCGCATTGACGAAGTCAGGAAATAATAGATTTTTTTAACCTATACACTTTTTTGGCATACCTTGCATCATAACTTTGCCGCAGATTTTAATTCAAAGTTATAAAAAGTATGGCAAAGACAAGTATTCAGTACATAAAGGAAGCTGCCAAAAAGTTAGTTGATAGCAAGCTTCAAAGATTAGGTGCAGCTAAGACGCAAGAGATCTTCAAGGGAGTGATGCAAACAGTAGGGCTTGAATCAATGGAAGAAGTCTATTTGTTCGTTGCCCAGTTCGACCTAACATGTAGAGATAGGACATCAAATATGGATGATCTTTCTAGCTACTTCGAATGTTCTTCGTTGGACATGATTGAGTATATCCCAGCCTTGAAATCCCTTGAACGTAAAGGACTGCTTGTGCGTCGTCGTAGAAGAGAGGAAAATATTTTCAAACAAGACTTTGCTGTTAGCGATACTGTCATGGCTGCGATTATTGAGAACAAGTCTGTTCAAATCAGCCAGATTAAGGTAGATGAAATGCAGATCGATAAGTACGAGTTTTGTAAGCGTATAGCCGAAAAAGTCGAAGACAATGATGTAATTACAGAGGATCTGTTGATTTTTGTTGACAAACTTGAAAGTAGCAATCGGCACCTGTCTTTCATAAGTGAATTGAAAAAGGATGTTCCTGACATTCTGGATAGAAGCATATTCTATGATATGTGTTATGATAATCTCGATGATGATGGAACTGGGCGTTCGGAGATTAACTCAACCCTGAAGGATGTTTTTACAAACATGCCACAACGTGTTATGAAAAAAAAGTCAATCATCGATGAGGAATATATACTGATGACACTTGGTTTGATAGAGTTTGATAGTAATACAGAATATATTCGCCTTACTGAACAGGGCAAGGATTTCTATTATGGTGATGACGCACAGGCATTTGGTAAATCATACAAATGTAGGGACATTTATGCTTTTGTTGAAAAGATAGATGGGTATATTCATGATAAGAATATCTATGACAGTGATGCTCCTACATCTCGTTGTGCTTTTGTCTTGCATAGAATGATGGAGAAATTTGAGAATGCAAACACGCATATACCAGAAGTAGAGCTTATTAGTAAGCTTATCCCTCATGAGTTTGAGCGTGCTTTATTTTATTCTATAGCAAAGGACATGATTGATGATGATACGACATCATTGACTTATGAGGTAAAGTCTATTTTTCCTCGCCAGCAGCGAAGGACAACCTTGAATGATTTCAAGGA
>JALERS010000073.1 GCA_022763905.1 Prevotellaceae bacterium | reverse complement strand
GCTTTGGCGGTGTTGTTTGTTATGGCAAGAACATCTGTGGGCATGGCCATCATCAGAATGATGGCTGTGAAACATGTCGTTAGGATTCTCCTTGCTTCCATTGTTGGCTACTATCCTTGAAATCCCTTTAATATATTTGATACAAATTTACGGATTATATTATTAAACTGCAAGAAATGAAGGTGCAATTACTATGATTGGTAATCGCCCTTATAAAGAGTGACAACTGAACTAACTGAGACCATAACAGAAGGAAGATTTACTGTGACAACGGATTAATACGGGTCAGTAGATTTTATAGTGGGACGGGAAGTGACAGGTAAAATACATCCCGCTCTCGTTTCCTTTCTTGCAGGGTGCCAGTTAAGGAAGAGACTCCGTCTCATTGATGCCCGTTCTCCAATAGCGCAAGCACATATCTTGGCACGGCCCTGCAAATTACCAGGGTTCAGTATGTTCGATATGAACGTTTTGTCAACAAAAAACAGGAGGGTCACGTGGGAGGTGTCTGTTGATGTAGTATGACTTCTGTCAAGCTGTCTGCTGATTCAGTTGATGAAGAGAAAAAGAATCCGGTGAAAGCAGGAAATGACTCCTTTTGGAAATGAAGTTGATTGACTTCTCCAAGCATCCACGGTGACTTGAAAAAGAGTCGTCGATTCTAAGCAAAAGAATCGTCGGTGCTAAGCGGGAGAATCGTCGGTGCTAAACGAAAGAATCGACGATGCTAAAAGGAAGCAGTCAATATACTTTCAGATATCACTTAACTGCTATGCATCGGGAGGTAGTAATACGGGACAAAACTATAGTAAAATCCTAGTTTTTCCACTTGGTTTTCGTGAAGCTTTCTCTCTGTTGCCTTCCTGTCTCTGTGGATTCATCTGGAGCAACACCATAGAAATGGGAGGTTTCGGAAAAATACTTGTTTTTTCGAAGAGATGCAGTGTCCTTATGAAGACTCCTGTAATTCTTTGAGCCATCTATGTCATGGGAAGGGGATGTGCTTTCCGATACACCCTAATTGCTACAATGTATGGACAGAGTCATTCAAGACAATCCCCACTGATTTTCTACTGAGCCTAAAACTTTTTGTTTGTACCTTTCCTTCATAGGATTCCGACAGAAATATACGGTAATGTTCAATAAAGAGCATTTAAAGAAATGAACAACAAAAGGATTAGAGTTCTTGTCAGATTTGATTAATGCAGCTGTAGCTCATAAGCCAATCAAGTCTTCCTTATTATCACTTGAGGTGGAAACAAAGCTGATCAGGAAAGCAGTGACCGATGATTGCGCTCTGCTTCGATATAAATTCCCTTAAGCGGTGAAGCCGGACAAGAGAATTCGCATGCACCACAACCTGTACACCGATGATTGCTGACAAGAAGATAAGTTTTCCTTCCATTGCGTACCTCTTCGATACATCCATAAGGACAGGCATCCACACACGCTTGGCACGTTTCTCCATCTGTCAGTCTGCAATTTTCCTTAATCCATATAGCATGACCTGTCTGTACGAGCGATTTTTCTTCTGCCGTAAGAGTTGTGATGGCACCTGTGGGACATACTTCACTGCATGTATGACAGGAGGCATCACACCATCCCATACGGAATGACTGTTGCGGCAGTACACCTTGTCCTATTTTCATCCCTGGTTCCAGTACATGGGAAGGACAAGCCTGAATGCATGCCAGACAGGAATTACACCGTGATTTGAATTTCTCAAAAGTATCAATACCGGCAGGAAGAACAGGATACCGTGACTTAGGGTTTCTATTGCCAGTAAAAGCAGACGTACCCAATGCCACCTTGCTCTGAATAGCCTGTAGACCTTCATCATGTGCCAAGGTGGCTGCAAAGGTAAGGAAACTACGCCGAGAGACATCAATGCTTCGGGCAGAAACACCTTCCGTTGGCTTCTTACTACTGAAGCAGAGATACGCACCCCACATAAAAAGAATAATACCTATTGCCCAACAACCCGCTAACGGCAATATACTTTCATGAGTGGCAACTATCCACAATAGGGATGTTCCCACAAGAAAGCACCCTCTGAATTTTCGATTCTTAATGAAACTGATTAACATCACACGGGTTTTTTATCATGCTGCAAAAGTAATGCGAAAAGCATAAATCGGGGATATCTATCAAGAAAAATATGACAAACTATTTTGCCCCACCCTATAATATCTGTAACTTTGAATATTGATTGGAGTACCTGATGAAGCACTTACCTATAGTATCGATAATCCGACACCTGAAATTCTTGACAGCCATTGTATACACAGCCGCATTTGTCCAATCGGCCAAGCCTTCCGATGTTGTCAAGTCTGTCAGTCTCTCTCCTCAACTTGTCACTTCTTTCAATCAGGCTCTCACACTACCGCCAGATGGTACTGCTCAGTATATACTGCCAACTGACATGGACAGTATCACTGCTGATACCTTCGATTGCATCATTTCTGTGTATTCTGGAGAAGGACAGGACACCGCATTCCTACAACCCACTACGGGTAGTATACGATGCAATGGACAAGAAATGAACGATGAAACCAGATGCAACGGCAATATATATGCTTTGCAAGATTCCGATGAGCTAACTTGTAAAAATGATGCTGCCAGCAAGGCAAGGGTATTAATGGAAGTGTGGCAGCCGTATATTGCTATTAGAAATTATGCAACTTCCATACTATTAAAATGCCTTATTAACCCAGATGACCGAATATACGTCATGAAAGATATCATATCCCAACTACTTGATAATAATAACCATTAATATTACCTTTCCCATGTACAATATCCCACTCAATGCCTCAGGCTCACATGTATTGACCATCAGTGAAGATAATCTGAACACTATCCACAAATACGGACTCTTCAAAGCACTGAAGGACAGTAACGACTATGTAGATGAAGATGTATTGGACAAACTTAAATGTCATATTCGCTCACTTATCGCACATTCAGACACCAACAGCAAAGACCTTCTGGACTTATGCATTGATGTCATCTACCACAACAAAATGAAAGCTTATGGTCTCTCCCAACTGATACAACTATATGAAAAATGGGAGAAAACCTGTGATATACCCTCTACAGAATCATAATATGTTCACACTATCATGATATATTGTATTACCAAACGCATAGAAATCTCTGCATGCCACCATCTGGAACTTTCCTACGAAAGCAAATGTACGCATATACACGGACATAATTGGATAATAACGGTCTACATGGCTACCCGTCAGAAGAACGCCAATGGAATGGTATACGACTTTTCTCATATCAGACAAGAAATACATGACTACCTGGATCATGGAAATCTGAACGAACTACTCCCGTTCAATCCTACAGCAGAAAACCTCGCAGAATGGGTAGTTAATAAATTTCCTCTATGCTATCGTTGCACCATACAGGAAAGTGAAGGAAACATAGCCCAGGCATATGACGATGCCTTTCCTATCGAAGCACAATATCTGATGTAAGATGAAAGGCACCTATTCTGTCAACGAAATCTTTTACTCCCTGCAGGGAGAAGGGTTTTGGACTGGGCGTCCCGCTCTATTCATACGATTTGCTGGGTGCAACCTCAAATGTCCTTTCTGTGACACTCTTTTTCAAAAGGGTACTTCTATGGACTTGTTGACTATTGCTGCCCAAATAGAAGCATATGAGTCTTGCGGCTTCGTAGTATTAACGGGGGGTGAACCTTCTCTGCAAGCAGATGAGGAACTATGCCAAATGCTTCATAACAAGGGCCTCTATATTGCTATGGAAACCAACGGAACACATGCAATAACCAATGGCGTAGACTGGATTACCTGTTCTCCCAAATCAGCCTTCCTTCCCCATGCCTTGCCAGTGATTACACAAGCTGATGAGGTCAAGGTGATATATGACGGAATCCATGAAGTCAGTACTTGCGGAATCAACTGCAAATACCAATATCTGCAACCTTGCGATGTGGGAAATGACAAGAAAAATAGGGTAATTGTGCAACAAGCTATCCACTATGTCATGGAACATCCTGAATGGACATTATCTCTTCAAATGCACAAGTTGGTGGGAATCAGATAGTCTTGCTATGGTCAATACATAGGAGGAGTGACGTTGATAGCAGATATCGGCATCATATTCCCTGCCATCATAAGACACCAACGCCTTAGCTTCTCCTTTTTCTGATAATACGAACGGGGCAATGGTACTCTTCTTCATATCATTGACACAAGCATATACCAATGATTTGAACAGACTCTCCTTGGCACACCATAGAACCTGTCGATACGCAGAAGGAGAAGAACAGGTAACGGGTATCTCACCTTCATTGATAAAATAACCAGCTACCCGATCGGCCCTATCGGATACATACTCAATATCTATCCCAAAATGAGGGAAACAAGCAAATGCCATTACCACAAAACCTTGGGTATGTGACAAACTGATATAATGGTCTCCTGCTGCAGGACCTGCAAGAAACGGAGAACCATTGGAACGATGAGAGATGCTGACTCCTCCTGATGGAAATACATGGCGAAGCAATAGTCTTTCTACCAACCATTCACATCTGCGTGTCTCAGAACGAAAACCACTACATTCAGATATGTCTTCCTCTTCAGGAAGCATAGCCATGAGATGCTGTGACGTCTCTTCCATCTTCCATAACAAGACGGATATGTCATAACAGGAAAAGGTGGAAAGAAGTGGCATGGAAAGAATGAGTCCTAATAGAGGAAGAAATATGTGAATTATTGTCGTTGTGCCTTGACCTTGCTAATGTGACGTTCATCCACTTTCAATACTTCAAAGGCAAACTGCCTGTACTTTACTATCTGGTGTTTTTGGGGAATGTCACCCACAATCTCCACAATCAAGCGTGCTAATGTATTTGTGTCCTCTCCCCACTCGGAAAAATAACTATTATCAATCTGATACACTTTACAGAAATCTTGCAGGGAGATGCAAGCATCGAAAAGATAAGTATTTCTGTTCAACTTGATATAGGGACTCTTCTCGTCATCAAACTCGTCACGTATCTCACCCACAATCTCTTCGATGATATCTTCTAATGTCACCAGTCCCGATACTCCTCCATACTCGTCAATAACTACAGCCAAATGAATCTTCTTGCTTTGGAACTCATGAAGAAGATTGTCTATTTTCTTGGTTTCGGGTACACAAATATGAGCACGGATAAGAAACTGCCAATGAAAATTGGAAGGTTTATCCAAATAAGGAAGCAAATCCTTGATGTACAGGATACCCACAATGTTATCCTTGACACCTGAATAGACGGGAATTCGAGAATACTTGTTGGTAGAAGCCACTTGAAGCACATCTGCAAACGAGGCTCTGAAATCAAGGTCTACCATATCGGCTCTGGAACTCATGATATCGCGTACCAGTTCATTGCCAAAATGAATGATTTCCTTCAGAATATCTCCTTCCTTGAAATTGGTATCAGTCATTGATGTACGGTTGTCGGACAACGGCTGATGATAAAGAAATGTAGCAGCGGGATAGAATCTGTATAAGAGTTGATGAAAACAGGAAAAGAACCCTGCTACAGGTGGAAACAACGGTGATCTGAAAGACAGTTTCAGCGGAAGACAGGCTAACAGGATAAAAACTACAACCGTAGCTATTATCATCCCTATCATATAGGGAAAATCATGTATGAAAATAAATGACAATGTGAAGCAGAATAGAAAAGGAATCCAAAATAATTCTACTTGCAGGAAGTGTACATTGTCACTACTTACATCTTGAAGAATTTTATCCTTTCTATGTGTCAGATGTACAAGCGTCTTTTCAGGAAGAGACAAGGAGAGGAAATACCCTCCCATCACCAATAGCATCAGCCCACCGAAAACGACGAGAGAGATGTCTGCAATAATCATTATTTGATATCGGATTTATCAGATGCTGCAAAGGATGAAGGATTTTTAGACTGAAGCAGTTCTATCTTCTCTGCCCAAATTTCTGCCCGTGAACGGGAAAGACCATTCCTGTCAGTAAAAGAGCGGTTGTGAAGTTCTCCCTCTACAAAAATTTTATCACCCTTATGAATATATTGTTCTACATATTTGGCCCATGCTTTCCACAAGATAACGGTATGCCACTCAGCACGTTCAGGTACTTGTGTACCATCTTTCATAGTATAGGCTCTATTGGTAGTTGCCAGAACTATGGTAGCCACTGCTTCATCGGGTGCAATATAACGAATTTCGGGATCTTTGCCAACATTGCCTATCAGCATGACTTTATTGAGAGACATGATTCTTGAAGATAAAATGTTATGATACTGATGATTTATCTGATGCGGTCGGCAGCACGTACCTTACGTTCATCTGACCTAATGGCTCTCCAGGACAGATAAGAGAAGATAGCAGCAATTAATGGAAATATAGTAGTTGAACAGAAGATATAACAACTCAAAGGTTGCTGACTAACTACCCCAATGCCTACAAGTGATAACACAAGACATTCAGCTGTCAGACATGAGACTATTTTCATCTGTCTTTTTCTATTACCAAAAAGAAAGATGGAAATTGCCAAACACAAACCAGTCTGAGCTACAACACCCATATATACATACTCCAAGATACCAAATGTCATACAATTGGTATGACAAGATGTAAGGATTACTTGGATAATGGCTGATACACATGCCAGTAAAAGGTAGATAGTTTGAATGCGTTGAATCATGATTATGTGATATCTACTTGTTTACTTCTTATAGTTCCATACTCTACTTTACTACCCATTGATTTCCATATTAGCGAATGGACAGGTAGTCATAGCATGTCAAAGATGATAGATACAAGAACTATTTTTCAGTCTCTTTCTG
>JALERS010000007.1 GCA_022763905.1 Prevotellaceae bacterium | reverse complement strand
TTCTAACATCAAGGTACGATTAATTCTTGTTTATATCGTTTCCTGAGTTAGTTTGATTTTGTTGGTTCATAACAAGAAAGATATACCATCTCTCATTTTTTCTTTTATCATCATCAAAATTTAGTTTCTGGATGAGTTCTTTGTAATTTGAAATTGGCATCATAAGCTTAAAATATTTCACAAGACACTTCTTCTATACCCTCTCAATATCTTATGTACAATTGCCAACAACGAGCAATCGTCAACATAATGACGTACCTCGATATCCCTAAACATGAAAGGTGGAGCCTGTCGGGGTTCTTTGGCAATGATAAACAAGTCGGTATCCGCACCTCTAGCAATTCCTGCCTCAATACAGGTGTTAAACCTGAATAACCTGTCTTTGTTGATCTTTCCCTCTACTTCACAATTCACACATTGTTCTTCACCTGTAATATCGGCAATCATCACATAGGCACTGCGAATTCTATCAATAATCTGTTGCTGGAGACTGCCTTTGTTTATGTCTTCTCCCAAGATGCAACGTGTGGCCGTGACGACACCTGCTAGATTTCTAATCAGTTCATTGATGGATTGCCTTCTTCTGTCAAGATTGGTTGCATAGAATATATGTGGTGTTTTAGGACGTTTAACTACTAATTTGTTTATGTGATTCAATAGCAAGGTTTCGTCTATGCTCTCTATGTTATCTATCTTCAATACGGGATAATTGGAATCTTCCAAATTCTCCACACGGGAATCCGCAAACAAAACACCAAGCAAGTCGCACTCCTGAGCTTTACTGATTTCATCCAAGATATACCTTGATGTATTAGAATCACCTCTATAGGGAAGTATTCCAACGTATGCCCCACAAGTATTCATTATTCGTCTAATTCTGTCATCCTCGTCATAAACGCTGTTGTTACTGGCATCACCAATAATTCGGTATTGTTTCCGTTTGAGTTGTCGAAAAACTGCGTTAACCAACGTCTGCTCTTCTTTACGCCACGAGTAACTGACATAAACATCTTTCTCCTCGCGCATGTTCTCGGAACTACCATAAAGAGCAGCCAATATTCCAAAGAATGCAATGGGGGTCATACTTTCTTTGCAGTCAATCCATTTGTAATTATTGTAAAAACCAGGTATATCGCAATCATCTATGACTACAGGGATTATTGCTTTCAACTCTTTCTTGTCGTAAAGTCCCCTAGCATAGCCGTATTCATCTTGAACCCATGAGGAATTACATGAATTCTTTGATATGATAACAATAAATGCCTCACTGTCACCTATGTATTTAGGCAAATCTGACAAAATATGAGAGTTTGGTGTCAATTTCTTCTCATCATACCACACATTTAAACCTGCCAACTCTAACAAATTATGCAGTTTATCCGTGAAGCCTTTATCCAAACTGGAATGACTTAGAAAAATATTGTATGTTTTATTTCTTGCCATATTTGTTTCTTTTTTATTATTTCAGCCATATCATTAAATACTTACACAATTTATCCATTTATACTTTTGATAATGCATCTATTTGCTGCTTTGTCCCAAACATCAACTCGAACCAATCCGTCAAAGGTGTTCCATCAATGTTAATAAATACTATCCTTTTTTTCTTCTTTTGTGCAAAATTTATTTCCCTTACAGTCCAGTCATTATCATAATCTTCAATTTGCGCATGAGCAGAAGAATACATGAACAGGAATACATTTGCTTGATTGATTGCTTTAATTATAACATTAGCAAACTGAGCATCACTTTCGATGCCATCAAGGTCTATCCAGCACTTTTCATCAAGTGCTACCTCAATTTGATCTTTAATCCTAAAGACCATCTCTTTATCGACTCGTTTGTAAGAGATGAATATTCTTTCCATAAATTTTATATCTCTTCAAAATTATACACTTCCTTCATGTCGCTTGGATAATCGGCATGAGGTTCAATACTTATAGGGTGGATAGTAATTGTTGCTTTATCCATGTCAACCTGCGGATAGGCCAATTCCAATGCATGGCGACGTTCAAGAGTGACATAATCGCTTTCAGCGGCATTCTTTGACCAGCAGAGGATGAATAGGTCGGCTTAGTTGATGTATTCTTTTATCTTCAGAGAATAGACATCACCAGCCTTCAGGTAGTGGCGGTCGAAGAAGTAGTCAACTCCTTGTGCCTGGAATGCTTTGGCAAAAAACTTGACCGTTGACTCGTCCTTGTGAGAGTAAGAGATGAATATCTTTTGGAATGCCTTGCTTTCTATCTTGGCATAAAGCTTTTGAGGCTGACTGACTATCTTCGTCTTGAACATCATTCGTCCGCATGGTATGTCATTCACTGTCAGCATGACTGTGCCTATCATGGACGAAGGCTGGTAGTCATCAGGTACAAACACGCCAAACTGGCAATCCGTATAGTGTCCTTGCCAAATCATCTCTTGAATTGATTCATCCACTTCTATGCCTTTGCCAGACATTGTCAGTTTTGCCTTCACCTTATCACCCACCTTCAGTTTGACAGAAAGGGGTGTATAGTTCTGACGGCGAGCATCAGGATCCACTTCTGTGGCTTTGCAACTAACAACACGCTCTTCATCATCTCTATACAGGAACACCTGCACCAGCACGTAGTCATCTCGTTTGGTTTCGGAAGGAGCAAATATTGAGGAGTTCACCTTTTCCGCGAATGATGCGCTATCGGTGGTTGTGGCGGATGCAGTGGTGTCTGTTTTGCCAAAGATTCGATTCTTTATCTTGCCAAATATGCCTTTGGAGGAATGATTATTAGGAGCAGAACAAACACTCCTCTCCGTTAAATTCCTTGAAAAAATTGTGTTGCTGAGTAATGGGATATATGTCTCTGAAATTCTATTCTGCTGCATATTGTCATCATAAGGAACCGCACTCTCTGGAAAAGGACCAACAGAAGTAGTTGCAAAGTCGTCAACCCTTTCTTGCAAAGGAACGTCAAAAGCTCCGGCATCTTCACTTGTTAGTCCATCATGATTGTTCCAAAAGCCTCCGCATGTTGTTGCAAAATCGTTAATCTGCGAAGATGTATCTTCTGCATCAAAAGAATCTATGCTGCCGTCTGCATTACTATCGACAAGCAAAACATCTGAATGCGATTCACCATCATAATCAAATATGGCAACATCTGACTCACCGTTTGAAACAATCACCGAAGGATTTGTTATACACGTAGAGCAGAAAGTCTCAGATTTACGTTCCTTTACACTTGCTTTGAATTCACCACCTTCAATAAGAAGCCTGTCAGGATTCGCCAATTTGCACTCGTTTATAGCATCAATCAGCTCACTCAATGTCTGGTATCTCTCTGACGGACTGTGGTTCAACGATAAGAAGATGAAATCCATACGAAGTTGGCCGAAATCTTTCTCTTGAAGCTTTGAGGGTATTGGCACTCTGAGTGACTGCATACGTATACCAAGAGAATCCCCACCATATTCCCGCCAGAAAGGAGGATACAAGTCGTTCAGCAGATAGTATGCTATCATGCCCACACCATAAACAGCAGAACGCTCGTCAAACACCATTCCTGAAAATGTTTCAGGAGCCATATACCATTTGCTGCCTACACCACCTCGTTCAGTAAGTCCTGCGTACTTGCCTGACCTGTCGGTAAATGCACAACTGCCGAAATCTCCCAGTTTGTAAGCAGAAGTTCCAAATAGAGAATCAGTCCACAAATAGATATTATTAATGTGAATGTCGCGATAGATGATGCCATGGCATAACAAATCCTTCAAGCCAGAAGCAACGTCAATCAGGAGGTTGCAAAACCCTTTGACAGTCAGCTTATAGTAATGGCTTGCAAGGAGTTCTGCCAAAGGAGTCGCTTGCTCCATATAGAGTATTCCCTTGTCGAAATCTACATCGGTTGCACGAAGAAGATTGGGGCTACCGGCACATTCGCGCATGATAATAAGTTCTTTACGCAGCAGTTCATGGGTGGAATCATCCTTAAACACTTTTGCGACACTTCGGCTTTTCCACTTATCATGAGCAAGATAGATGTTTGCCGTAGTCCCCACATCTGACAGCAGACAACCTAAACCGGATTGCCGTCCATTACGTGATGGATAGACCGTGATGTTTTGCAGGGTGGCATAATCCACATTTCCGTTACATTCTGGCAAGAGTTCTTCTTCCTCGATGGTTCGCGACAATTTGATGGTGGCAGTATCTACGCAGAAGAAATTATAGAAGAGACAATCATCCCCTTGTAGAGGTTTTACACCACATTGACGTAGCAGATGTTCGGTTTCTGTAAGAGCGAACGTTGGGTCAAGGTGAAACCACAGCCCTTCAATGTTGACAATAAGCCAACAATGGCGACTATCCTTCTCGCTATTGTTCATCTTGCCAAACACCAATCGACTTTCAATCCCCAATAATTTGAGAAGATATTGTGCAGCTTTGGCAATGCCAGTACAAACCGAATGACGCTGGACGAACACGCTATAGATGGTCTGATTATGTGCAGAATGGATGTTATAGTTACAATAGAGCGCAATCCATTTGTACACATACATCACCTGCTCTCGAACAGAAAGCGTGCACACATAATCCAACTTAAAGTCATTCTGCACCACATCATCAATCCGTGCCTGGATTTTATCGCTATGCTCTTTGTCAATGGCATAGCGGAAGCGCACCATCGCCTCCGCTTGAGAATAACACCATTGATGCGAGAACCAGAAGATGTCGGGATTTTTTCGCATAACATTCTTAACAGACAAATATACATCATAGTCTGTTGTACGTGTTACCAACCAGACCTCACTTTCGTGATTCCTTATGGCCTTTTCTATAGTTAAATCAAGATTGTTCATTTCTGATTGACCAATATTATTGTTCTATTACGCCTACGAAACTATATTGGATTCGTCCCATTGCTTTTTCTTGTCAAGAATTATTTGAAGAGTTTCTATATTGACACCCCAATCTTTAAATCTAATGCCAATCAGTCCTGCAGGAAGATTCAACTCTATTACATCTCCAGAATCCTTCAGTAACGAGCCTTCAAGAGTTACGGGCAACAATAGAAGAGACTTAGATTGTATTTTTGCATTAGATATGAGTTTTCCCAAATCTTCGTTATTATCACCTATAGTCCAGTTGTCATATTTCAATAATACGTATGTTCCTGTTAACCCGTGTCTTTTCCC
>JALERS010000043.1 GCA_022763905.1 Prevotellaceae bacterium | reverse complement strand
CTACTTTGAGGGGGTAGTGTCATTGCGACGTGGGAGTTCGAGTCTCCTTCTCTTCACAAGAATTAAAATTGCGGAAATAGCTCAGTTGGTAGAGCACAACCTTGCCAAGGTTGGGGTCGCGAGTTCGAGTCTCGTTTTCCGCTCTATTAATTTTTTTTTGCCCTGAAAGTTTTATGAATCTATACCTTCGTTATTTTGATGATGAGACTGTGGTCTCTTCAGTAACTGATGCTGTATCATTTCTGAAGAGTTTGAAAATGGATGATTTTGACATCAATGATGAGTTTGTTGCTAGTCTGAATGAGTTTGTAGAGTCACCAGTTTCGTATCCTAAGCGTTACAAGGTAAGAGCCCATTATTATTTTATAGTTATCAAGACCAATGCTGCCACTCTGGAAGAGTTTAAGCGCAACAATATGAAGAGTATGTTGGAAACAGATGATCAGCAAGGAGCATCTGCTTCATCCAAGAAGTATACTAAGGATACCTTGTTGGGTCAGTCATCCAAGGGGTGGTATGATGGTCAGTTGAATTTCAAGAGAGTCATCTGTGTACCTTCAACAGGGAAGTTTCAGTATAAAGATACGATTTTTAGGGCATTGGTAAAAGCTGACAGTGCTGTCAATTGTTATGAGCGTATTGTTGATTATCTGAAGGGTCGTCCCGACATTGACCATCGCAGTCAGTACCCTTCTCCTAGGGGTAAGAATTTCCAGTGTACCTTTGTAGGAGAGAAGCGTCCTGCAAAGATAGAAGGTTGAAACTTGTTCTCTTATAGCTAGAGATTTTGGCATGCCTATGTACATGTGCTGAACACATAGATAAACATGCCAGTACACGATAAACCAGGAAAGCCTACTCTTAGGATAACAGATGGTCAATTAGGAAGATGGTTGATGTAGTCTTCTGCTAATTGGGCATCTTCTTGACAAATTCCATAGGAGGCGAGAATGTCTAAATCTTTTGGGGTGAAGGTTATGGCTCCACTTTCTGCAGACAATCGATAATATTCTACAGCAGCCTTAAAGTCTCCGGCACACCATGCCGCATGTCCTGCATTACGATAATCCTCTGCCTGCATATGACTGGCTGTCATTTTGCGGTAGTATCTATAGGATTGGGGAGCATTGAATATCTTCAGGCTGCAATAGGCAATGGCTTGAATGGCCTTGACAGAATGGGCATCGAGGTACTCTAATTTTTGAAATAGGGTGATGGCTTTCTCATACTTGTTTTCCTTGAAGAGAGCCTCTCCATAACGAAGGATGATGTTCTTGTCGTCGGGAAGGAGATGGTAGAGACGAGCATAGACGATGGTAGCCTTATGGACGCTTCCAGTCTTAAGGTAGCATCTTCCTAGATGGCGCATGGTCCATATGGAGTCATTGTCCAGAAGGGATGCTTTTTCGTAGCACAGAATGGCCTGCTCGTACTGATGCTGTTGCTGAAGATGATATCCGTACAACTGTAGACAGTCTTTGTCAAGACTGTAGTGATGGTCCACAAACGACATGATGTCAATGACCGTTTCACTAGAATGTTGCTTGTGGGCAATATAGGCGAGTTTGACCAATTGTTCCTTGTTCTGCATGCTAGATGCCAGAACAGGATAATGTAACAATAGGAGTGGGCCATTGAAAGGATTGGTTGATGTGGCTTTGCCAGAAGCCAACTGAAAGTACCTGCGACAATCACCTATATAGGCCTTGATGGATTCTTGTTCTGTTCTTTCTTGTCTCTCCGTAGGTAACAGCTCGGCTTCTAGTTCTTTCTGAATCTGTTTAAGATGTCTGGATAGGGAGAAACCTGGGGTATGAGATACATTATCCATGAGGAAACAGAGGGAGTGGATGTCGGAATCGCAGAGACGATTGCTGTTGATAACGAATGACAAAGGACTTCCTGCTTCACTACAGGATGAAGGAATGACAGGGTTGGCGGGTGAAAAGGGAATGAACCAGTTGGCTGTCTTCTGAAAGAAGGGGTAATGCTTCATGTGGGCAAATGAATGGAATTCTACATCGATGTTGCTTTCGTACATGTCGCAGATTTCTTTGAACTTATCGTCAACGGAACTACTCTCTGATTCGTCATCTGTCTTGATATGAATGTGGAAGGGGTGGCCAGAATGGCTCTCAGATTTCAGATGCGGGAGTATTTCTTCTGTAAGTTTTTTCTCTATAGCGGGGGCATTGATGATGCCTATGAGGCATTGCTGGATATAGAACAGATTGCTTTGCCAAGTGGTTGTCTGATCAAGATGGCGGAGTTGTTCCTGCACATCGGGATAGAAGGGAAGACGTTTGTGATAGACAAGTAGGTTGAGAACGAGGCCAATGGTAGCACGAACTCTAACTGATGTGTCGGAATGAGTGGCGAAGTCGGCTAGCAGACTTAGTTTGTTACTATCGAAATAACTGATAGTGCTGAGTGTAAGGGCACTGACAGCCAATGAACGGGCTATAGGGAGAGACTCCTCTGAAGATAGTAACTGACGGAGATGCTGACGTTCCGCTGCAGTAGTCTCTGTCCATGTCCATATAGCATCAAACATCTCCTGTAGTGAATCGAAATGGGTGGCAATCTCTTGTTGACCTTGTGTCCACTGTTGGAAGTTGTGATGAATCTTGCCTTCAGTGTGGATTCGTTGCTGTAAACGGGCATACTCTGTGTGGGTATGCTGACGGATGTAGCAAAGCCTTATTTTGTCGGCCAATGCGAATCCTTGTTGCAGAAATCCATTGTAATGCTGTTGGCGTTGTGGGTCATCAGCTCCCTGATAAAAATAGCTGAGCAGGAGACGATAGTTGACGCAAAGGGATTCGTACTCTTGGGCAATGGACCAGTCGTGAATGTCGTCAAGTTGATTGCGGATGGCCTCCAGCGCTTTGCCTAGTTGCTTTTGTTCCAGCCAGTGGCAGACGGCATCATAAAAATGAGATGAAAGTGTATCCATATTAGTGGAATTTCAGAGGGGAGCATCGGATTTTCCCTGTTTTTTCCCTAAAGAGATAGAACTCTGTCTTTTGAGGGATAGAGGTTTTAGAGGGTTTTAGAATAGAGGAGGGTGTCTGTGGTATAGCTGTTACCTGCTACTTTTTGTCTAAGAGCCCATGTATGGGCTTGGCGGATAGTATGGTCGTCGGGGATGTAGAGATGGGACAGATGCTTGCCTGTTAACAAAGAGACGGGTAGAGAGTCAGTCCTTAGATATCGGAGGAAACGTTGGGGAAGGGGACGGTTGGGATGTTTCTTGAGACTATTGACTGCCATGTTGTAGGCATGGACGACCTGACGGATATGAGTAAGAGATGTTTGCCGAGTGCTGACAGCAAATCCTGCGAGTCCCTTAGTGCATGAGCTGTTGTATATGGGGGTGTGCTTCTTGGCTTGCATTGCCAGAGTGAGTGGTACTGGCAGTATTGCTGCTTCAAGTTGGCCGTCATCAAGCATCCTCATGCGAAGGAATACATCATTGATTTGTGGACGAAGTAACTGGCGTTTCTTCTGATTGACTAGTTGGCTTAGAGTATCACTAATGAAATCGGGAACGGAATGGCGGGTGGAGCCAAGCATTCTGTCTCCCAATTGCCAAGGTTGGCTGATGCGGTATTTTCTGCAAGCATAGACTTCCCACTCTCTGGATGAGGAGGCCAGGTAACGGATATTTCTTTTCTTGTACTGCATGCCAATGGTGCGTAGTATATCGGTAGCACCTATTTCTACATAGCCCTTGGCAAGGTATTCGTCTATGTCCATTTGTGAATGTGCGAAGACAAAACGGACTTGAAGTCTCATACTATCGAAGATACCTTCTTCACGTGCCACATAGAAAGGCAGACAATCAAGAGTGGGCAGAAGACCTATGATGAGGGTGTCGTGGAAAGAGGGCTGTGACGATACTGATGTTTTCTTCTCTGAACTGCATGCTATACAGAAGAGGATAGCCAGCATGGACCCCAATAGGGAGAGAATTGAGTTACGAAGATGCTTCATTCCGGTAGAAGGTTCAAGAGGGTAACTTATGAGGCTCGTAATGAAGTTTTGAGGCTTCAGTGGGTTTCATGAGGTGCCTCTTCTTTTATATGTTGATAGGATATTGATGAGGCAAAGATAGTTGTATGTGAAAAGAGCAACTAGGCAATGAACTGTGCCAATGCCAAGTTGCTCTTATGTAGAAGAAAGGAACGGTTTACTTGTCACCACGGATGGCGGCGATGCCAGGGAGTACCTTTCCTTCGATAGCTTCAAGGAGTGCACCTCCACCAGTAGAGATGTAGGATACCTTGTCAGCGAGACCAAACTTGTTGACGCATGCTACGGAGTCACCTCCACCGATGAGGGAGAATGCACCTTCAGCTGTGGCCTTGGCTACAGCTTCACCGATTGCACGACTTCCAGCTGTAAAGTTGTCGAACTCAAATACACCGGCAGGACCATTCCACAAGATGGTCTTGCTACCTTCTATGGCCTTAGCAAATGCCTTTCTGGACTCAGGACCAGCATCAAGACCTTCCCAACCATCAGGTATTTCTCCACTAGGGGTTACCTGGGTGTTGGCATCATTAGAGAATGAGTCGGCAATAACAGAGTCGGTACCAATAACGAGGTTTACACCTTTCTCCTTAGCCTTAGCTATTACAGAGAGAGCCATGTCCAATTTGTCTTCCTCACAGATGGATTGGCCTACATGGCCACCATTGGCCTTGGCGAATGTGTAGGTCATACCGCCACATAGAATGAGGTTGTCTACCTTGTCCATAAGGTTTTCAATGATGCCAATTTTGGTGGATACTTTGGAACCACCCATGATGGCTGTGAAAGGACGTTTGATGTTGGACAACACGTTGTCTACAGCGGTTACTTCTTTTTCCATGAGGAAGCCTAACATCTTGTTGTCAGTATCAAAATAGTCTGCGATGACGGCTGTGGATGCGTGCTTACGGTGAGCAGTACCAAAAGCATCCATTACATAGCAATCAGCATAAGAGGCGAGTGTCTTGGCAAAATCCTTTTGACGGGCCTTCATTTCCTTTTTGGCTGCATCGTAGGCAGGATCTGCCTTATCAATTCCAACAGGCTTGCCTTCTTCCTCGGGGTAGAAACGAAGGTTTTCCAGCAAAAGTACTTCACCTGCCTTCAGGGCAGCAGCGGCTTCCTGGGCTTTGGCACAATCGGGAGCAAAAGAAACAGGTGCTCCGAGGGCTTCGGCTACAGCGTCCTTAATCTGACCGAGTGACAACTTGGGATTGACCTTTCCCTTGGGCTTGCCCATGTGGCTCATGATGATAAGGGCACCACCATCCTTGAGAATCTTCTTGAGGGTGGGTAATGCACCACGGATTCGGGTGTCATCAGTAATATTACCGTTTTCATCCAGAGGTACGTTGAAGTCTACACGTACGATTGCCTTTTTACCGGCAAAGTTAAATTGTTCAATAGTCATGGCTAGATTGTTTGTTATTTGTGATTGTGTATAGAATATTGATGCAAAATTACGAAAATGACGTCAATTGGATTCCGTATCTTGAAGGATTGGTTAGTGTGAGGTGTTGATTTTCTTCCTGTACCAAGAACAGAAGGATACCAACCCGCATTCCTGACAGAAGGGATGTCGGGAACGGCATACATATCTACCATGGTAGAGCAACCAAAAATGGGCATTGGCTACTTTATCTTGTGGAATATGCTTGAGTAGTTCCTTTTCCACAGCTAGTGGGGTAGTGGCACTGGAAGGAACGAGTCCAATGCGATGGCTTACCCTATAGACGTGGGTGTCAACAGCTAATGCGGCTTTTTGGAAGACTATAGCCTGAATAACATTGGCGGTTTTTCTGCCCACGCCTGACAAGCGGGTCAGTTCTTCTGTGGTAGATGGTACCTGTCCATTATAGTCAGAGATAATCTGCCTGGCCATACTTACGAGATAGCCTGCCTTGCTGTTCGGATAGGAAATGGATTGGATGAGTGGATATACTTCTTCGGGGGTGGCTTGTGCCATATGATGTGCATCGGGATATATCTCAAATAGCTTCGGAGTGACCATGTTCACTCGTTCATCGGTACATTGGGCCGAAAGAATGACAGCAGTAAGCAACTGGAATGCATTCTCATGGTAGAGTTCTGTTTGTTGCTGAGGACAATGTTCCTGCAGATAGTCAAGGGTGAGGCTATAGAGATCTTTTTTTCTCATCGGGGGCAATTTAAACAAGTCCTTTATCTGACAGGAATTTTTTGAATGCGCCGACTATGGCGTCCTCCTTCAAAGTCGGTATCAAAGAACCTGTCAAGCATGGTCTTAGCATCTTGTTCTGTAATAAAGCGAGAGGGTAGTACCAGAATGTTGGCCTTGTTGTGCTTGCGTGTGATTTCCGCTATCTCGGGTCTCCAGCAGAGGGAGGCTCTGATACCCTGATGTTTGTTGAGGGTGATGGCCATTCCTTCTCCTGATCCGCAGATGGCGATACCAACCTGGCACTCGCCTTTTTCTACACTGTCAGCCAATGGATGGGCATAGTCGGCATAGTCGCAACTAACGTCACTATCACTACCAAAGTCTTTGTAGGGTAAATGTCTTCCATCAAGATACTGCTTGACCATCTGTTTGAGATGATAACCAGCGTGGTCGGATGCCAGTCCTACTTGTGAAATCTCAATTTCCATGGTGCAACGGGGGCTATTTGCCTACAAACTCCTTGATCTGTGCGTAGACTTGTTGTGGGGTGAATCCGAGTTTCTCGTCCAATACTTTATAGGGGGCTGAAAATCCGAAGGTGGTCACTCCGTGTATTTTCCCGTTTTCGCCAACTAATCCCTGCAGGTTGACGGGGAGGCCGGCAGTGAGGCCGTAACGCTTGATGCCAGCAGGCAATACTTCTGCCTGATAGTCAGGAGACTGTTGTCTAAAGAGACCTTCAGAGGGAACGCTGACAACTCTGTATTTGATGCCGTCTTGATGCAGAAGCTCACCTGCCTGTGCCAAAGTGGATACTTCAGAGCCGCTGGCTACGAGAACTACGTCAGGCTGGGCATCACTGTATACTACATATCCTCCCTTAGCTACTTGAGTGTAGTCATTACCTGCGGGTAGGTCTTTGATGTTCTGTCGGGTGAGCAGGATGGCTGATGGAGTCTGTGTATTTTCCATCGCCAGTTTCCAACAAGCAACGGTTTCTTTGGCATCAGCTGGTCTAAGTGCGATAAGTGAAGGTTGTCCTTTGTGGTTGTGTACCTGTTCCATGAGACGTATTTGGGCCTCCTGCTCGATGGGTTCATGGGTGGGTCCATCTTCTCCAACGCGGAAACTATCGTGTGACCATATGAACTTGACTGGTGTGCCCATGAGGGCTGCCATTCGTACAGCAGGCTTCATATAGTCGGAGAATACGAAGAAGGTGCCACATGCTGCCGTTACACCACCATGCAACTGGATACCAATGCATACACAGGCCATAGTGAGTTCACTGACACCTGCCTGCAGGAATTTGCCGGAGAAGTCGTTCTTGGCTAGGGCATGGGTTTGCTTGAGATATCCGTCAGTGCGGTCGGAATTACAGAGGTCGGCAGAGGATACTATCATGTTGTCAACCTTCTTGCCTAATTCTGCCAATACGGCTCGGGAGGCTTCGCGGGTGGACATGTCGGAGGTGATAGCTACTGCTTCCCAGTCAATGTTCTTTGATAGCTGTCCAGCAAACCATTCAGTCTCTTTGGCAGCTAGTTCGGGATAGTTGATGCTCCATGCCTTTTCTTCTTCATGACGGGCAGCAACGATACTGGCGAGTTCTTGCGCACGTTGTGCATACAGTTCCTTGACCTCGTCAAAGATACTGAATGGGTTTTCAGGGTCACCACCCAGATGAGTGATGGTGTTTTTGAAGGCTTGACCACCAAGAGGGGCACCATGAGTCTTACAGTTGCTCTCATAGGAGGAGTTATCTTCCTTGCGTGCTCCCTTACCCATGATGCATTTGCCAATGATGAGTGTAGGACGCTCTTTTTCTTGAAGGGCCTCGTCAAGAGCCTTGCGTATTTCGTCGGCATCGTTGCCATTGATGTTGATGACATTCCAATTCCATGAACGGTATTTCATGGCTGTGTTTTCTGTTGTGACGTCCTTGCACTCAGTGGAGAGCTGAATGTCATTGGAATCGTAGAACATGATAAGGTTGTTCAGTCCTAGAAAACCAGCTAGTCTACCTGCTCCTTGTGAAATCTCTTCTTGGATACCACCATCACTGATATAGGCATAGATGCGTTCTTTAGAGTAGGTGTCATTTTGCAGATGAGAAGCGAGAAATTTAGCGGCAATGGCTGCGCCTACAGCGAATACATGCCCCTGCCCCAATGGACCAGAGGTATTCTCAATACCTCTAGCTACATCCAATTCGGGATGTCCAGTAGTGGGTGAGTCCCATCTGCGGAAATTCTTGAGTTCATTGAGAGAAAACTTTCCTGCTAGTGTTAGGACGGAGTAGAGCATGGGTGACATATGACCAGGGTCTAAGAAGAAACGGTCACGTCCTTTCCAGTAAGGGTCGGAGGGGTCATAGGTTAGATACTCGGAGAAAAGTACATTGATGAAATCTGCTCCTCCCATGGCACCGCCTGGGTGGCCTGAGTTGGCGTTTTCTACGGTTGAGGCAGCCAGAATTCTGATATTGTCGGCTGCTCTATTTAATAGGTTGGCAGGGTTTCTCATAAATGGTCAATGATTTGTTTGCTAATTCGATTTATATAATAATGTATGCAAAGGTAATCATTTTTGCTGTCTGTTTCCTTGTTTTCCTATCGTTTTTTTATGTTCTATCTCGTTGTTTTTCCCGATAATTCTGTAATGTTACACAATCTTTCTTGAGATGTATCAAAATGAGGTACCTGTCGGGATGTTTTTTTGGAAATGAAGGTGATATTTTTTTGTATGTAGGGTGGTGCGTACGTAGGATTGTACTAATTTTGTATCCAAAATCAAAAATGATTGGGAAATGAAGAAGGTAGCGGCTCTTATCTGTTATGCATTAGGAGGATTGGGGACGGCAATAGTATTTCTGCTCGTTGTATCCTGCCAGAGTGGCGGCCGTTCAGCTTCTGATGGCTTGGTACAGAGTGATAGCGGTGTTCCTGATACGATGCTTCAAGATGTTGTGCCAACTGATACAATGGTGGCGGAAGCGGTGGTACCTAAGAATGCGGATGAATATTTCAATGACTTTATCTATTCCTTTACTACCAATCGGCGTTACCAGTTTTCGCGCGTCGTTTTTCCTCTTCCTTATTATCGTGACGGCAGTAAGACATTTATGCAGCGTTCACAGTGGGAATTTTCCCGTATGCATACGGAATCGCCTGTCTATACTGTAATTTTCGACCGAGAGTCCTCTCTCTCGTTGGAAAAAAGTTGCAGTGTAGAGAAAGTTGTCATTGAGTGGTTTTTTATGCTTACGGGAAGAGTGCAAGACTATTGCTTCTCTCGTCGTGAGGGCATCTGGAAATTGCGTGAAGTAAAAGAATATCCGCTGGCGCAACATCCTGATAGCGGTTTTGTGTCTTTCTATCAGAAATTTGCAACTGATACTATCTATCAGTATCGACATCTGGCAGAAGATATCATTGTTAGCATGCCTGATCCCGATGATGGCTTTGAGACCCTAAACGGCAGTATTGGGCCGGACCAGTGGCCAATGTTTCGTCCTGAATTGCCTCGTGATGTGTTCACAAATATTCAGTATGGTCAGTGTGTTGACAGCAAGAATCAACGTGTACTGGCTATCGAGGGGTCTTCTAACGAGTTTTTAATGTTATTGTTCTTCCGACACACAGACAGGGGGTGGCAGTTGTATAAAATCAAGGGGTAAGGAAAATTATCCGGGTAAAATATCTGCCTTGTTTTTGTAAATTAGTATATTTGTGGCGGTCATACTTCTCATGACTGGAATAATTGAAAGTAGAGACTATGAAGAAATATCTGTATATTATAGCAGGTTGCAATGGTGCGGGCAAGACTACGGCCTCCATGTCGGTACTCCAGAAGACATTGTGCTGTGAGGAATTCGTCAATGCAGACGAGATAGCTAAAGGTCTGTCTCCCTTCCATCCTGAAAAGGTGCCTATTGATGCAGGAAGGTTGATGTTACAGCGCATCTCTTTTCTGATGCAGAAAAAGGAAACATTTGCCGTTGAAACCACTTTGTCAACCCGTTCATACGAAAGTCTCATCCATAAGGCCCACAAGGCTGGCTATCAAGTAGTACTAATTTTCTTTTGGCTCAGTTCGCCTGAAGTAGCCAAACAACGGGTAGCCAGAAGGGTAGAGGAGGGAGGTCACAATATCCCTGAGGACGTGATACGTCGTAGGTATTATGCAGGTCTTAAAAATCTCTTCGGAATTTACAGTCATATCGTAGACCGATGGGTTATAATTGACAATAATACTTGTCCGTCGGTTGTCGTGGCGGAGATGGAGAACGGTATCAACCGCATCCATGATTTTGACAGATATCAGCGTATTATGGAGGGCGCTCGTCATGAAGAGTAATCTGACATCATTTGCCGTCCGCTTGGAAGGAGCCTTGCTTCTGTCTGGCCGTTCGTTGGCAGATTTCAAGTGGCGTATGGGTAGGAGAATGGTGGTTGGTCAGATGGATGGCACCTGGGCTGAGTGTGATTCAGAGGAAGTGATGAAACGGATGAATGAACTTGTTGGTGAAAAAGAGACGTAATTCTTCCCGTAATGGGAAATCTATGGAGAGTTCATAAAAAAATCTTCTGCAAAGTTTGCCGTTTCAGAAAAATGTTGTACTTTTGCACTGCGATAGAAAATCAGGGGCGTTTAGCTCAGCTGGTTTAGAGCATCTGCCTTACAAGCAGAGGGTCGGCGGTTCGAATCCGTCAACGCCCACAAAACTGATTTCTCTCGTGTCACCTATTGGGGAATAGGGGCGTTTAGCTCAGCTGGTTTAGAGCATCTGCCTTACAAGCAGAGGGTCGGCGGTTCGAATCCGTCAACGCCCACGCAAATTGTTTTTTAGATTTTTGAAGTGGAGAGGTTGCCGAAAGGCAACTTTTTTTGTTGATGGATTTACCTGGTTTTCTTCCTCATCCAGGGTCAGTAGTTTCCTTGGCTTAGTAGAAATTGAGTGGGGATTGTATTGAATAATTTTGGCTCAGTAGATAATGGGGTGGGATACTCGTTGAGAACGGAGAAGATATTTGTCGGAAAGACCTCATCTGGCTTCCCGGAAGATATCGACAGGGAGGATGAAGCCACTCTTACATCTGTCTCTTGCGTTCAGCCTAGGCTGAACGCTCAAATATATTGATTGAAATCTCCATTTATATTGACTTCTTTCAGCGTTCAGCCTAGGCTGAACGCAAAAACAAGTTGGGTGCAAGGAAATGAGGAGATGTCCTTTTTCTCTTATTCTAATGGAAATGAGGAATAAACTGCCTTTACAGAAACAGAGCAGGATGGTAAGAATATCCAGTGCCCATCATCTGGAAATGGTATTTCAATGAATGGATTTTTTCTGCTCCCCCACGAAATATCTTCTGAACCGTAAACGGGAAAACAGATGATAATAAGACAGTATGTTTACGCATAAACAGCCTACTGACCGATTGGCACTAACAGACAGTTATATATTTATCGGTAGTCATCCCAACAATTGGACTCTTCCTTGTCATGCAACAGCCATGGTTTTGCGTTTGCTCCAGGGTATAGCGCATGAGAGAGTTGAAAGCCAATTTTTTAT
>JALERS010000006.1 GCA_022763905.1 Prevotellaceae bacterium | reverse complement strand
TTTCGACGATTTAGCAGAAAATGATGCACAGAGTCAGAGTCATTTTTATGACCTCTATAGGTCAACGTTTGAAAAGAGTGAATTGGGAAGGATGAAGAAGCTGCTTCCGCTCCATGCGCTGGCAGAGAACTTCGGACTCGTCAGTAAGAGCCTGAGACCAATATGAGGTATCCGACGGACCCGAAGCTGTTGTGGGAAGGGATAGAGAAGAGTTACGAGACGATGTGCGAGTTAAGCAAGAGGTTGAGGATCCATCGTCCGAGAACAAAGTTCATTGACGTGCAGAAGGCGAACTTGGCATTCAGGAAGCAACGCAAGCATAACAAGAGCCAGACAAGGAAGATGACTCGCCGTCTGCTGGAACTATTGGGCAAGATATTGAAAGAGATCCGCAAGACGGAACGTGCCTATGAGAACGCTCAGAGTCTACTGACACCCAAGGAGAAAGGTGATTTGGAAATCATTACGAAGATGTACCGCCAGCAGAAGAACCACTTCCAGAGCAAGGACTGCAGAGAGAGCATTCCGAACAGGATAGTGAGCATCAGCAAGCCGTATGTGAGGCCGATAGTGAGGGGCAAGGAAGTGAAGAGTGTTGAGTTCGGAGCGAAGGTGAACAACATACTGGTCGACGGAATCTCATTTATCGAAAAACTGTCCTTTAATGCCTTCAATGAGGGTACAAGGCTGATACATTGCCTGAAGATGCATAAGAGGTTGTTCGGAGTTGAAGCAAAGAAAGTGGGAGGAGACACCGGTTATGCCGGAACCGATAACAGAGACTACTGCAAGGAGAATGGGATACAAACATCGTTCGTGAAGCGAGGAAGGCCGTTTAGCGAGGAAAAGAAAGGGAAAGACATTGTTAGACAGGAACTTGCCAAGGTGAGGGCGACAGTGATGGAGGGCTCGTTCGGCACACAGAAAGAGCACTACGACCTGAGGCGGGTTAAGGCCCGGACGAAGCTGACGGAAATCCTGTACATCTTCTTCGGCATCCACACGGCAAACGTGGTGCAACTGGCGGACAGGATAGAGCAGAGAGCACAGTTGGCGGCATCCTGAAACGAAAACATGCGCATGGATACGTGCTTTCACAGGGGAACTATGCCTCTGTCAAAGAGAATCGACAAATAATACGGCCGAAACGAACGGACTGAGATAAAAAAACGTAGATTTGATGAGCCGAAAGCAGAAACGGATGGGACCAGTCGGCTGCTTCGGTCAAATAGAAAACATTAAACGACAATCCCTAAATTAGGGCTGACACTTCTCACGAGGTATCAACCCTTTTGGTTATCTTTGTTTTTGAGAAATTAAAAATCTATATACTTCTTGGGCTGGTTTCCTAAACTCTTCTTATTGTATATTACCAGAGATGCGGGTGATATAGTCACCAAGAGCTTGTTCATCCCTTTGGGTGATGATGTGGTCTAGTTTCTTGAGTTCCTCCCTGATCTTTTCTAATTGGAGGGGAGTATGGGGATTAAACAATATTTCACGCAAGAGGTTGCGGTCCTCACCAAGTACTCCTTTGGCAATGGAAAGATGGCGCTTGAAGGTGGTACCCGGGGCATCCTGATGCTTCATGACTGCGGAAAACACAAATGTAGAGATAAACGGGATTGATAAAGAGTAGGCTACTACTTCATCGTGTTCCTCAAAGGTGTACTCGCAAATATGCAGTCCTAAACGTCCGTAGACATCTCGGAAAAAGATGCGACCCATATAGTCGCCTTCACTGATGATGATGGCATTTTCATTACTGAGTTGGCCCAAATTGGCAAACGTGGGACCAAACATGGGATGGGTAGACACATAACGGAATCCACTCTGCGCATAAAACTCCTTGAGATGGGTCTTGACGGAGGCTATGTCGCTGATAATGCAGTCTTGGGGAAGTACAGGCATAACTTCCCGAAACACATCGATAGTGTGATTGAGCGTAACAGCATTAATTACCAACTCAGGACGAAACTCGGCAATTTCCTCCAGAGTAGTGAAGCGGAGGGTGTTATACATAAATCGGAGTTTGCGGGCATCGGTTTCGTAGACGGCTGTCTCATGGTCAAAACTGAGAAGGTCTACAAAGAAGGATCCCATCTTGCCTGCTCCTAATATGAGTATCTTCATAAAGAATCCTCCCTTCTTCCTACTGCTTATTAATAAGTTCTATCTGCTGACGCACACTTTCTTCATGGATGGTTTCGAAGATGGACCGCATAAAGGCTCCACTCATACCGCAGAGGGCTCCCTGAGCTCCTCGCTTGTTAAGTATCTCGTCGTAACGACCTGTCTGTACCACTGCCATGCTGTGCTCACGTTTGTAACAGGCTATTTCACGACTGATACGCATACGCTTGGACAGTAGCTCAATCATACGATCATCAAGTTCGTCAATCTGCTTCCTAAGTTCACGCAGGCTCTCAGTGGTTTCTCCTGTATTACGGATAACGAGTTTGTCGAGGATGAAACTCAGTACATCGGGCGTTACTTGCTGCTTAGCATCGCTCCAGGCCTTGTCGGGCGCGCAGTGACTTTCTATCATGAGACCATAGAATCCCAAATCCATGGCCTGCTGGCTGAGAGGTGCTACCAGTTCGCGACTTCCACCCATATGACTGGGGTCGCAGATGATGGGCAACTGAGGAATGCGACGCATAAGTTCGATGGGTATGTGCCACATGGGAAGATTTCTGAAGATGACTTTCTCATAAGCGGTGAATCCTCTGTGAATAGCTCCCAATCGACGAATACCTGCTACATTTAGTCTCTCCAAGGCTCCTATCCACAACTCCAGGTCAGGATTGACAGGATTTTTCACCAGAACGGGGATATCCACTCCTTTAAGGGCATCGGCCACTTCCTGAACTGCAAAGGGATTGGCGGTAGTACGGGCGCCTATCCAAAGCAGGTCAATACCTTCTTTCAGAGCTTGCTCTACATGCTTGGCTGTGGCAACCTCTGTAGCTGCCAGCATGCCTGTCTCTTCTTTCACCTCGTTCATCCAAGCGAGACCTTGTGCACCTATGCCTTCGAAGCCTCCAGGCTTGGTTCTTGGCTTCCAGATACCTGCACGGAATATACGGATGCCTACAGAGGAAAGTTCCTTGGCGGTACTAATGACCTGCTCTTCTGTTTCGGCACTACAGGGACCGGCGATAATGAGAGGACGCTTGTCCTCAATGCCGGGAATTGCTAATGGTCTTAATTCCAAATCCATATGTGTAAAATATTTTCTTATTGTTGATAATGTGAATTGTCTTTGCTTAATGCTTGCTGGATGCGCTGTAGGGCTTCTTCCATCTTTTCTTCTCCTGCACAGAGGGATATGCGGATGAAGCGCTTGCCATTGCTGCCAAAAATGAATCCTGGGGTAATAAAAACACGGGCTTTATGGAGCACCCATTCGGTCAGGTCTTCTACTTGGGCATAGCAGTCGGGGATACGTCCCCAAAGGAACATGCCTACCTGGGAGGGGTCATATCGGCAACCTAATGCCTCCATGATGCGCCCTGCTATCTGTCGTCGACGGGCATATACCTGGATATTGGCTTCTTCATGCCATGCCTCATCATTGCTATAAGCTTCGGCTGCAGCCAACTGAAGGGGACGGAACATGCCGCTGTCAATATTGCTCTTCACCTTTAGTATCCAACTGATGTAGTCGGCACGACCTGCCACCAGGCCTACCCGCCATCCAGGCATATTGTGGCTCTTGCTCATGGAATTGAACTCCAGACAGCAGTCCTTGGAACCAGGTATCTGAAGGATACTGAGATGCTGATGACTGAGAATGAAACTATAGGGATTGTCATTAACGACAAGAATGCCTTTGTTACGGGCCAGATTTACTATACGTTGATACACTTCCTTGGAAGCAGGTGCACCTGTGGGCATATTGGGATAATTGACCCACATGATTTTTACACCTGTCATATCCATGGACTCAAGGGTGGCGAAATCTGGTTGCCATCCATGATCTTCCAGCAGGTCATAGCAGACGACTTCACACCCAAGGATACGACTGAGACTGGTATAAGTAGGGTAACCGGGATTGGGAACAAGCACCTTATCGCCGGGATTACAAAATGCCAAGGTAACATGCAGAATGCCTTCCTTGGAACCGATAAGGGGCTGAATTTCACTGGAAGGATTGAGCTCTACCTGAAACCACCGTCTGTACCAGGAAGCCATGGCCTGTTTGAGTGGCAGGATGCCTGCTGTGGGCTGATAACCATGGGCAGAAGGTTGACGGACCTCCCTGCAAAGGGTATCTATGGTCTGAGGAGAGGGCGGCATATCAGGACTACCTATTGCCAAACTGATGATATCCTCTCCGGCTTCATTAAGACGGGCTATTTCCTTGATTTTTCGGCTGAAATAGTACTCACTTACCTGTGCCAAACGGGCGGCTGGACGCAGGGTAATATCATTGGTCGCTTTCATATTCTCCTAATATTTTGAGTTGTTGGGTAAGCGGACGAATGGCCTCGATGCTTTGCAAATAGCGCAAGCGGTCGGAATATTGCAAGTCCACATAAAAAAGATACTCCCACTCGTGGCCGATAATGGGCAGCGACTGGATTTTGGTCATATTGATGGAATAGAAAGAGAGTATGGACAGAATCTGGCTGAGTTGACCACACTCGTGATGGACGCTGAAGACGATGCTACTCTTGTTGCAATGGTCCAAACGTCGCATGGAAGATGCATGAAAAGAGTCAGCGAGAACAAGGAAACGCGTGTAATTGTGCTTATTGTCCTCTATGGCTTCACGCAACACCTTCATACCATAAATGGGGGCTACTTCCTTGGCGCAAATGGCGGCATGGCCTCGGAGTCCTTTCTGATGGATGGTACGGGCAGCACCTGCCGTATCGTCTACCTCTACCACCTTGCACTGAGGCATGGTCTGCAGAAAATGACGGCACTGCATCAATGCTACAGGATGGGAGTTGATTTCCAAAATGTCGGCTTCGGTATCCTCGGGCAAACAGAGCAGACTATGTTCGATGTGCAACTTCTGTTCTCCGATAATCTCCATGCCACTATCTCGGAGCAACTCATAATTGTGCAATAGACTTCCAGCAATGGTATTTTCAATGGCACACACGCCAAAGACGGAGCGATCGGCCTGCATGACAGCAAACAACTGTTCAAAAGTGTCACAACAGATAAGTGACAACTCTTCGTCCGGGAAATAAGTATGGGCTGCCAAATCATGAAAACTACCCTGTATACCCTGGATGGCTATTTTTTTCTTCTCTTGCATGCTCTCTGAATATTCTTCTGTTCATGATAAAAGTCCCGCTCTTGGTGGAGCGGGACTTTATCGTTTTCTTTTCTATCTCATATTGTTACCGGTACAAGACTCCGCTTCACTTCTTATTGCAAGCAAAGTAATAAAAGTAAAAGCAAAAGTGATAACCGCTAAGATTCATATTTTTGTCAGTATTCTTATGCAAAAGTACTAATTAATGTATTCCCTAACAAGGAAATTGTTATTTTTTTTGCAAAAAAACTTTCTCTTCTTCATTTCATGTATTTTTCCAACGACGGAAACTCAACCTAGAGGCAGCACCTTGCTGATGATATACGCAGACCTGACAGGGAACAAAGGCTTTTTGGCCACAGGTGTAGATATCCACACACTGCTGGGGATTCATGTCAGCCAAAGGAAACCAACTGCTCTGCACCTGTACAGCTAACGAATGCCCCTTACGGAAGGTATGCGAGATGCTTTGCAGAGTGAACGAAACACGGGTAATCTGGCCTGGAACAAACGGAACGGCATGAGTGAATCCTTCTCTGTAACGTCCTCGGAAAATGTCCATACGCACAGGCAACTGATAACCGCTCATAGAAGTACCTGACACGCCTTTGCCTGCCTCCTCACCAGAGGGATAGACATCGATAACTTTGACCACGAAATCGGCATCAGTGGTGGAAAGGGATACATACAGGTCTACATCCACTTCGCCTACCAACACAAGATCGTGATCCAATGGCTCACTTGTATAAACCAGCACATCGGGACGGGTGGCTGCAAAGCGCTGGTCAGCTGTCATATAATCAGCAGTACGATTGTACCATACCCCATCCCTATAGGGTACAGGACGGGAAGGTAGAGACAGATAGGTATCAGAAGAAGAGATGGCAGACGGACTACTGTCGGTAAGTGTTCCATCTGCTGATAAATACATGAAATGTTCCTGTGTCTGGGACAACGGCCAAGTGGGACAAACAGTCCACTCATTGGTGCCTGTGATGAACATATGCACTTTGTCTTTAGCTGACAACGAGATAGTTTCATCAAGAAGATAATGGCACACAAAGGGATACTCTATCTGCTCCTGATAATAGAGCGCCTGCTGCTGCTCGCCAAAAGAGTACTCTCCTAAAGAATTACGGTCGGCATTATTCCACCCTCCATGCTGCCAGGGACCTATCACTAAACGGACATCGTGAGATGGATTCTTTTCCACCAGATTCTTGTACAACTGACAAGCGCCATAATAGTCTTCTGCATCCCACAAACCACCTACTACCATAATGGCAGGCTGGACACCTGACAGATGACTGCTATAATCCCTTTCCTGCCACCATGCATCTTCTTGCGGATGACTGCACATCTCATCCCAGAAGGGTACTTCTCCATTAAGAAGGGCGGTAAGCTGACTAACAGGCTTGCCGAGATAATAAGTGTACTCGTCAGTATCTACCAGCCGAGGGACCACTGCCTTCTTCCCCACAGCAGGACGGGGACGACAATGACGATTGAGAAAACTGAATGCATCTCGCAAAAAGAACACTCCATTGTGATGAAAATCGTCACCTCGGTACCAACTGAAAACAGGGGCTTGGGGAACTGCCACCTTGATAGCGGGATGGCCACACAATGCGCCCTGCATAGCATAAAAACCTGAATAAGACGAACCAGAAAGACCTACCCTTCCGTTATGGTTGCGAATATGGGCTAACAACCATTCTACCGTGTCGTAAACATCTGTAGACTCGTCAAACATCTTCTTATCACTCCCCTTAGGCAACAGCGGACGAATATCCACAAACTGACCCTCACTACGTCCCTTGCCCCTTACATCCTGAAATACCAAGATAAAACCTTCCTCTGCATATTTATGCCATTCGCGCCACAGGGTTCGCTCCCAATTGCCATCATAAGCACATCCATAAGGAGTGCGGCGGATGAGAATAGGTGACTTGCGTGAAAATTGCTTAGGACTATAGATAGACGTATATAAATGGGTATCATCACGCATGGGTATCATGACCTCTGTCTTCTCATAATGGGTATCCAGCCAACTACGATCTATGGTGGCTCCTGCTACAGATACAACCGTACACAACCAAAAAGATAACCCATGTAGGAATTTCATCAAAAATAATTTCATAAGACTCTCTGTATATTTATTCATTTATTCTTTTTTACGACACCCACAAAGATAAGACAAATACTGGGAAGAAGCTATATAAAACCTTCCTAAAATCTCAATAAAATGAAAACCATTTCCTCAAGAAGAGTAAAAGGTAAGACTCCAGTCTAGGGGAATGAAGCTTCTCCTTATTTTCTGAGTACAATTGAAAAAGAGCATTATTACCAAAAAAAAATTCTTATATTTGCAGATGTAAAACTATATATCCTATTATAATATGAAATCTACAAAACTTCTCGCCCTTGTGGCACTCCTCTGTCTATGGAATACATGGCCAGCCAATATGCAGGCTTCACGTCAACGCATCATCTATGATACCGATATGGGTAATGACGTGGACGACGTAGTGGCCCTTGACCTACTACTGAAATACCATGAAGCAGGGAAAGCCAACTTACTGGCCATCATGGGAAGCAGAGACGCTGTTTCCTGCTGTCCTTTTATTGATATGTATGACAAATGGTTCGGATATCCTAACATCCCTATCGGCATGGTTATCAACGGAGCCAACCCCACCCCCGACAAAGATGCCTACTCTACCAAAACTCTAGCCATCGAGAAAAACGGCAAGAAGGTGTTTCTCCCCAAAAAACAACATCCTCTAGACTACCCCAATGCTGTAGATTTATATAGAAAAATATTGTCGCATGTTCCCGATAAATCTGTTGTCATTGTTGCAGTAGGTTTCTCATCCAATCTAGCTCGGCTCATGGAAACGGATGGAGACGAATACTCTCCTCTCAATGGCACTGAACTTCTGAAAAGGAAGGTAAGTTACATCTCCATCATGGCTGGCAACTTCCTACCTGATGCCAAACCAGAATACAACGTATGGAACGATGTAATGGCCGCACGCAAACTGTACACTCAAAGCCCAGTCCCCTTGATATTCTCCACCTTTGATTTGGGCAAGAAGATTCTGTATCCCGGAAAATGTATTCAAGACAACCTCAACTGGACAGCTGACCATCCCCTGCGCTCTGCCTACTGCTTTTATAAGAAGATGCCATATGACCGTCCGTGTTGGGACCCCACCTCCGCACTCTATGCTTTGGAACCGCAAAGTGGATTCTTTGGCCTGTCAGAAAAGGGCGATGTAAGTGTAGACGACAAGGGTGGTACCACCTTTACACCTAACCCCAAAGGCAATTGTCAGTATCTCACTGTGACTCCCGAACAACAACAGAAAGTGAAAGATTACCTAGTGAAAATAGTTAGCCAAAAACCCAAGCGTTTCCAATAAGAAGCCAGCCCCTTTTACCAACCCGCAGAAACCTTTTCAGAGTGGCCAAAATAAGAATTATAAGGTGTTCATATCTAATTATTACAATCCCAGTTTATGAAACCAATTTCTCTATTGCCTGCAATAGCCATCATGCTCTTTGGGGCAGGAAGTATTCATCCTTGTAAAGCCCGTCAACAAGCCCCAATGGATGCTATCACATCTGTGAAAGTGTCTGGCCATGTAGGCAAGAAAATAGACTTATGTTTTGAACACAGAGTAAAGGCTCTCGACATACATGAAATGGTGGATGTCTTCGCCCGTCAAGATGAAAAACATAACAAATGGGGCTCCGAGTTTTGGGGAAAATGGATACAGGGTGCCATTGGTGCCTATCGCTACAATGGTGACGAACAATTGTTCCGTCTCATTCAGGAAAGTAGTGACGGTATCATAGGTCATCAGTTGCCTGACGGATATATCGGCAATTACGACCGTACCCGCCAACTACAAGGATGGGACGTATGGGGCCGCAAATACGTTATGCTGGGCCTGCTGGAAAACTATCGTCTCACTGGTAATAAAAAAGCACTCAAGGCAGCCTGTCGTCTACTCGACTACACCATGACCCAAATAGGACAGAACAAGGCTCACATCTATGACTGCGGTCTGTACAAGGGTATGGCCGCTGCCTCCATCCTGGAACCAGTAGTATATCTTTTCAACGAAACTGGTAAACGCAAATATCTCGACTTCGCCCAATTCATTGTGAACGATTGGGAACAGCCTGGGGGGCCTTGCCTCATTGCCAAATCCGATGTACCTGTAGCACAACGCTTCCCCGTCACCAAGTCCAATTGGTGGTCCAAGGATAATGGGCAAAAAGCCTATGAGATGATGTCTTGTTATGTAGGACTCTTGGAACTTTCCAAGGCCACTGGTCGTACAGACTATGCAGACATTGTGCGTAAGGTGGTTCGCCACATCGAACAGGAGGAAATCAATATTTGCGGTTCCGGTGCATCTATGGAGTGCTGGTACGGAGGACATAACCGACAAACACAGACATCCTTCCACACAATGGAGACATGCGTGGGATTCACTTGGATGCAATTGAATAACAAACTTCTCCAAATGACGGGGGATGCCCATTACGCTGACAATATAGAGAAGACCTTCTACAATGCCATCCTCGCCGCTATGAAGGAAGATGGAAGTCAGATACTCAAGTACACACCCCTTGAAGGCCATCGGATGGAAGGCGAACTACAATGTGGCCTGCATATCAATTGCTGCAATGCCAATGGTCCTCGTGCCTTTGCCATGATTCCCTCACTACTCTATAGTATGCACGGAGACAGCCGTCTCTCTATCAATCTCTATATGCCATCTCAAGTCAAGGCTCGTGTGGGAGGTCACGACATCTGTATCGAACAGGTCACCCGTTATCCTGTCGACGGCCATGTATCATTGTCGTTCCATATGGACCAACCCGTTCAGATGGCCCTTGCTCTACGCATCCCAGCTTGGAGTCAATCTACCAGCATAAAGGTGAACGGCCAAGCCATCCCAAACGTACAGTCAGGAACCTACCTCACATTGGACCGACAGTGGAAGGAAGGCGACAAAGTAGAACTCCAATTGGACATGCGAACTCATTTGGTGCAGATGGGACAGATGCAAGCATTGGAGCGCGGTCCTATTGTACTAGCCCGTGACTCCCGTCTGGCTGATGGATTTGTAGACGAATCTCTCACTCTGACAACCGACTCTCTCGGATGTGTGGATGTACACAGCGTGGAACCTGCCTCCTCAGCCATGTGGATGGTTTTCGAAACCAATGCCCTTACAGGTCCTTACAAGGAAAATGTCACTGTCCGTCCCATCCGTTTCTGCGATTTCTCTTCAGCAGGCAACACATGGGACCCCTCTGTTCGTTACAGAGTATGGATACCCCAAACACTGGATATACGACTAGACCATCGTTAACCTGCCCTGTTTCTATCAACATATATTAATCCTCAATCATCAATAGCATCCTCAAAGCAATTATGAAAAAAAGTCTGTTTACTGCCATAGCAGTTTTATTCCTGGCCTTCGGAGCCAGTGCCCAACATCGGGCTGACCCCCAGAAACTGGATAACCCCAAATCGTTTTCCATGATTATGATGGGCGATCCACAAAACTACGTAAAGAATACCTTCTATCAGCCCATTTTCGAATTGTGTACCGTTTGGATGACCGACCACATGGAGCCACTCAACATCAAAGCCGTGCTTTTCACTGGAGACATGGTCAACCGCAATGACTTCGTAAATCCCCGTTCCAAGACCGAGGACCAAAGCAGTCGGCAGATGTGGGAATGGTGCTCTCATTGCCTCAAACGATTGGACAACAAAATCCCTTACATCATTGCGCCAGGCAACCACGAATACGGCTATATGTATGGCGATGGAGAATTCACCCATGAACCTGAGTACATATACTATGAACGTAACAGCAAATGGGCTGAGTGTCTTGTAGCCTCCTTCCCTAATCGTCAGGGAGTGATGTCACTCGAAAATTCGGCCTATGAATTCAAGGACAAGAATTGGGGCAAGCTCCTTGTGCTCACCCTGGAATGGGCACCACGTGACACAGTAGTACAATGGGCCCGCCGACTCTGTTCTGCAGAGAAGTATAAGAAACATTTCATCATTCTCAACGTCCACTCCTACCTTCGTGCCGGCCATCCTGCTAACTATACGGCAAGCAAGGCCCCTGGACACAATCAAGGCAAAGAACTATGGGAAAAACTCGTCAAGCCTTCTCACAATATTCGTCTGGTACTCTGCGGACATACTGGCAGGGGAAAGGGAGAAAACGAGTTTGAGCAGAATGTAGGCTTCCGTTCCGATAAAAATGATGCAGGCAAGACCGTTCATCAAATGATGTTCAACTGCCAGTTCATCGGCCATTACAATGGCGGCGACGGATGGTTGCGCATCCTAGAGTTTATGCCTAACGGCAAAAACATCCACGTAAAAACCTACTCTCCCTTGTTTGGCATCTCACCCATGACCCGTCAGTATGCTCACCGCACTGCCAGTTACGATCAATTTGTCATGAAGTTTGATTGATGCCGAGACATATTTGTATACCACAACCGTTTTCCACCCGTTATTCCTAAACAATAATAATTATGAAAAGATTCATCTTCCTTCTGGCCCTATTGGGATCTATAGGAACATCCCTGGCCAAGGTAACCCATATTGATGCCCAGCAACTCAGCAACCCTGAGTCGTTTTCCATGATAGTTTTTGGAGACCCACAAGGCTATTCCAAATATGACATCAACCAGCCGCTCTACGAATTGAGCACTTCCTGGATAGCTGGCAATGTCGACAATCTCAATATCAAAGCAGTGCTCTTTACCGGTGATCTCGTAGAACAGAACGAGAACATTGTACGCAATCGAAAAATGCTCAACCAAACCAGCCGTGAAATGTACGAATGGAGTTCTCATTGCCTTAAACGACTGGACAACAAGGTGCCCTATATGATAGCAGGCGGCAACCATGAATACGGCTATGTGAGAGGTGACGAAGGTTTTACCCATATGCCCGAATATTATACCTATGAGCGCAACAGTAAATTTGCTGAAACACTGGTGGCCACCTTCCCCAATCGCATGGGAGTCATGTCGCTAGAAAATTCCGCCTATGAAATCCAGGACAAGCATTGGGGCAAAATCCTGGTCATTGCAGTAGAGTGGGCACCCCGTGACGAAGTACTTGAGTGGGCACGTAATCTCTGTAGCGGTAAAAAATACAAGGACCATATGGCCATCCTCCTAGTCCATAGTTTCTTGAAGGAGACATCAGCTGAACGAACCAGCAACAAAAACCACGCTTACTACAAAATCCGTCCCTGCAATCATGGTCAGGAGATTTGGGACAAGTTTGTATATCCCTGCAGCAATGTACGCTTGGTAGTATGTGGCCATACAGGCCATCCTGGCAAACCTGCTGGCAGTACCAACGATTTCGAAAGCAACACTGCCTACAGAGTAGATAACAATAGTGCTGGCAAACCTGTCCATCAGATGATGTATAACATTCAGTGTCTAGGCGGCGGTTGGGAAGGCAATGGTGGCGACGGATGGTTACGTATTCTAGAGTTTCTCCCCGATGGCGAAACCATCAAAGTCAGTTCCTACTCCACTCTCTTCGGAGTCAGTATGACCACCCGTCATTTGGCACACAGCGAGGATAAGTGCAATAAGTTTGAGATGCTCATCAGAAAATAACTTTTTCCGATTGACCTTTTTGCGAGTGTATGTGTCAAATAGTTCTATACAATAATTTATAAATTTAGGGCATTGCATAAGGATGTAATGCCCTAAATTGTAATTCGTTTCCTAACATACATATTTTAAAGACTAAGTTGGATGTGAAACTCTTGTTGTTAATCAT
>JALERS010000146.1 GCA_022763905.1 Prevotellaceae bacterium | reverse complement strand
GAAGCATAACCATGATATTCTTATGAGAACAACTTATGTTATTTTTCTCCTGTCCACATTAATGATAGGATTGACATTTATTTCTTGTCAGGACAATGATGATGAAGACAAAGAAACCATCACCCGTCCTGTTGACAAAATCAACGAAGTAATCAGCATCGGAGGTGGATATATTGACGCCAACACTTCCTTCAGTAAACAGCAACTTGACTATGCCTTGTCACATAACATCTGGAAATACAAATACTCTATCGCATACGACAACAAGCATGTATCCCAAATACTGGAGAAAGATTTTCAAGCCCCATATAGCATTCCCAAATACCTATACCCCGACAGCATGGCCAGTTATGGCGACAATGGACTTAAAGTGCAATATCTCCTGTACGGCAAGACTTTTCGGGTGGTAAAACCATCATGGTGGAGCAATACAAACAATTCACTCTTCATGGTCATCGCATTGGACTATACGGACAAAAAGAAACAAATGATTACAGACTTGAGTAGTTCTTATGCCCAATATGCTCCTGAGAAATATGACTATTCTTCCACATATATCCGTACCTTCTGGGAACCCTTGGAGCCATGAGGACTAAAGCTTTGTCATTCTTCTTCGCCTTTTTCATCGTTGCACTCCCTGCCTTGGCAACGGTAACCAAGATTGACAACGATACACTAATCAAGAAACAAGTCCATCTGGACAAAATCACGGTGTACGGAAAAACCAAACGTGATTTGGTGAAAGATGCCCAGATGAGTATAGTCTCTGTCTCCCCTCAACAGATTTATTCAACACCTGTATTCATGGGAGAGCCAGATGTCATAAAGGCTTTGGAAAAGTTTCCAGGCGTACAAAGCAGTAATGAAGGTACAGCGGGGGTGTTTGTCAGAGGTGGTGATTATGATCAGAACTGTATTACCCTAGATGGAACTCCCATCTATCATGCAGAACATTTAAGAGGATTTGTCGGCGCAATCAATCCCGATATGGTAAAAGGCATCAATTTCTATCGGGGTGCATTTCCTGCCCAATACGGCTCTCGACTGTCCAGCATCATAGACATCGGACTGAAAGAAGGGGACATGAAACAATTTCATGGACTTATCAGTCTGGGAATGCTATCAGGACGTCTACAAGCCGAAGGTCCTCTCTGGAAGGACCACACCTCCTTCAACATTGCCTCCCGTATGTCTTATTTTGACTTGATGGCCTACCCCATTCTCAAGAAGGTATATACACATCCCACAACAATAGAGACCTACAACAACATGAAATATATGGATGTGACTGCCAAAATTGCCCATAGATGGAACAATGATTCCCAGAAATTGGAAGCCGTATTCTACTATGGAAAAGACCAAGATAAGGAAACACCTGAAGCAAACAGCTCTGTAAACAACGGATTTGGTAACCCATCCATTTTCCATAATGAACAATGCAAAATAACCGAAGTACAAGAAAGTGACATGGCCAACCAGTGGCATAATCTGCTGGGCAGTCTGACCTGGAAAGCGAAATGGAACAACCAATGGACTAGTCATAGCCAAATTTCCTTCAGTCAATATGACAGCAAACTGTCATATAATGTTATGAAAGAAAGACAAATAGTAGACTATTTCAGGGAATGGGAATATTCCCACAACCAAGAAAGCCAAAGATTCCGGTCATTCATCAACAACCTGTCATGGAATGCACTGGTCCAATACCGACCCTCCAGCCAACATACCATCACCACAGGACTCCACTGGTCGACAGAGCAACTGGACCCTAACATAACCAGCACTAACAAGAAAGACGGACATACTTTCAATGGTCCCCTCAATTACGACAAAGACAGCATTCCCGACCCTGAATATATCATCCATCACACAGACACGACACTAGTCACCGGTAAGCGTTCCTACGTTCACACAGGAGCAATCCATGCTGCAGATGAATGGAAAATATCTGATATTCTTCATCTCAATACCGGCATCCGAATGAATGTCTACCATGTACAGAAAAAAAACTATTATTCCCTGGAACCACGAGCATCATTGAGCATCATATTCTCTAATGCCATATCAGCCAAACTCTCTTACGCAAGGATGAGCCAAGCCGTCAGACGCCTGGTCAGCAACAACCTTGTCATGGCCAGCGACATCTGGATACCCATCACCCGAGATATCCCTATCATGAAAAGTGATAATTTCGCTGCAGGAATATTCTGGAAATTGCCATGCAATATCCATCTCTCGTTGGAAGGCTATTACAAGACAATGAACCATACCGTGGACTACATGGACGGGGCATCCTTCTTGGCTGGTACAGGAAAATGGCAGGATATGGTAGTCATAGGGAAAGGGCGTTCCTATGGTATTGAATTGCTCTTGGAAAAAAGTACCGACAATAATACAGGATGGCTGAGTTACACTTGGAGCAAGGCTCTCAGAACTTATGACCGACCAGGACAAACCATCAATGGAGGAAACGAATTTTACGCCAATAATGACCGACGACATAATCTGAGTGCCAATTTCTCCCATCGGTTCCGCCTTACTCCTTTCGCCCATATTGACCTGGCATTGTCATGGTCATACCTAAGTGGGAGAAAAGGTACCATCCCCACCACATTCCTTATGGGTTACAAGACAACGGACTATGACATGAAACAATATTGGGACGGAGTATTCGTTGAGGGGAACCATCAATTCGGTATATTTCATGCAGACAATCTGTACCATACATATTGGGGAGGATTTGACAATTTACCTCTTCCTGTAACCACATACAAGAACAGAAATAATTATCAAATGCCCGACATCCATCACCTTGACATGAATGTCACCTTTTCTTTCAGCAACGCATGGGGATTGTCCTCCATCGGAATCAGCCTCTACAATATCTACAACAGAATGAACGTCAGCAATGTCTATCTGGGTTATAAAAATGACAGATATATCTTGAAAGGCATCTGTCCTTTCCCGTTCATGCCTTCCATCATATTGACACACAAATTCTGACTTCCATATGAAAACTCATATTATCCTTACTCTTGCCTTGATGTGCATGGCTGTTACCAGTTGTGAAACAGAACTGGACATCAATGCTGACATCTCCCGACAACTTTGTGTCTTTGCTTTGGCCACGCCTGGTCAGGAATTGGAAGTATACGTTTCCAATACCCAGTGTATTGAAGACGCCAAGTATATCTCACAAAAATTCAGTCTGGACACCTATAAAAAAGGCAGTGCGCTCAAATACTACAAACAAGAATATCTAGTTGACAATGCCCAAGTAGTCCTGACTGTGAATAATACAACAACCATTGTATTACCTTATGATTCTGTTACCCTATCCTATCATTGCGGATATACACCAACCATCAACGACCATCTGGACCTCAGTGTGACCGCAGAGGAGTTTGAAAAAGCAACAGCTTCAACATATATCCCTACACCACAGGGAATCAGTAACATTGAATTCACAACCAGTTACAGCCTGGCAGTCGAAGCCAGCATAAGGGACTATTATGACAGAACAGATCCTTTCAACGATTATTTTGGTTCTGACTCCATTGCAATTGTCAAATTTGGCTTCCATGATCCTGGCAGAGAAACGAACTATTATCTTTTGCGCCCAAGAAGCATCGCTGAAATATACAACAAGACCATCCCGAATCGGCCCGTCACAGTCTATTCTGTCAGCGATGTGTTCTTTTCAGAGGACCCCGTTTTCTTTGACAAACAACTTAAAAAAGGGTATGGCTCTTGGGAGCCCTATGTAAGCAACATCTTCACTGACGAACTCCTCAACGGAAAACAAAACTACATCTCGTTTGAAAGTCGTATAAGGAGAGGCTCAGTGCCACGCATCATCCTCGAGCTCCAATCCATCAGCAAGGACCTGTATCTCTATCTGAAATCCATGCAAATCTATGAGCGCAGAACCGATGATGTCTTTGCCAGTCCTGTCAGCATCTATACCAATGTCAGGAACGGATGGGGCATCTT
>JALERS010000136.1 GCA_022763905.1 Prevotellaceae bacterium | reverse complement strand
TGTGCTCTATTTCAAATGGCAAATGAGGAATAAACTGCCTTTACAGAAACAGAGCAGGATGGTAAGAATATCCAGTGCCAATCATCTGGAAATGGTATTTCAATGAATGGATTTTTCCTGCTCCCCCACGAAATATCTTCTGACCCCCAATCAGATATAAAAAGCACCACTAAGTAATTCATTTCTTCAAATTAAGAGAGCTTATAGGGTAAATTTGATAGTTCTAAATTGGATTGAACAGAACATCGGCCAGAAAAGTTATGTGCTTGGGAGATTTGTTGGGTTGTCTTCCTTTCAATTCAACCAAAGTTATCGGGAGAGATAGGCGGAGAGATTGTGTTGAATGATTCGGTCACATATGATGGGACAGTTTGTGCATGGTGCGTAGAGAGGCTCATGTGACGCTTCTTTTCTGTATTTCTATAGGTAGGAATAGATTGAAAAGTAAAAAAATGAATGAAGGCAGATGTTTTCTTTGTAGATAGGGGTGTATCTACAAAAAATGAACTATCTTTGCAATACAAGAATGAGGCTGTACTAGTTTGACTGGGATACTCATCAAATTATTATTGAAATACCGAGAAAAACAGTTCTTTTGCTCAATGGCGGGCTACCTCTGAGTAGATTACAGAGAGCGAAGACGTCTCAAATCCTTTCTTTTCGGAGTTTCATCACATCACTGGTGCGGTCTCTTCTTGTTTTCTACCATGATTTGTGTAAAACGCCCTAATTTATAGAGATTGAATACCCTCAATGAGGGATGTTTTCCATACAAATGTTTTCGTTCCCATTCTTCGGCCCATGTGTGCCACAAAGCCATGAGTCGATGAATATGCCAACGCTTCAGCCGTTCATACCATCTGCATAGGGTAGAGTAACTGCCTATAGCATCATAAAGTTGGAAAAGATTTTGTAGGCTTTCTTCTGTTTTCTCTAGAAAACTGTCAGTACTGTCAATGCCTGTATGGATGAGTGGATTATTGATATGGATTGCCCGGAAACCTGCTTTCTCCAGTTCAACACCTAAAAGTGTGTCTTCAAAGCCATAACCAGTAATTGTTTCATTGTACATGGCTTGCTGAAAGACCTTGGTATGGAACATGGCATTGAAGGTGCTGAAATGCCAATAGGGATGCTGATTGCAATAGTCCAATTGTCTAATACTACGGTTGGCTGCCATCTCATAACGGAAGCGTAGGAGATTATCGGAACGTCTGTAACGTTCTGATGTCTGAATGCCGCCTATTACGATATCATAATCGGCTATGACCTCCATATAGGTCTGGATGAATGAAGGACTGCATACTTCGGCATCGCTGTCAATTATGAGGATATACTGAAAGCGAGCATCTCGGATGAGTTGATTGCGTAGACGGGAACGTCCTTTGTTGAAAGGGTTCTCGAGGAAGGTGCAACCAGGCAAGTCATGGATGGCTCTGTTAGCAGTGAGGGTGGAAAGGTCAGTAGAGGCATCATCGTATACCAATATCTCATAATGTCCATCCGACAGGTATTGTCTGCATTGACGGCAGAGTTCCTGTACGAGTGGGACACATATGAAATTATAAGTGGGAATGATGACAGTCAGTCCCTCAACATATGGTCCACTACCCATCTTAATGCTTGAGCCACTTATCGAGCCAATTGAAGTAGGTACGTTGCCATAGGATGCCATTCTGTGGCTTCAGTACCCAATGATTTTCATCAGGCAAGAGTAATAATTGTGCAGGTACACCCCGAAGACGGGCTGATGTGAAAGCTGCTTCTGCCTGAGAATGGAGAATACGATAGTCCTTCATGCCATGAATGCACAAGATAGGGGTGTCCCATTTGTCAACACTCAGATGAGGAGAATCAGTGAAGGCATTGTTGTGGGAATTGGCCCATGGTGCTCCTCCGAAGTCCCAATTGGGAAACCAAATTTCTTCTGTTTCCCCATACTGTTGATGGGTGTTGAAAATACCATCATGGGCAATGAATGCCTTGAAACGTTTCTCGTGATGACCTGCCAACCAATAGACACTATATCCACCAAAGCTTGCACCGACACATCCTAAACGGTCAGCATCAACATAGGGTTCTTTCTTTATGGCATCAATGGCAGAGAGATAGTCCTTCATACAGAGTCCTGCATAATCGCCGCTAATTTCCTCCAGCCATTCCATACCATAGCCTGGAAGTCCTCTGCGATTGGGAGCAATAACGATATATCCTTGTGCGGCCATCAACTGGAAGTTCCATCGGAAACTCCACCATTGGCTTATGGCTGATTGGGGTCCACCTTCACAAAAGAGAAGAGTGGGATATTTCTTATTACTATCAAAGTGAGGAGGATAGATAATCCATACCTGTTCCTGTTTGCCGTCGACCGTGGCTATCCAGCGGTCTTCAACCTTGCCCATGGTAAGATGATTGTAGAACCAAGCATTTTCTTGGGTCAGAGATTGCTCCTTGCAAGTGGATAGTTGAAATGTATACACTTCTGGAGCCATACTCATACTCATCTTCTTCAATAGCAGTTCCTTGCCGGAGGGCGTCAAACCCATAATGGAGTAATCGCAGATACCTTCTGTGAGTTGTTTAACCTTCCCCTTAAGATTAGTAGAATAGACCATGCTAGTGCCATGCCATACACCTGTGAAATAGAGAAAACGGGAATCTGCAGACCAGCAATAGGTATCCACTCCCGACTGGAAGGACTCTGTAATATATGTTTTGTGACCTGTCTGGAGATTGTAGACGCAGAGGCGGTTGCGGTCGCTCTCATAACCATCGCGCTCCATGCTGAGCCAAGCAATGTATTGTCCATCTGGAGAGAAGAGGGGATTTGTGTCATATCCCATATTATTGTCTTCCTTTTGGGCATTGAGAGGCTGATTTTTGAAAGATAGCGTGTAGTCGGGTTCTATGGGCTGATAGTTGGCAGATTTACAGATATTGCGAGTCGTACCCTTTTCTGTGTCGTAAAGGTAAATATCACTGTCAGTACTGGTAACATAGGCCACACCTGTTTTCTTCCGACATGTGTAGGCAATGATTTTGGAGTCAGGGCTCCATGCCAATTGTTCTACTCCTCCAAAGGGAAGCATTGGACATTCGTAGGGTTCATCCTGAAGAATATCACAGATTTTTGTAATGCCTTCATAGCTAAAACTTGCCAGGAAAGGATGGGGAATGGATGTGACAAAATGATCCCAGTGTTTGTAATTGAGGTCATCAATGACCATGCCACTGGCAAGAGGCAGGTCAGGATAGTGAGGCTGGATGCTGGTGTGGCTCTCTACATCTTGAATGATAACTACTTTTTGCTCGTCAGGTGAGAGAAGAAAATCTGAAATGTCGTTATCCAGATGGGATAGTTGTCGCTTGTCAGATCCATCAGCTTTCATGCTCCACAATTGGTAGGAACCATTTCGGTTGGATAAGAAGATGATGTGACTGCCATCACGAGTGAACACAGGTGATGTCTCATTGGCGGCATCTTCTGTGATGAGACGGGTATTACCATCTTGTTGCAAATCATAGATGACAGTGTGACTCTTGTTTTGTTCGACACTGTAATACGTGACAGTATAGATGGAGTGTTTCCCGTCGGGCGATATCTGACAGGTACCGATACGTCCCATTGACCATAGAGCTTCAGGTGTCATAAGGTCAGAAGACAGGACAGGATGGCTCTTGCCGATAACGGAAGCTGATGTTGCTATAGAGGTAAGGGGGGACATCAGTAGACAGATGAGAGACAACAAGAGAGGTAGATTCATGATATTATTTAGTGTTTTTTCTGGTTCATTCTTTGTTTGATAGCTTCTTGCTGGAGCGCTTGGAGTCTTGCTTGCATACCACTCAACTTTTGGGGATTTTTCATATTCTTCTCATAATTCTTTTCGAGTTGTTCCAAAAGTTTGGCATCATCGGTTCTCCACTTAAGATACCACATGGTAATAGCGCTGAAGAGCAGGGATATCCAGTAATAGTAGTTCAGACCAGCTGAATAACTATTGAATACGAAGAAGAAGAAAATAGGCATCAGCATCATCATCCATTGCATCATCTTCATCTGCTGGGCTGCCTGAGTGGACGCCATGGAGTCTTTTTGCAGCTTCATATTCATCCAACTATAAAGGAGGTTGGTGCCGCAGAAAAGTAGACAGAAGAGACTGATGTGGTCACCAATGAGCGGAAGTTGGGTGTTGAATTCTATTATAGAGTCATAGGTGGAAAGGTCGTCTGACCACAGAAACTGTTGTCCTCGGAGTTCTATAGCATTAGGAACAAAATTGAACATGGCAATCCAAATAGGTGTCTGGAGCAGTATGGGAAGACAACCACTCATGGGACTCACTCCGTATTTACTATAGGTGGCCATAATTTCCTGTTGCATCAGCATGCTGTCTTCTTTGTTGGGATATTTTTTCTGGACTTCGTCTAGTTTGGGTTTGAGTACACGCATCTTAGCACTGCTGAGATAACTCTTGCGGGTAGTAGGGTAGACCAGTACTTTCAAGATAAGAGTAAGGATGAGCAATACTACACCCATATTGAGTCCCCACTGAGTGAGCCAACTAAAAAGGTAGATGGTAAAATAGCGGTTGATATAGCGGAACAAGGGCCATCCCAAATATACCAAATTTTCCAATTCAAGTTCCTTGCCGTTAACACTATATTGATCCATTCCCTGTAACAACTGGTACTGATTGGGACCGAAATAAAACTGGAAAACAACAGGACGGTTCTGAGTGGGAATCTCTGTCTGCATATTTGCATGATAATGTTTGAGACGTCCTGTGTGCTTCTCCATAGGGTCACTGGATAATTGAACCTGTGTGAAAGGTGTGCTACCTATCATTACACTGCTGAAGAATTGGTTTTTGAATGCAATCCATTGAACAGGTTCCTGAATACTCTCTCTATCAGATTCTGTTTCGCTTAGGTAGTCAGTACTGCTTTCAGAAGCTAGTTTATATGTAAGAGTAGAGTAACGGCTTTCAAAGTCGAATCCCTTTTCCTGCTGCATTACCGTGTCCTGCCAGTCAATAAGCATGTATTGCTGATTAGGGAGTAGATACGGATCAATACCTTGGGACTGGATGGAGCAATTGACCATGCAAGTACCTGGCAATAACTTGTAGACTAGTTTCATAGAAGCCTTGCTGGAATGGAGAGCCATCGTTACAGTGGAGTCTGTTGCATCTTCAATATCAAAATAATAGTCTTTGGTATTGACATTCTCTTCCTTGAGGGGCAGAGTGTAGTTGAGGGAAGCTGTGTTGCGGTCGAAGAGTATAACATTGTCCTTCTTCTGATTCTTGTATCCATATAGTTCGGCAGAGATGATGTTTCCTCCCTTGTTACTTAGGGTCAACTTTATTTGACTATTCTGCAAGGCAACTAGTTGCTCATTACCTTTCTTGGCAGCCCCGAAAAGGGTAGTAGTATCTTGCAAGGCAGCATACTCCTTAAGTCGTTCCTGATTTTCCTTGGTAATTCGTTCTTTCTCTGCTTGCTTTGTTTGCACTTTTTGGATAGAGTCCTGACGGTGCTGCTCTATGATTTCTTCCTGACTTGGTTGACCGAAATAGCTGAATCCAATTACTACCAATGCAATAAGAAGAAAACCTGTAAGTGTATTTTTATCCATAATTTCAATATTTCTTTTTTTATTGTGAACTATTATGCAAAGGTATGCATTTTTTCTCATTTCCCTATTAGTAACAAGCATCAATATTGGAAATTATAGCTGTCCGCTAAATCTTCCGAGAGTACAAATATCTTACCGAAGTACTGAACAATCAAGTTTGGGGATTCAGCATTCTCTATTCAGATTCCTGAATCAAATTGAGTGAGTTCTTGGAGATTTTTTTCTTCTGCTTTAGAATGATGACTACCTTATATTGTCAAAATATTCAATGAATGCTTTCAATCATTTTATACCGGATAGAAATACTAGCAGATAGACCCGTCAAATGGACTCTTCCTTGTCTTGCAGCAAACATGTTTTTTCGTTCAGCGATTGCCGAACGAAAAAACAGTTAGTAGACTTTTCCTACTAACAAAGAGGGCTATGGGGAAATAACCTTATCATGAAGCGGGAAATATGATTCTCTTTCCTACTACATCGATAGAATATGCCCTTTAGGTCATGAGAAGGTGAACCTTCCTAGAATATCAGTGCAGTTGGTAATTGGAAACTGGGGATTTTAGGGACATATAGTCGATATTTCCACTAGCAAGTGTTGATTATAGTCAAACGAGTCCACCAGAATTGTTTTGGTGGACCCGTTTGGCTCTTTGGGAAAGATTTAAGAGGGTAGGGGGATTATTTGATATTGAACTTCATACTGGCTGTTTTTCCCTCATAACTATATTTGGCAATGTATGTGCCAGCAGGAAGAGACTTCTGTTGTCCAGCTGAGAGGGTAGCAATGAGTTTGCCGCTAACATCATATATGTTTACATGGGCTTGCAAGGCCTTGATGCTTCCATTAGCATAAGAAATGGGAGAAATGCCTTTGTCTAACTGTGTGGCATGCATGCCCACAGGGTTGGACTCTAACAAAGAGCCCTTATAGCGATAGTTAAAACGTCCGTTAGGAGCGACATCGCCATCTAGAAGGAAATCGAGGATTTCCCGAGAAGAGGAAGGTGTATTGTCTATCCATTTGAAGTCTATATCGCATTCTCCAGAGATTTGGAGCAAAGATTTCGGCAACCGATACATGATTTTGTTGCCTTCTCTTGTATATTCGATTTCTTCTATTTCTGCCCAGTCGGGTGTATCACCTTGGTTATATTTGTAGAGTAATATCTTGTTACTGTTTGGATTCAAGGAGACCATGTAGTCATAACCTTCCCAACCGGTTTGATAATCAATGTCGGTGTTGAGCAGAAGACTCATCCATTTCTCTAGACCTGCACTTGTTGCATCGAGTATGAGGGAGTCGTTGACTTCTGCATAAAAAAACATATTTTCCTTATCCTTTGTGACTTTCATTCTGACAAAGTCATTGGTAGTTCTCACACGGCTTTCGCTATGTTGGTTGTCAGAAGTATAATAGGCATCACCAGGTTCATCTATGTAGTCAGGTAATACATCATTCCATTGGGAGAATTCACCATCCATTCGGATAGTCTTGCTAACAGTAGGAACAGGAATGGTATGTACACCCTTGTATTGGCGGATGTTAGAAACCATTTGGAGGTAATAGTTGTCGCGAATGAGGGAATCGGCACATGGTTCAATATCTCGGCTGAATTCTTGGTTGTATATGTCTACAAAATAGGTTTCACCAATGGCTGCAGTGGCACCTGGACGGACATTCTTGAATTGGCTTTCTTTTTCAATAATGAATCTTTGAGCCATCCACTCATTCCATTGGGTAATCATTATAACTTGTGGATGCTTCTCATGTGCCTGTTTCCATTGCTCAGCGAAATAGTAGCCGTAAGGAGTTTCTTTGCAAAGTCCATAGGCATCATATTCTGGTTGTTTGCCGTCATGGTAACTTTTGCCTATCTTGGAATAGGGATGCTGGGCAACGCTTACAGATATTTGCTCATTTACACGCTTGTTGTTGTCATCAATGGTATAATTGAGGTATTGGGGGTAATTGGACAACCATGGCCATAGGTTTTCTCCTTCTTTCCAGGCCCAGCTATGGCGATGAGTGAAAAAACGCTGGAGTTTGCGGGACAGGTTGTTGTAGCCGCTCACGCTGGAAAGTGTGAGCGGTTTGTCATTCCAGTAGAACCAATATTTATTGTAAGCAGTGTCACTATAATAAGTAGTATATATATGTTTAACGACGTCTTCGCTATTGGTATTAGAAAGGAATACCAGTTTGGGTGTCTTCAGTCCCAAACTGTCACGACGGTCAATTTCATTCATAACCACTTTTACATTATCATCATATGTGAATCCATTGGTCACATCGAAGAAATAGAAATCGATGCCTGCATCTGTCAGCATTTGCATGTGGCGGGATACAATGAATGGATCACCACCTGCATAGTAGCCTAGTGCGGGCTTGCTTCCCCAATGGAACTGGGTGTAGGCACCCCATTGCGGATTGTTTACATCAGCAGCGAGGATGCGAGTAATATCCTTTACTTCCTCACCATGTTGCCCATGCCAGATATAATAGAACATACCGATGCTACAGGTGGTGTCAATCTCTGTGCGAGTAATTCCGTTGTCGGAGGATGCTACAACACGATTGAGTCCGTCGTTACAAACCCATGTGTCACTTTGGGGATCAATGGATTGTGCCAATGTTACAGTAGTAACAAAGAAATAACCCATTACTTGTAATAAGATATTTTTCATAAATGAGAGTTATTAGAAAATATTATAAGGTAATGCCAAATCCTAATGATAACCACTGCTTGAATTGGACTGTATGCTTGTGGTTGTCATCATATTCTGTATCATCAAACCTTGGATATAGGTACAGTTGGGTATTAAGGTACTTGTTGATAGTGAATTTAAAAGTATTTTCCCATTCAAATTGTACTTTCTTGTAGTTGGTGAAATAGTACATACGAGAGGTCCACAATAGTTCTTTCATCATCTGCCAACGATAGTCAATTGTCACATTTGAACCATAATATTCCCGAAATTTGTGGTTGGGCAGATTACCATAGCGAGTGTAAAGGGCTTTTCTACCTACATATCGCAGGTCAAAGGAGAGAGGTGCCATATTGATACTCATGGTAAACTTGGTCTTGGTGAGACTATATTTCATACCGAGAGAAAGTACCGATTGGAAAGGTGACATGAAATCGGATGTAGGTTTTTTGCTGTTATTGGGATATTTGGGCAACATGGATGTTTTGGAGTTGAGTGTTGCCGTATAGGACCAGTTTTTGGCAGCCTTAACTGAAAGCTGGTTGACCAATCGTATTTCGTCAGTGGTTGTATGCCATGGATGTATTGTATCGTTCTTGACGGTCTGCATACCCAACTGGATAGACAAAGTGTTGTTGAATGATATCTTTGATTGATTGTTGTAATTAGCTGTTATTGTAGTGGTAAATAGAAAAGAATTGTAGTTGTTACCACCTTTATACCAGTTTTCAGAGAAGTAATACTGCATGAGTTGCAGGTTGTAGGATTGGGTGAATTTCCAAAAGTTGGGTTTGTATCCAACTACCTGTATAGGCTCGAATACCTGAATAGGTTTGGGGGCTGTAACTTTAGTTGACAGGTCTACCTTGTGTTCTGGATTGGAAGGAAGGTCAGTTCGTATAGCATTCTCCTTATCGAGAACACTTTGACTGGTTACTACCAGATTAGGCTGGTTGACATAGACAGAAGCAAAGAAATCATTTAGAGCAGAGTCCGACTGTAGTGTCTTGTCATCGGGAGGAGAAAGTCTATAGGATGATAGAAAATTTTCCTGATGGCGACTGGACCATGTGAGGTCCATTTGTTGTTTGACAGGTGTAAAATAGAAGGTAGGTTGTACGAACAGGCGATAATAATAAGGATTATTGAGCAAGTCGTTTCCCTTATATGACCAGCAAGAGTCATAATAGGAGCGCAAGCGATAAAGTGAGTCGGTATATTGTGTTAGTACCGAATCAGCATAGGACGGAGGAGTAATTGTAGGAGTCTTAGCTTTTCGCTGAGCCTGATCGGGTAATACTGCAACTAACAAGCAGATGATAATCCAAATTCTTTTCACAGGTGAATGCTCACTTTTAATTAATTAGGCAAAAATACAAATTATAATTTAATTATATTGTCAATCGGCAGGATATATCCATCAGACTAACGATAAGAGAAGGGTCAACTATGTCCTTGAAACGTAGAAACACTCCATATACCATGGGATATTTTAGAGTCAGGATGATTGTTATCAGAATGATTTATAATACTGATTTCCAATAAGTATTCTTTATTATTTTCAAGTGATAGTTCGTATGGTACATTGATGGTTACTATTTCTCTTGGGCCGATTAAGGGAAGTGCAATGCACTGTTCCCATATTATCTGATTCCCGTGAAAAATACATGCATGGAGACTGCCTTGTGAGATTGGTGTGAATGAGTTGAGGTTTTTCACAGAAACATATCCCTTGTTAATGTCAATAATTTCCATCACGCAAGGTTGGTAAAGGCGACTGACCCACTCCGGATGCTCTCTTAGGTAGGAGCTGTTAATAAATAGACTGCTAACACGATTGTTGGACATAGCCTTTTTTATAGTAAGAGCAATGCTAGCGGTATCAGCGCCTTCGAAAAGAATAGCATAAGGAGTTACAGTTGGGGTATTGGCTTGTAACATGGTATCAATGTGGGAGGATATAGGGTTGCACGCGAGAACCATGGAAGTCTGCGTACACGGGGATGTGTGGATGAATTGTTGTCTGGGATAGGTTGTTTTGAGTTGATCTAATAAACGATTGGATTGTCTTGGAGATTTGTCTTTATCAATCATCAATAGATGATCTAAGGAACAGAATGAATTTAGCGCACGAAGAATGACAGTATCGCGTAAACAGGAGATATAGGGAATAGCATATAGACCTGCAGAGTCACATATGTCAAGCCATTGTCTACAGGCATTATCGTCGATGAACGGAAATGCGACTGTATTGGCATGTACCTGTTTTAGTTGGCATGCCAATTGGGTCATGGATGTATGGGTATTGGCGAATCTTCTCCATTGTTTTCTGTCAAAGTATATGCCTTTCATTCTGATAATTTCTCCGTTGCAACAAAGACAATTGCCTCCAATGTTAAACTCATCACTGTAGGCAGGCACATGAATGACACGACAGTCGGACATGGCAACAGGAGTCTCTTTCTGATGTACGACATTTTCGTCAGGACTTATAATTTCCGCCTTGAATGTGTATCTAACAGGTTCTTCGTCATTCCAAAACTTTATATCACCTACATGCAGAGTATGCTGGAAGGAAAATGTATTGTTGATCAGTATGGTGGTTTCTCCATCCAGTTCAATCTCCCTGCTTGCTTTGGAGTGTGGTGATTGCATCAAGAGGCTATAATGTATAGAGCAAGGAGAAGCACCCGAAGACAACTGTGTGCTGTCTAGAGATAGATATATCTGTAGTAGACATTCTTCAAATTCGCCGTTGTTATCGACATGAACTTGCAGTTTTCTGATCATATCCTGTTGAGCCAAAGCAACAAACGGGAAGAGAAGGAGAAAGGCGAGACAGTGAATCAATGGTTTGTGTTTCATAGTGCCATCAGTTCAAGGAATCAGGTAATAACCATCTAGTCATATTGCATCCGATGAAGTTGCCCACAACTATCATACAATATGCTGGTGTAAGTAGAAGGAGGGGGGACTGTAGGCAAATATAGAAAGCGTCGGCAATGCAATGGTAGAAACCGCAGAGAATGAATACAGGTACACCGAAGAGTAAAGGCAACCATTTGTCTTGCCGTGCAAACTGAACTGCTGTGGTCATGATGAATCCGCATAATATGCCGAATATCAGCTGCCCGAAGGCTGAGGTACTCATTCTGGCAAGTGCCAAGGACTGCCCCTTTTCAATAATGTCGGGGCACAGCATAGATGTTAGCCAGGCCATAATCAGACAACCTATGATATTTCCTATAAGAATATGTACCAGTTGGTAGGCTTCTTGCTTGCCGTGAATGAATCCTGCTGTACCCGTAAACAACTTGAATTTATAGTGAACTACAGTAATAAGTCCGAAAGCAAACATGATAGGACCGACTACTCCACCAGTTTTCAGATTAACAATACATCCGATACTGATGCAAATTCCTGCCAACAGGGAAGAGGCATAGAGCCTGTACCATTTTTGTATCATATTATGATGATTTCTTTCTTACAAAATTACGGCTTTTTCTAACTTTGAAATCAAAAAAAATGCAGATATATTCTTTTTTTGAATTTTTGATTGTAATTTAGCATCGTTCAAAAGATACTTGCATGAAAGGCTGGTTAAAGAGTGTTTGGTCTCTATATACTGACGGATTCCGAAATATGACAATCGGCAGAACATTATGGATAATTGTCATTATTAAATTGGCGATTATCTTTTTTGTTCTTAAACTGATTTTTTTTCCAGATTTTCTAGGCAGACAATCTTGTAGTAAGTCAGAATATGTTTCACGTCAACTCACATCACGTCTTCCTTGATGTTGAGGAGAGGAATCACTGATTTTTTAGGAAGTATATAAAATAAATATCTAAGACATATGGAAATTATTGATGTATCACTTATTGATTGGTCGAGGGCGCAGTTTGCTCTGACTGCAATTTACCATTGGTTGTTTGTTCCGTTAACATTAGGCTTAGCTGTAGTGGTAGGGATAATGGAAACTCTCTACTATGTAACCCAAAAGAAGTATTGGAAGGAAACTGTAGTATTCTGGATGCGTCTATTTGGGGTGAATTTTGCTATAGGTGTTGCTACTGGTCTCATCCTTGAGTTCCAGTTTGGTACCAATTGGAGCAATTATAGTTGGTTTGTGGGCGATATTTTTGGAGCTCCTTTGGCTATTGAAGGCATTGTGGCATTTTTTATGGAATCTACCTTTGTTGCTGTGATGTTTTTCGGTTGGAACAAGGTAAGTCGTGGTTTCCATCTGGCATCTACTTGGTTGGCAGGACTAGGTGCTACTATTTCAGCTTGGTGGATATTGGTGGCCAATGCCTGGATGCAGCATCCTGTAGGTATGACATTCAATCCTGATACAGCACGCAATGAAATGGTTAATTTTGCAGATGTCGCACTTCAGTCTATTGCTGTCAACAAATTCTTTCATACTGTTCTTTCATCTTGGGTAGTAGGAGCCCTCTTTGTGGTGGGCGTAAGTTGTTGGTATCTTTTGCGTAACCGCCATAGTGAGTTTGCCTTGCGTAGCATTCGTATTGGAGCTATAGTAGGTATCGTGGCAGTCTTGCTTACCGCAATGACAGGTGATGGCTCTGGATATGAGGTGGCTCAAAAGCAACCCATGAAATTAGCAGCTATGGAAGGACTTTATCAAGGTAGTCAGGATGCAGGTCTTGTTGCTGTTGCTGCATTGAATCCTGCTAAAAAGAACTACAACGACTCCGTTGAGCCTTTTTTGTTTAGAGTAGAGATTCCTTATATGCTATCCATGTTGGCCAATAGGGACATGCATGCATTTGTGCCCGGTATCAAGGATATCATTGAAGGAGGGTATGAACTCCCAGATGGTGGCAAGGCTCTTTCTGCTCGTGAAAAGATGGATAAAGGGCAGCAAGCGATTACTGCATTTGCTCAGTATAGAAAAGCCAAACATCAAGGTGATGATTCTTTGGCAGATGCCTCTAGGAAAATCATGGAAAATAATATGTCCTATTTTGGTTATGGCTATCTCAAGGATGTTGGTGATTTAGTGCCTAATGTGCCTTTGGTGTTCTACACTTTCCGTATAATGGTCATGCTGGGAGGTTATTTCTGTGCTTTCTTTGCATTGGTGTTGTTTTTGTCTTGGCGCAAACGTCTGGCTTCATGCAGATGGTTGCATTGGGTGGCTTTTCTGTCCATTCCGTTAGGATATCTTGCCGGACAGGCAGGATGGGTAGTTGCAGAATGTGGTCGCCAGCCTTGGGCAATACAGGATATTTTGCCTGTCAATGCTGCTGTTTCCCACTTAGCTGTATCCAATGTTCAGACTACCTTCTTCCTCTTTCTCCTGTTGTTTACAATCTTGCTGGTCGCAGAAATCAGCATTATGGTTAAAGTAGTAAGAAAAGGTCCTGACAAAAGTGTTACAGAATCTTGATCTATAGCTTTTTCTGAAATTCATACTTATATATAATATTACAATCTCATTATGGATACCTATATTTTATTACAGCAATACTGGTGGTTTATTATATCACTTTTGGGAGGTATTTTAGCCTTTCTACTATTTGTCCAAGGAACAAATTCTATGCTTTTTTCTATAGGAAGAACCGAGACCGAACGTGGTCTGATAATAGCTAGTACTGGAAGGAAGTGGGAATTCACTTTTACTACACTGGTCTTGTTTGGAGGAGCATTTTTCGCTTCATTTCCGTTGTTTTACAGCACTAGTTTTGGTGGTGCCTATTGGTTGTGGATGATAATTCTTTTCAGTTTTGTCCTTCAAGCTGTCAGCTATGAATTTCAACATAATGAAGGGAATCTGTTAGGAAAATCTGTTTACAGGTCATTCCTAGTGGCCAATGGTATAATAGCCCCGTTTCTGTTAGGAGTGGCCATTGCTACATTCTTTACAGGAGCTGATTTTATTATTGACAAAAGTTCGCTACAGGATTCTTCCATGCCTGTTATCAGTCGCTGGACCAGTGCATGGAATGGACTGGAGGCTCTCTTGGTTCCTTGGAATCTTATTATGGGGTTTGCTGTTCTATTCCTATCCCGTTGTTTGGGCAATCTGTATATCATCAACAGTATAGCAGATGAGAACCTTGCTTGTCGCTCAAGTGTACGTCTTGTGGGAAATGCTGTCGTGTTCCTTCTGTTTTTTGTAACGTTTGTAATACATGTTCTGTTGAGCCCTGGTTGTGAAGTAGGACAAACGGGTGAAATAACTATAGTTCCCTACAAATATTGGGACAACTTCATTACCTTGTGGCCCGTATTGTTGACCTTCTTAGTGGGTGTATTGTTAGTACTCTATGGTATCGTGCGTACGGTGCTCTCTAGTTCTTGGTGTAAGGGTATATGGCCGACAGGGATTGGTACCATTATTACTGTTACATCCTTATTGCTTTGTGCCGGTTGGAATCATACGTGCTACTATCCCTCTGTGTCTGATGTCCAGTCGTCGCTTCATCTGTCCAATAGCTGTAGCAGTCTGTTTACCCTGCAAACCATGACTTGGGTTTCAATACTCATTCCGTTTGTCATAATATATATATGGTATGCATGGCGCTCCATTTCAAAGAAAAAGATTACACCCGACGAACTTGAAGAATATTGATAGGGCTATATTATTTGTGGAAATGGTTCCAGTGATATCTCTTTCAAGGTGGGATGGATAGGCGTACATCTTCCTTATCTGCCTATTAAATTTCTGTGTAATGTGTCCTGATGCTGTATGTGCCGTATCAGGACACTGTTTTTTCCATAAGTTATAATATAAAACGTCATGAGGTATTGACAAATTTAAGATGTAGACATGAAATGTTATTGTTTTGCAGGATATTACAATCTAAATTATTACAGATTATAATAATTGTGAGTTTAATTGTCTCTGGAGAAATTAAAGAAATTTGTACCTTTGCACAGGTAAAATAAAAGAAATACAGATTTGTAATATGATGCTTATATCCTTCGAAACAATCATCTCTTATGTAGATTTGGTTAATGAGGAAATTTGGAGTTATTTGGTAATACCTCTGTTAGTGTGTTGCGCTTTGTATTTTACCTATAAGTTGCGAGGTATCCAGTTTCTGCAAGTTATTGATATGTTTCGACAGTTGTTAGTACCAGCTCAAATCAAGGAACCAAATATCCAAAAACATGTAGGTTCTTTCCAGGCGTTTGCAGTGTCATTGAGCAGTAGGGTAGGTACTGGCAATCTTGCAGGGGTTGCTTCTGCTATATTTGTAGGAGGACCTGGGGCTGTATTTTGGATGTGGGCTATGGCCATTTTCGGTGCTGCTACAGCATTTGTGGAAGCTACTTTAGCGCAGTTGTTCAAGAGGAAAGGAAAAGAAAGCTTTTATGGTGGTCCTGCCTATTATATGCAACATGGCTTGCATTGCCGGTGGATGGGTTGGCTATTTGCAGTTGCCTTAATATTTGGATTCGGTATATCCCAGCAGATTGTGCAGAGCAATACGGTCTGCGATATTATTGGTAATACATTTCATTGTGAGCCGATATGGATTGGAGCCATTTTGGGCGTGGTGACTATTATCATCATTTTTGGAGGCATCCATCGTATCAGTCATGTTCTTTCTATGATTGTTCCCCTTATGGCTATTGGTTATATAGGTATTGCATTATACATCTTGTTGGCCAATATTGCCCATCTGTATGATATGTTGGTGCTGATTGTAAAAAGTGCATTTGGTTGGAGTCAAGTAGCAGGTGGTAGTCTAGGTATTGCCGTAATGCAGGGAGTGAAACGTGGGTTATTTAGCAATGAGGCAGGTGAAGGATCAGCTCCCAATGCAGCAGCTACGGCAACGGTCAGTCATCCTGTTAAGCAAGGTCTGGTGCAGGCTCTTGGCGTGTATATTGATACGTTAGTGATATGTACCTGTACTGCCTTTATCATTCTATTATCGGGTTTGTATACAGGTAGCGAAGATGGTGTCATCCTTACCGCCCATGCTATGGACTTCCATCTGGGCGAATGGGGACGTTGGTTTCTGACAGCCGCCATCTTTTTGTTTGCATACAGCACCATTATTGCTAATTATTATTATGGAGAAGCCAATATCTTGTATCTTACTCGAAAAAAATGGATTCTGCAGGCATTCCGCACGCTAACAGGAATATTGGTATTTATTAGTACCTTTCTTACCTTACAGCAAGCATGGAGCATAGTAGATTTGGCTATGGCCATGATGACCCTTCTTAATCTTATTGCATTGGCCTTGCTTGGAAAATATGCCTTTGCCTTATGGAATGATTATATCAGACAGAAGAAGGAAGGAAAAGACCCCGTTTTCACAGCTGACATCATTCCTTCCATCAAGGACGACCTTGAAGCATGGAAGTGATACCTTTATTTTTCTTTGTCTTTGCTTCGCTTGATAAACAGTTAAAAGGCATACCTCCTAAATAGAGAAAGGACTGGTGATGGAGAAAAAAGTTTCATGATAAATCCTCTCCACCTCACAATAATATTCGTACCTTTGCAACAGTATTGAATTATCACCTCTCTCTATCATGAAAGAAATCGTTTTGAAGTACGGATGTAATCCTAATCAGCAACCCGCTTCTATCTCAATTAATCGTGACGAATTACCTGTTAAGGTACTTAATGGACGTCCAGGATACATAAATTTTTTGGATGCTTTGAATAGTTGGCAATTAGTGCAGGAATTATCCTCTGCAACAGGATTGGCTGCTGCTGCTTCCTTCAAACATGTATCTCCTGCGGGTGCTGCCATCGGTCTTCCTTTGGATGACACGCTAAAGAAGATTTATTTTGTTGATGATCTTCAGGTGCCGTTCACTCCATTGGCTAATGCTTATGCCCGTGCTCGTGGTGCAGACCGAATGAGTTCGTTTGGTGATTTCATTGCTCTCAGTGAGGAGTGTGATGAAGCTACTGCACTCCTTATCAAGCGTGAAGTTTCTGATGGTGTTATTGCCCCTTCCTATTCGGAAAAGGCATTGACTATTCTTAAAGGCAAGAAGGGTGGCCAGTATAACGTACTTCAAATGAACACAACTTATCGTCCTGATGACATTGAGACAAAGCAAGTGTTCGGTATAACATTCAGCCAACTGCGCAATGGTATAGATCTCAGTGATATCCATCTGTTGGACAATCGTCCTACCCAAAACAAGCATTTCCCTAAAGCCGCTATACGTGATTTGCAAATTGCTCTCATTACATTGAAATATACCCAAAGTAATTCTGTATGCTATGTCAAGGATGGACAGGCTATTGGCATTGGAGCTGGTCAGCAAAGTCGTATTCATTGCACTCGTTTGGCCGGCAACAAGGCTGACATTTGGTGGCTCCGTCAGCATCCAAAGGTAATGAATTTGCCATGGAAAGAAAACATTCGTCGTGCAGACAGGGACAATGCCATAGATGTATACATTTCTGAAGACTATGATGATGTACTTGCTGAAGGTAATTGGCAGAACTTTTTTACACATCAACCTGAAGTCTTGAGCATGAAAGAAAAAAAGGAGTGGATTGCTAAGAATACAGGTGTCTCTTTGGGTAGTGATGCGTTCTTCCCCTTTGGAGACAATATTGAACGCGCTCACAGGAGCGGTGTACAATTTATTGCTCAAGCTGGCGGAAGTGTGCGTGATGACCATGTCATTGCAACGGCAGATAAGTATGGTATAGCCATGGCCTTTACCGGTGTACGCCTCTTCCATCATTAATTTTGTAGTATGAATAGTTCTGCATTTTACGTATTGTTGGATTTAGATGGTGTTATAATTAACACCGAGGATCAGTACTCTGAGTATTGGGATTGTATGGCCCGTCGTTATCTGCCCCATCCAGAAGGTTTTGCTGCCCGCATCAAAGGTCAGACCACTGAGATGATACTCAGTCATTATCCCCAAGAACTCTTACCGCAGTTACGCAAGGAGTATGAATATTTTGAAACTCACATGGACTATTCTTATATACGAGGAGCAGAAGAGTTCCTGCAACACATGCATTGTTGTCAAGTACCTATGTGTGTGGTGACAGGTTCCAGTAAGCCCAAACTGAATGAAGTACTACTCAGTCATCCTGAGTTCCACGAGTTGTTTCGTTTTATCATCTGTGGTGACGACATAAAACTAGGGAAACCTGACCCATTCTGCTATCTGTTAGCAGCAGAACGCTTTCAGACATCTCCAGAAAAATGTGTGGTAGTAGAAGATTCGGTTAATGGATTACGTGCCGGACTCAATGCTCAGATGCACGTAGTAGGGCTCACTACTACCCACCCTAAAGAAGTTGTAGGTCCGTTGTGCCATATGATGGTACCTGACCTCTCTTGTTGTAATGAAGCCAATCTCAAAAATCTCATTTCCTGTTAATGTTATTTCCATGAGCAAATATATCGTAGAAGATACTCGGAAGGTGACTACCCACCGTTTGTTGGAGATGAAGAAGTGTGGAAAGAAAATAGCCATGCTTACTTCCTATGATTATACTATGGCTAAATTGGTAGATAATGCCGGTGTTGATTGTATCCTGGTAGGAGACTCTGCCTCCAATGTAATGGCTGGAAATCTTACTACTCTTCCAATGACGATGGATCAGATGATTTATCATGCCCGTTCAGTAGTAAGAGGTGTAAACAGAGCTTTTGTGGTATGTGACATGCCTTTTGGAAGTTATCAGGTGAATGCCACAGAAGGTGTGAAGAATGCCATCAGGATTATGAAGGAAACAGGATGCGACTGTCTTAAATTGGAAGGTGGTGTTGAGATTGCTGATACTGTGAAGCGAATTCTTGACTCTGGGATTCCTGTTATGGGTCATTTAGGACTTACTCCGCAAAGCATTAATAAGTTTGGAACATATACAGTTCGTGCCCGTGAAAAAGCTGAGGCTGAAAAACTCATTAATGATGCCCGCCTTTTGGATGAATTGGGCTGTTGTGGAGTAGTATTGGAGAAAATTCCAGCTAGTTTGGCTACACAAGTCTCTAAGATAGTCAATATGCCTACCATTGGTATCGGGGCAGGTCATGAAACTGATGGCCAGGTTTTGGTTATTGATGATATGTTAGGTATGGACCAAGCTTTTGCTCCCAAGTTCCTCCGTCGTTATGCCAATTTGGCCGAAATCATCACAGATGCTATCGGACAGTATGTGCAAGATGTGAAGGATGTTACATTTCCTAATAGCGAAGAAGAGTACTGATTTATTTCTTTCTGTATACCTCCTACATGTCCGGAACTTTCTGGAGCAAATCATTCTGTCTTATGTGTGTTGCCAATGTATTGGTGACCACGGCAGTCTTCATGCTTCTTCCTTATCAAATGCAGTTACTTGAACATTTTGGGCATCAGCAATTGGAGTCTGCATTAGCTGTTTCTCTTTTTGCTGTCGGTATGTTTCTGCCAGGTCCCTTCAATGCACATATGGTTGATGCCTTCAGTCGTAAGACGGTCAGTCAGCTTTCCGTGCTCTTGTTCTTTGTCTCCTGTGTTATTATGGAATTTTCCAGGTTAGAGTGGCTTTTCATGCTACTTAGGATTTTCCAAGGAGCCTGTTTCGGTACTTTTCAGATGTCCTTAGGATCAACTCTTGTCAATGATCTTACTTTTTCTGAACAACGTACTTCAGCAGACTATTTCTATACATGGTTCGGTCTTTTTGGACTCCCATTCGGCATTATGACAGGTCATGTCGTGTTGATTCATTTCGGTCCTCATGTTCTCTTTCTGGCTATTGTTTGTAGTTTATTATTAGCTTGGATGCTACTATTCCTTTTGCGTGTTCCTTTCAGAGCACCTGTCAAGACACCATTGTTGTCCACTGATCGTTTCCTCTTTATCCATTCGTTTGTACTTATGGTCAATCTTTTTCCTGTGGCGATGATTCCTACTATGTATCTAGGTTGCCTGCAACAAGTACAACCAATGCTCATGATGCTATATGGACTTATTGGAGGATTACTTGTGCACCGTATACTCTTTTCCCATACAGACCCTCGGGCCGATGCGGTCAGTGGTTTACTTATGATATTGACTTCATCTGTTATGATTCTCAATCCTGCTGGATACGATTTTATGAAAACTGCATTCCTTTTAATGGGAATTGGTGTCAGTTGGTTTTGTTCACGCCTTTTGCTGTATTTCCTCAAATTGTCTGGTCATTGTCAGAGGGGCACGCTGCAGCAGACTTATATTCTCGTGCTTATCACAGGCAACTGTTTGGGATTCTTTCTAGGCTATGTTGTCCCCAATGTATTTATATTGACAATTATTGTTACAGTTTTCTCATTGTTTTTTTATATATTTGTAGCGCATAAGTGGTTCATGCGTAAGAATGTCAGGAATTTTCGATTCCGCGAGACATGATTGTTATCCACATAGTGTTACAAATATAGATTGTCATGATACATTTTCGTTCAATTGTGCTCATTGGGCTTTTAACCGTACTGAGCACATCGGCTGCACCTTTTAATAGTGCGACTTACGATGGAGGTCCTAAAACAGCTGAAAACCATCTCATCAAATTACGTTATGCTATGGACAAGGCCTCTTCTATCAAACAACAAAAGGCCCTGTTGGATGAAGTGGGAGCCAATGGTACTTTTCAAGCCATGATGTATTCTGCTCATTTTTTGGATATACCTCGTTTAGAAAAGGCTGCTTCTAAAGCATTTGTCCGTATAGCGTTGGAACATCCTGAATACAATGGTGCGCAGGTTCGTTCCCTTCTACGTCATGCTTATATGCATGTAGGCTCTCGCACCCGTTCACGCATCCTTCAGTATTTGAACAATGTCCCTGTTGATGAAGTAGGTTTCCAGTCTTTATTCAATGGGGTGGACCTGACAGGTTGGAAAGGACTTGTAGCTAATCCGATAAAGCGCGCTGCTATGAAACCTGAAATTCTCCGGGAAGAACAACGCAAGGCTGATGATAGGATGCGCGATAATTGGAAAGTAGATCATGGTTGTCTGGTATACGTAGGCAAAGGCTATGACAACCTCTGTACAATTAGTGACTATAGGAACTTCGAAATGTATGTTGACTGGATGCTCGATCCTTCTGGTAAAGAACCCGATGCTGGTATCTATCTCCGTGGAACTCCACAGGTGCAGATTTGGGATACTGCCAGAGTCAATGTTGGTGCGCAAGTAGGGTCAGGAGGATTGTACAACAATAAGAAATATGAGAGTAAGCCATCTGTAGTGGCTGATAATATGACTGGTATATGGAATAGTTTCTACATTCGCATGGTGGATAATCGTGTGACCGTTTTTCTGAATGGTATCAAGGTTGTTGATGATGTAATTATGGAAAACTACTGGGATCGCTCACAGCCCATTTTCCCAAAAGGACAGATAGAATTACAGGCACATGGTAGCAAAGTGTATTTCCGTGATTTGTATGTAAGAAGATTGAAGTGATATTGTAAATAATAAATATATGAAACAACAAAGAAGAAATTTTCTCAAGACTGTGGGTGCATTGGGACTCTTTACCATAGTTCCCCGAAAAGTACTGGGAGGAAAAGGCTATATTCCTCCTAGTGACCAGTTGACCAAGGGAATTATCGGTACTGGAGGTATAGGTCGTTCTAGTTACCATTTTTCTAGTGATGATACTTGTCGTCTTATTTCTGTATGTGATGTAGACAAAAAGCATTTGCAGAAAGGTGTTGAGTTGGGTAAGTCCAAACTGAATGAGACTCTTAAGGCATTCCATGACTTCCGTGACCTTATCCAAGACGAGAGCTTGGATATTGTCCATATTGCTACGCCGCCACATTGGCATGCCTTGATGGCTATTGAAGCAGCTAAGGCTGGTAAAGATATTTGGTGTGAAAAACCCATGACTCGTACCATTGGTGAAGGCAAGCGCGTGATAGAGGCAGTTCAACGTTACAATCGTATTTTTCGTCTCAATACTTGGTTTCGTTTCAAAGATACATTCTATGGACTCGGTACAACTGTCAATCCGTTGAAGAAACTAGTGGATAGCGGTTTATTGGGATGGCCGTTGAAGGTAACAGTATCGGGTGTTACAGGATTTACCTGGAAGTTTTATTGGGTAGGTAAAGACCATCTGGAACCACAACCAGTTCCGTCAGAACTTGATTATGACTTTTGGTTAGGTCCAGCTCCCTACAAGCCTTACAATGCCCATAGGGTACATCAGACCTTCCGTGGATATTGGGACTATGATGGAGGTGGTCTTACAGATATGGGCCAGCATTATCTCGACCCAATACAGTACCTGCTCGGCAAGGATAATGATTTTCCGATCAAGGTAGAGGTAGATGCTCCCCAGCAGCATTCCGATGCAGTAGGTATATGGCATCGTATTACTTATACCTATGCTGATGGATGTCAGATAGTTCTTGAGGGAGAAGGATTTGAGAGTAAGACCAAGATTCCCTATATTGAGGGGCCCAAGGGTAAGGTATACAAAGGTTTTGAATGTACCATTCCTAATGTAATGGACTTGTTGGCAGAAATGCCCGATCCTGCCCCACAACGTACTGACTTTTTGGACTGTGTCAAAACCCGGCAGAAATTTGCCCTTAATGAAGTCAATGGTCATCATAGTTGTACTCTTGTCAATATGGCCGCTGTGGCTCTTCGTCTTAATCGTAAGTCTTTGCAGTTTGATCCGCTTACACAGACTTTTGTTAATGATGACTTGGCAAATGCCTACATTGACCAGCCTATGCGTGGCTCGTGGAGTATCTAAGAATATGTCATACGTTATCCACCTCATCAATTACTATTGAATTATGAAAAAATCAATAATCTGTCTATCTCTCTCAGTCGGTTTACTTATGTCTAGTCTTTATGTAAAGGCGCAGACTGACAGTAGGAACCGCACGATAGAAACTGTCATTCAAGACGGACTGGCTCAGTTGCCATCTCAACAACCTAAGGAGTTTCGTCAGGTCATGGCTGAGATGTCTGCTACTGGCAGTGATGGTCTGCGCATGCTTATAGGAATGCTCGTACCTGCAGAAAAAGGCAACGACGCAACCGTCCAATATGCTATTGACGGCATCACCTCCTTTGTGAGTGAGGAGCAATACTCATCCTTCAAACCTTCAGTTCTTAAGGGGCTCAGAGAAGGTTTTTCTGGTTGTCAGGATTCTGCCGATAGAGCTTTTTTGTTAACTCAGATACAGAAAGTTGCATCTTCAGCTGATGCATCCTTTTTCGCTTCCCAACTCAATGATGCATATCTGCGTCCCTATGCCGTGTCTGCCTTGGCTGCTATTTCTGGCACAGAAGATTGTATTCGTGGATTAATAAAGTCCGCTGTTGCTCCTGATGCCGCTTTGGCTTCCCTTGCTTGTCAAAAGCACATGAAGGATATGGAGTCCATCTTACTCAATTGGTATCCTCAGTCATCCGGTGATATCCGCAAGACCATTATCAATGCTTTGACTACGTGTGGAGGTGCACAATCTGTCCAAATGCTATATCGTTCATCCAAGGCTATCAACTTTCAGTATGAACCTACAGGTGTAACTGAAGGTTTGCTCCGTCTGTTAGAAAATTGCGAAGATGCATCTATTGTGTTACCGATAGCTAGAAAACTCACATCTTGCAAACAATTGTCAGTGAGGTGTGCCGCACTTCGTATCCTGTTGGAGAAGGATTCTCAGAATGCCGTTTCTATTGTACATGCAGCTTTGAAAGACAAAGATCGGCAGTATCGTGTTACTGCTCTTGATAATGCACCCCGTGTAGCAGGTGATGCTATATTCTCACAAGTCACAGCAAGGAAATATTCTAATGAAACACTCGTTGATATTGTCCGTTGGTTAGGTGAAAATAAGAAACAGGAAGAGATACAGACCATATCCGAAGCTATTAGACAAACTTCAGATTCTATTCTTTCTGTTGCAGGTATTGAGGCTGCTGGAAGGGTAGGGGGCAATATTGCCTTGTCTCTATTGATATGGCAGTTGGGTACCCAATATTCTGCACAAGCCGAAAAAGCTTTGGCTTCCTTCCCAGGTGATATTATGCCCAGTATACTTAAATCCATTGGAGAAAGTCGTGGACAAGCACTAATTGCAGCCTTCCATCTGGCGTCTTTGCGTCGTATGCATTCCGCATATGAAAGCATTCGTCATTATGCAGTAGCTACCGATGGAGTTACTCCGGATGAGCAAAAAGAAGCCCGCAAGGCTTTGATAGGAGTTGCATCATCTGATAATTTTGATGATTTGTGTGGACTCATGGAAGCAGGCGACACGTCAGGTTACTTTCAGCGAGCTGCCTGTCAGGCTATCAGTAGCATGTCACCTGCATCTCAATATGAATGTGTCACACGTCGTATGAATGAATCTGCACAACCGTCACTGTATTATACCCTATTAGCTCAGGCAGCCTCCAAGGATGCTATTGATCGTCTCTATACTGAGTACCGTAGTGGCAAGCACTCTGATAAAGCACGCAAGGCATTGTTGCAAGTAGGTAGTAGCAACATTATCCCTGTTTTCTACGAGATGGTAGAAAAAGATGGTGACAAAAAAGACGATCTCATTAGCCGTTATATCGGCAGAGTGCGTAGTTCTTCTCTTAATCCTGTAGTTAAGTACCAGCATTATGCCCATATTTTAAAGGCCCAGCCCTCTGATGCCCAAGTGAACCTTGCTCTTCGTGCTTTGGAGAATTGCCATATCCAACCAGCTCTGATGCTTGCTTCACAGTATCTGGATAGTAAGGAAACAGCCTTTCGAGCTGCTAATGCCGTTAAGACTATTCTCTCCAAATCGACAGAACCTTTGCGAGAGGGAGCCGCTAATAAACTTATTCTTGAGAAAGCTCTTGAAGTATTCAAGGCACAGACTAATAATGCAGATGCCGGATATGCTGTTGATGAAATTGAAGGTCAGTTGTTGCCTCAGTTCAAGGAAATAGGATACATACAAGCGAAGGCTGTCAAGAAGGATGGAGCCCTGATATTGGCAGAAGATGCACAGAATGTTGAGTTCTATATGGATTGGAAATCTGAAAGTGCCTGTACGCTCAGTTTGCGTTCAATACCACAGATTATCCTTGATAAGGAAGTGGGCATGCT
>JALERS010000148.1 GCA_022763905.1 Prevotellaceae bacterium | reverse complement strand
CGATTGAACTCCGCATTATATTGGTCAACGAAATAGAAAGGATTCTTTCGGCCCAGGAATTCTGTAGGTCCGCCGTTCCTGCCTGAAGGGTCTTTTCCAGAGACATATTTTCCTGCCGTCCACTCATTCCAGTCATTAAGATAAATGAAATCGGGATCACCTTGCAATGCTTCATCCCATCGTTCCTGGAAATAGATGCCATATCTCACGGGATCGTCCACTTCACGTCCCAAAGAGGAAACATATGCCTTTGCTGGCATATCCTTTTCATTCAATGCGGGTTCTCCAGTATGTCTGCTCCAGGATTTTCCTATAATGGACAGAGGATGCTGTGCAGGTGTAACTGCAGCCTGCTCACGTCGTCCCTTATGGGTGGCAATGAGTTGGACGGGATCCATAGAAGACACCTTGGGGTCTCCCAGGTCCAAACCGAATGACCAATTGTCTTCTGTTCCTACAAAACGCTTTCCTGCCCACTTATAATAACCCCACCACATAGTGCGAAGCGTAAAGAAGTCCTTCACCTCTTGGGTATAATCTGTATAGAATTCCGATGTATAATCAGGGTTACCATAGTGAGGATGCTGTGGCTGGTTGACAGCATCAGGTTCATAATTAGGATTTTTGTGTTTGACCGCTCCCCCATTGGCATCGCCAGCTGCAGGAGTGCCGTTATACAACAATAATGGTTTGCCATCCCAATAGAACCAAAGGTCCCGATACTTATTCTGCTTGTACACTCCTTCATAGAGTTTCTGTACTACAGTAATGACATCTCCATTGAAAGCCCAAAAGCAGAACTTAGGTATTTTATTGCCTTCTGCCTTCATCTGGTACATTGTACGGAAGAGCACATCCCACTCTTTCCAGTAGAGAACGGCATTGGTCACATCGAGAATGATGACATCCACTCCTGCATCAGCCAGCATGGACATGTCCCGACGTATCACCCACTCATCTTCACTAAGAAAATAGCCTGTTTCGGGTTCACCCCAATGATAAGAACTAAGGGACCACTGTTTGTTGTCATTGTCCAATCGGGCATCGGAATCAGCCTCCAATACCTTGGTAACATCTGCCCTGTAAGGGAATGGTGAATCATGACAACTCTCACTATGCCATGTAATGTAGAAAATGCCAACTGTACGTTGCTTGTCAGTCTTGGGCAAGCCTACTTCCTGAGAGGTAGGCATAGGGCGCCCTACAGCATCCACACCTACCCAGGTATCAGCATAGATATCTGTCTGGGAATGGACTGATACGGACATTCCAACAAAAAGCAAGGGAAACAAGAAATGGAAGTTTTTCATAACCTAAAAAGTCAATAATGATGTTTTTTTGATTGATAGTTATCGATTGGAAGATAATCGTTGCATGACGACTGCACAAGAAGCATCTCCGGTCACCGACATAGTAGTTCGTGCCATGTCTACCAAGCGGTCAATACCGGCTGCTATTGCTACACCTTCCACTGGGATACCTGCTGAAGCAAACACCATGGCCATCAATGCGAGGGAACCTCCGGGTATGCCGGGAGTTCCAATGGAAGCCACAGTGGAAGAAAGTGCAATAGCGATATACTGCTGAAGAGTGAGGTCCATACCGCAACTGGCTGCTATGAACACACTGGTTACCCCAAGATAGATGGCAACTCCATCCATATTAACAGTAGCTCCCAAGGAGAGGACAAAATTGCCCAATTCTTCTTTTACGCCCAACTTACGCGAACAGGCCATGGTATATGGCAAGGTGGCTACACTTGAATCGCACGAAAAACCAAACAACATGGCTGGTGTCATCTCCCTAAAGAAGCGTACGGGATGTATCTTCCCCAAGAAATAGACACAGGGAACATATACCAGTAAGGCATGAAGCAAGAAACATAGATAGTCAGTACCTACCAGTGCCACATAGGACCCTAATACCTGAGGACCATTGACCGCAATGACAGGAGCCAGCATGCAGAATACTCCAATGGGTGCTACTGCCATAATATAGGCCAGTATCTGCTGGACTACTGCATTGAAAGCCAACAACACATCACGGGCAGCCTTAGCCTTCTCTCCTACATGGACGACGGCCAAACCGAAGAATACGGCAATGACGATAATCTGCATCATGGACGTAGTAGTGACCGGCTGCAAGATATTACTAGGAAAGAAGCCTACCAATTGGTCTGCAAGTGTCAACTGCGGCACATCATATGGTAAGGCTGATGCGGGCATCTCTATGAGCGGAAAGTAGTCACGCAAACATGTAGAGACAAAAAGACCGAGAGTAACAGCCACAATAGTGGTGAGTGTAAAATACAACAATGCACGGATACCCAGCTGACCCACTTTGGTCACATCCTTCATGGAAAGAATTCCTGCCATAATGGAGAGCATCACCAAAGGCACTACTATAAACTTCAACAGATTGAGAAAGATGGTTCCGAAAGGTCGGATATAGTTCTCAGCGGTCTCTGGAGTATCTCTCAACAGATATCCTACCACAACAGCCAATGCTAACGCAATGAATATCTGACGGGTCAGGGATATCTTGGTCAATTGGATTTTCATTTGTCTTTAGGGATTGGGAACTATAGCAGCAATCTAACTACCCTTGTTCCTTCAATGGAGACAAGGACTTACAGAACGTGTACTTACAGGAAAAGTGAAATAGGTATCGGGAAACGGTTCATCTTTCAAGGTAAAGTGCCACCATTCACACTCATATGGCTGGAAACCATGTGCCATCATAGCCTCACGCAACAACATACGATGGGCATAATGGGCTTCTGAAATAGGAGGATAACTTCCAGCCTTCTGTCCAGGGAGGATGTCGGGATGGGAAGCCATTCCGAAATAGTCATATGTACAACCCATATCCACTTCCTTCTCGGTTTTCATATCAAAAAGGGTCAAGTCGACAGTACTGCCACGCGTATGTCCAGACTTCTCTGCTATATACTCCTGAGGTACCAATACCCGCTTGTCCAACTCTGGATAAAAATAAGGTTTCATACGTACATCAGTTGTATCTTTTGCCCATTTCATAAAAAAGTTGACCGCTTCCTGAGGACGATAAGCATCGAATACCTTCAAACGATATCCTTGTGCCAACAGGTCATCACTGACCTTCTTCAACGAATCGGCAGCTCTGCGGGTGAGCAATGCCACAGGCTCTTCATATCCAGGTATGCGTTCACCTATAAAATTATAGGTACTGTAATATCTGATTTCCAGGATAGCATCCGGAATTACATCTGTCAGCAATACAAACTGGCTGGCATCTTCTTCGGGCAAAACAGGCTGCTTTACGGATGAACCGCATGACCCCAGAAAAATCATCGCAATGACATACAAACACTTGCGAAACAGGAATGAGGGATAGGAAAGTGTGACCTTTTTCATAATGTTATATTATCAAGTTTTCGGAGCAATATCTTCCTGTTGGGACTTCTTGATTTGGCTGACTATCATACGATAAAGAGGTGCCCGCTTGTATTCGGTCTGCTTGCGGAGCATGTCCTCCACCGAGGCAGATGAATGGGTATAATGAGCAAGTTCGCTCTGCTTCTGTATATCGTGTACAGCCAGACGTCTTATTTCATTCTCCCGTTCATGTGTCAACGTACGACAAACTGCCGTCAACAATGGTACCACCAAGTTTTCAAAAAGATCATGTCCACGCATAAAGAGATAGGTGTCGCTATCATTGACTCCCAACTTGCGTATATCTTCCACTACCTGCTGATACTTGCCACGGGCCTCAGGGAAACTACGTTGCAACCAAGCTATCTTGGCATTTACCTTTTTCTTTACTGATTCCAGCATACGTTCAGGATGGTTCAGACTTATAGAGTCCCATTGGACAACCTTCACAAAGTCCTGCATGGAAAAGCGAGAAGACCTTCCATTCCTATAACACCACACTGACCATGCAAACAAAGGGAAGATGATGCGGGAATAACGACTAAAGAAATCCTCAAAGTCGAAGATATCCCTATCGTTGAGGGTAGCCATTACACATACGGTATGGAGTGAGGGAGCATAACACTGGTAATTCTCTATGGCATACACATAGGTATGAAACACCCAGGGATGATTACAGAGCAAGCGTGATATTTCAGTGGTGCCTTGAAGAAGATAATCATAATCAGCATCCACACATGCAATGAGGTTTTTTCCCAAACCATGGGAAAGAGCATTCATCAATGCCACTTTCTTGCCTTTGCCCAATGTGGATTGAGACGGAAGCATCACTTCAAAACGAAGGCCAGGAGCCTCCACTTCGTCTAAAAGAGAACGCCAGAAGAAAATATCGTCATAACTTTCCACATATACTACCACCTTACGTCGGGAACCATGAGGAGCCAGACGAGCAGCCGCAGCCAAATAGTCACTAGTAAGATTGTCAAACAGTCTCTGTGCCATCATCAACAACTATATCAGCCACATCGGTCACCGCATCCAACCAACCATTCATGATGACAGCTGGAGAATGAGTGGTAAGGATAATCTGGGCATGGGGATTCAGCATGCGAATATTATCCACCAGTTTCTGCTGCCATTCAACATGCAGACTGATTTCCGGTTCGTCCATCAAAAGCACATAAGGCTTCTCTTCCTCCAACAAAACCGTGAGGAGTATCACCAACAACTGCTTCTCTCCTGATGACAACTGATAGGGAGTGAGATGCTCTCCATACTGGATGAAAGACAATTCATTGCTCAGACGATCAATTTTCTTAGCAGTATCCTTGAAGAGACTGTCCAATATATCCTGAAAGCGGGTTTTGGTCTTGGACACATCCATAGCGGCCTCCTTGGCCTGAGGATCACTACTAGACAGGAGAGCTATCATACGATTGCCCAAATTGACTTGGAAGTTGAGATATCTGCGTTGGAGTTCATACAGGCGCCAATCCAATTCGGAACGCACCCGTCCATCAGCCAATTTGCCAATAACATTATCCGACACCAAGGCACCATCAAAACTGCTAACTATATCGAAAAAGGCCATGGTAGAATCGGCTGGTTCAAAAGTAAGACGTACTCCCCGAAAATCCCCGTTCTGATAAGCGCCAGGCTGCGACTTCCGGCTGAGCACCTTCGCCATGGAGTTTAAGATGGTAGACTTACCTACGCCATTGACTCCGCTAAGTATATTGACATCTTTTCGAAGATTCCAAAGTATGTGTTTCCTACCATTCCACAAACTGTCAATTTCTATCTGCTTGATGTATTCTGCTACCTTAGCCATACCACTTGAAATTTTAGCACTAACCACACACAAAGATAAGGATTTATCGTTGAACTCCACTTTTCCTCGTCATTTTTTTACCAACTGTCACCTAAAGGCCTATTTAAAAAAAGGAAAAACAACGGCTAACCTATATGCCGTTGAAAAAAAAGAGGTAATTTCGCATCATGCACCCGCAAGAATCCATCCTTCTGGCAGGCACTTATACTGACACGGGCAGTCAAGGCATCTATTCCTTCTCCTTCAACAAGGACGAGGGAAGCGCCCGTATGCTTCATACCTTTCAGACTCCCCACCCTTCTTTTCTGATTACAGCTCCTGAATTCAGAAAAGTATATGCCGTCAACGAAGCAAATGGCGAAGAAGCCAGACTAACGATGCTGGACATATGTCCGGATACGGGGATCCTGCATGTAGCAGGCAGTGTACCCTCATTGGGCGACGGGCCATGCCATGTCTCCCGCCATGGTCTTGCTATAGGCATATCCAATTACGGAGCCGGCAACATGTCGATATATCGTTGCGACAGCCAGGGAATGCCGACATGTGCCATTGCCACCTTCAAAGGACACACAGGAGGCCCCTGTCTGGAACGGCAGTCTCAGCCTCATGTACACTCCACCCTATTCGGACAAGACGGAAAATATCTATATGCCACCGATTTCAGCAACGACTGCATTCTTGTGACAGAAATACTTCCCGGATGCATCCTTCCCATACCCGACATTGCAGCAAGACTCTCTCCAGGGACAGGTCCCAGGCACATGTCGCTATCGCCTGACGGACAATACCTCTATGTCATTGGCGAAATCAACGGGGAGGTCAGTGTATTTCATTGCCTGTCTGATGGCCAACTGAAACATCTGCAAACCATCTGTGATGATCATGACAATGGGTATGGCAGTGCACACATTGTCTGCAGTCAGGACGGAAAGTTCCTGTACACCAGCCACAGAGTCAACCGAAACGGCATTTCTCTCTGGGAGAGATCTTCCGGCAACGGCACTATCCGCCATCTGGAATTCTTTCCCACAGGCATCCATCCTCGACATTTCTGCATCTCGCCAGATGGAAAATTCCTATTGGTAGCTTGTCGAGATAGCAATAGCATTGACATTTATCATCGCAACGCATCAACAGGAAAACTGACTGTCACTGGGCAACACATCGACATTCCATCTCCTGTATGTGTACAGTTCTATCAGTTCTGAGCCTAACATACAACGGATTCATTATCCTATTCCAACATGACACCCCTCAACAAGATATTACTTCTTCTCCGTTTCCCTGCATTGCCAGACAATGCCCCATGGATACTGATGGCATTCCTATGGTGGGCAACCCTGTTTCCAGCAACAGCTGAAGACAATATTGACATCAAGACTGATTCTACAACATCCATAAAAACCAGCACCTTTACCTTCTTGAACGACCCATTCAACGGTTATTGGATATTTCCAGACCTTCATACGGGTTTCAATGCATCAGTCAGCATGTTCACATCCATCGGGATAGGCGGACACCATGCAGGCAACACCGCTTTCGGCCAGTCTTTTGCATTTGCCTGGACCGACAAATTGGACAAAAGCAAATGGTCATATGCCCTTGCCGCCCATACCTCATCAGTACATTGGAATGCCAGACAATGGGTACAAGCATCTTTGAGCGGTTCCGTGCAATACTCACTGAACGAGAAAGTCAGTTTGATTTTTTCAGCTTACCAACAAATCTTTCATCCTACCAACAAATACTACGGACTTTATAGAAACACTTGGTGGGGCATTCCCGACCGTTATTGGGAAGGAGCAGTAAAATTTAAGGTCAACGACAATTGTACTATCCAAGTATCAGCCGGTACAGGAAAAATGCAGGGAAACCACTAATTGATATTCCAGTACTGATAATGTCATTCATCGGCCACATCGGGTAGTACCACCTACAGTCTGTTATATAGGAACTTTTATATTCCCGACATAACAATTTTCTTCTATACAGACAGAAGAAAATGTCTTGCGCTTTCATTTTTTAAAAAGCATGAAAAATAGCATCGAGAAAGATGCCTGTATTTTTCAGAAAACAACTAACTTTGCGTGAATTTTTGTGCATCTTAATCAAATTCATTATTTACTATACAACACTACTATTTTTCAAAGTTATGAACTTTACGCTTTTAGCCACAGTCGTACTGACAGCGATTCTGTTCGTAGCCATTGTGCTGGTGATGGTCTATTTTATCGCCCCACGAAGCTACAACGAGAAAAAAGAAGAGCCTTACGAATGCGGTATCCCTGCACGTGGTGACCAATGGGGTCACTATCATTTGGGATACTACCTATTTGCCATCCTCTTCTTGATGTTCGACGTAGAAACCATGTTTCTGTTTCCGTGGGCGGCAGTTGCAAGCGCCCTAGGTCCACAAGGTCTGACAGCGGTGTTGTTTTTCCTGTTCATCTTAGTTCTGGGTCTTGCATATGCCTGGAGGAAAGGAGCATTGAAATGGCACTGATGAAAAAACCCAAAATCAAGTCTATCCCCTATGAGGAATTCAAGGACAATGAGTCCTTGGAAGCCATGATCAACCAGTTGAATGAGAATGGCACCAATGTAATTGTCACAACTGCTGACGATTTGATTAACTGGGGACGTAGCAATAGTGTTTGGCCCATGAACTTCGGTACTAGCTGTTGCGCTATTGAACTAATGGCTATGGGAGCTGCACGCTTCGACATGGCGCGCTTCGGATTTGAAGTAACCCGTGTCAGTCCACGTCAAGCTGACCTTATTCTAGTCTGCGGAACCATCACTTACAAGATGGCTCCTGTACTCAGGAGACTCTACGACCAGATGGCTGATCCCAAATATGTCATCGCCATCGGAGGCTGCACCTGCACAGGTGGACCATTCACCAAGAGTTATCATGTAGTGAAAGGCGTAGACGAAATCATACCCGTCGACGTATATGTCCCGGGGTGCCCTCCACGTCCTGAAGCTTTCTACTATGGTATGATGCAGTTGCAACGTAAAATGAAAGTAGAAAACTTCTTCGGTACCGTCAACCGCAAGGAAGTGGACGCCTTCCAACGTGAGGCCGAGAAAAAGGAAAAAGAAGTAATCAATACAGAACAAGAGGCATGACACTGGACATCAAGACAATTGCTCCGTCGGAACTCCGCACGGAACTTATCCGACTGAAAGACCAGGAAAAAATGGACTTTCTGGTAAACCTCATCGGCATGGACTGGGGCGAAGAAGGATTGGGCGTCATCTATATGCTGGAATCAACAGAAACCGGCAAGACTATATCGCTTAAAGCTATAGCGGAAGACAAGCAGAATCCATACCTCCCCACCGTAAGCGACCTTTGGAAAATCGCCTATATCTACGAAAGAGAAGTATTCGACTTCTTCGGCATCAAATTCCTCAATCATCCCGACATGCGTCGCCTATTCCTACGCGAAGACTGGGTAGGATATCCCATGAGGAAAAATGACCCGACAGAACTGCTCAATCCGTTACGTATGACCGACGTCCCCTTGAGCGACAGCACAAAAGAGTACTTCCTGACACCTGATGGAAAAATCAGCGAAAAGACTCATACCGTATGGGGACCTGATGAATATGTGGTCAATGTAGGTCCACAACACCCATCTACCCATGGTGTACTCCACATGAGAGCTAGCCTTGACGGTGAAATAGTCAAGAGATTGGGATTGGTACTGGGGTATATCCATCGCGGTGTGGAGAAAATAAGCGAAAGTATGACTTATCCCCAATTGCTGGCTTTGACTGACCGCTTGGATTATTTCAGTGCCATGCAGAACCGCCATGCCCTGTGCATGTGTATCGAAAAGGCTATAGGTCTGGAAGTATCTGAACGTGTACAGTATATCCGAACCATCATGGATGAGCTACAGCGTGTAGCATCCCATTTGGTATATTATGCCTGTATGGCCATGGACACAGGTGCCCTGACCGCTTTCTTCTACAGTTTCCGTGAGCGTGAAGAAATCTGCAAAATATTTGAAGACAATTTCGGTGGACGTGTTATCCAAAACTACAACACTATCGGTGGTGTCATGTATGACATTCAGCCCAACTTTGCAGAGGAAGTAAAAAAGGTCATCAGCAACATCCGCAAGCGTTATCATGAATATAATGACATCTTCACTACCAACGTTATTGCCAAAGGACGTATGGAAGGAGTGGGCGTCATCTCAAAGGAAGACGCCATATCACTTGGTACAACAGGTCCTGTAGGAAGAGCAAGCGGTTGGAACAACGATGTAAGACGCCGCCATCCCTATGCCCTTTACGATAAAGTAGACTTTAATGACATTATCCGTACAGAAGGTGACACCAACGCCCGTCACTGGAATCGTATGGAAGAAATGCTGGAAAGTCTCAACATCATAGAGCAACTCATAGACAATATTCCAGCAGGAGAGTTCCAGGCCAAGCGCAAGCCTATCATCAAATTGCCGGAAGGCAGTTTCTATCAGGCAGTAGAATCCAGCCGTGGTGAACTAGGAGTATTCATCGAGAGCAAGGGAGACAAGACTCCATACCGTGTACACTACCGAAGCAGCAGTCTGCCTCTGGCCAATGCCATGGACACAGCCTGCCGCGGAGAAAAGTTTGCTGACCTCATCGCCATCGGAGCTTCCATGGACTTCGTGATTCCAGATATTGACCGTTAACACTGACATCCTTTATTTATAGATTATGTTTGACTTTAGTATCATAACCCAATGGTTTCATTCCCTTCTAACAGGAGTTCTTCCTGAATGGGTCACCATCGGTATAGAGTGTGTCATTGTACTGCTCTTCATTATCCTGTTATATGCCATCCTGGCCATTGCACTCATCTATATGGAGCGCAAGATATGCGCATTGTTCCAATGCCGTATCGGTCCCAACCGTGTGGGTAAATGGGGATTACTGCAAGTCTTTGCTGATGTATTCAAAATGCTCACCAAAGAAATCATCAAGATGCGTCAGTCTGACCGAATGCTCCATGACATGGCGCCTTTCTTTGTACTGGCAGCCTCCTTCCTGACATTTGCCTGCCTGCCTTGGAACAAAGGTCTTGAGATTCTTGACTTCAATGTGGGAGCATTCTTTTTCATTGCTGTTTCAGGCATAGGTGTCATTGGAATCCTCTTGGCAGGATGGGCCAGCCATAGTAAATATCCGATGATAGGTGCCATGAGAAGTGGTGCCCAGCTCATCAGCTACGAGCTCAGTATTGGAATGACAATGCTCACCATGATTATGCTATGTGGAACCATGCAAATATCTGATATTGTACAGCAACAGGCTGATTACGGATGGAATATCGTCCGTGGCCATATCCCTGCCCTGTTGGCTTTCATCATCTATCTTATTGCCGGTAACGCAGAATGTAACAGAGGTCCGTTTGACCTTCCAGAAGCCGAGAGTGAATTGACAGCCGGATATCATACCGAATTCTCCGGTATGCACTTCGGATTCTTCTATCTGGCTGAATACCTCAACCTCTTTATCTGTGCAGGTATGGCCTCTACCATCTTCCTGGGTGGATGGGCTCCGCTCTATATTCCTGCATTAGAGGGATTCAACAATGTAATGGCCATGATTCCCGGATTTGTATGGTTCTTCGGCAAGACCTTCTTCGTGGTATTCCTCCTGATGTGGATACGTTGGACTTATCCTCGTCTGAGAATTGACCAACTACTCTCCCTGGAATGGAAATACCTCATGCCCATCAGTATGTTCAACATCATTCTCATGGCCCTGGTCGTATGCTTTGGCCTGACACTTTAAATATGGTATAACAGAATATGAAAAATAGCACTTATCTGGGTGGCATTCTGGATGCGACAAAAAGCCTTATCATAGGGTTGAAAACCTCCATCAAGGTATTTTTTGAGCATCACGAAACAGAACAATACCCTGAAAACCGCGCCACACTGACATTTACAGACCGTAATCGTTTCTGTCTGGAAATGCCTCACAATGAAAACAACGAGCACAAATGCATTGCTTGCGGCTTGTGCCAAATGGCTTGTCCCAACGACTCCATTACGGTAACCAGTCAGATGGTAACCTTGGAAGACGGGAAGAAGAAAAAACAATTGGTCAAATACGAGTACAATCTCGGTCAGTGCATGTTCTGTAACCTTTGCGTTACAGCCTGCCCGCAAGACGCTATCAGATTCAATCAGGAATTTGAAAATGCCGTATTTGACAAGAGCAAACTTATTTTGACCCTTAATCAACCGGGTAGCCACTGTATGGAAAAGCCTAAACCTGCTGCTCCTAAAGCAGAACCGGCACCCAGCAAGAAGGAGGACTAAAACATGGCACAGACAATTGTATTCCTTATCCTCGCAGCCATCATATTGGGTTGCGCATTTATGGCAGTGACCACCCGACGCATCATGCGCGCTGCCACTTATCTGATATTTGTATTGTTCGGTACAGCTGGTCTCTATTTCCTCATGGGATACACCTTCTTGGGGTCTGTCCAAGTCATGGTATATGCAGGAGGTGTCGTGGTGCTTTATATTTTTGCACTGATGCTCACAGGCAGACATGACAACAAGGAAAACGCATCTCTTTCACTAGGCAGGAAATTTGCAGCCCTCATATCCAGCCTCTGTGGTGCAGGCCTTCTGATGTTTGTCATCATTACCCACCAGTTTGCCGAAAATAGTCTTACAGCACCTTCCGAACAGACAACAACCGTCAAACTCTTAGGACAGCAACTCGTCTCTTCAGACAAGTTCGGTTATCTGCTGCCGTTTGAAGCAGTCAGCATTCTTCTGCTGGCATGCATCATCGGAGGACTCATCATTGCCCGTAAACGCTAAACAAAGAAATAGACATGATGGAACTTTTCAATATGATAGAAGGAATCCGTGTTGACATGACATGGTTTCTGATATTGTCAGCCTTGTTGCTGATGATTGGCGTCTATGGTTTCCTCACACGCAGGAATACCCTAGCCATCCTCATCTCCATTGAACTCATCCTTAATGCTGCTGACATCAACTTTGCCGCATTCAACAGGATGTTGTTTCCTGACGGACAGGAAGGATATATCTTCACACTGTTCTCGGTAGCAATCTCTGCTGCCGAAACGGCCATTGCCATTGCGGTCATGATTAATATCTACCGCAACCTGAAGAATAACTTTGTAAGTAACCTTGACAAACTGAAATGGTAATTTCACTCTAACAAGCATCATCATTATGGATTATACATACACCATCCTTATCCTGTTGTTGCCGTTCCTGTCATTCCTTGTCTTGGGACTTGCAGGCAAATGGCTCAGCCATCGTACTGCCGGACTTTTCGGCACCTCTGTTTTGGGCATAGTGACAGCCATGTCCTACTATACAGCTTTCACCTATTTCACAGCTGACCGCATCAATGACGTTTTCCCCACATTGGTTCCCTATAATTTCACTTGGTTGCCATTCTTTGACGGCAACCTGCATTTTGACCTCGGAATCATGCTGGACCCCATCTCGGTCATGATGCTCATCGTTATCTCCACCGTTTCATTGATGGTACATATTTACTCCTTCGGTTACATGCATGGAGAACGTGGTTTCCAGCGATATTATGCCTATCTTAGTCTGTTTACCATGTCTATGCTGGGACTGGTAGTAGCAACCAACATCTTCCAGATGTATATGTTTTGGGAACTTGTCGGCGTATGCTCATACCTGCTCATCGGATTTTATTACCATCTGAAGCCTGCAGTAGCAGCATCCAAGAAAGCATTTATCGTAACTCGTTTCGCCGATCTGGGCTTCCTAATCGGTATCTTGATTTATGGTTATTATACTGGTTCGTTCAGTTTTGACTTCACTAACACAGCTGTCTACCTAAATGGTGCACAACCTGGTGTTGAAGAAGGCTTCTCCAAAGCAATTGCCGGAGCAGGCTTCATTCTTCCCACAGCATTGTTCCTGATGTTCATTGGTGGTGCCGGCAAGAGTGCCATGTTCCCTCTGCACATCTGGTTGCCTGATGCCATGGAAGGTCCCACCCCTGTAAGTGCTCTCATCCATGCCGCCACCATGGTAGTGGCTGGTGTATTTCAGGTAGCCCGTATGTTCCCTCTGTGGATACAATATGCACCAGAAACCCTTCATGTTGTAGCTTGGATAGGAGCTTTCACTGCCTTCTATGCCGCAGCCGTAGCATGTGCACAAAGCGACATCAAGCGAGTTCTGGCATTTTCTACTATTTCCCAAATTGCCTTTATGATGGTAGCTTTAGGAGTATGTCTGCCTGAAAATGGTTTTACTGACAATCATGCAAGTCTAGGCTACATGGCTTCCATGTTTCACTTGTTTACCCACGCCATGTTCAAAGCCACTCTGTTCCTCTGTGCAGGTTGTATCATCCATGCCGTACACAGCAATGAAATGGCATATATGGGAGGAATGCGCAAATATATGCCTATCACCCATATCACCTTCCTCATTGCCTGTCTCGCCATTTCGGGAATTCCTCCCTTCAGTGGATTCTTCTCTAAAGATGAAATATTGGTAGCTGCATTTGAGTACAGCGCTGTCATGGGTTGGATTATGGCAGGTATCGCAGGCATGACAGCCTTCTATATGTTCCGTCTCTATTACGGCATCTTCTGGGGCACCGAAAATAAGGAATATCACGAAAAGCATGTTCCCCACGAAAGTCCGGCAGTCATGACGGTACCTTTGATAATTCTGACCATCATCACCTTGACTGTAGGATGGTGCTTACCAGGATCATTTGGCAGTTATATCAGTGCCACAGGTACTCCCTATCATATCCATCTCAACTGGGAAGTGGCAGGAACAAGTATTGCTATTGCACTTTGTGCCATAGTACTTGCCACTTGGATGTATGCACGCAGTACCCAACCCGTAGCTGACAAGTTACAGGCCACATTACCACAACTTCACAAATGGGCTTATCACCGCTTCTATTTAGATGAAGTATACCAGTTTGTAACACATCGTATCATCTTTGCATATGTCAGCCGTCCTATTGCCTGGTTTGACCGCCACATCATTGATGGTTTCTTCAATTTCCTGGCATGGGGCACTCATACGCTCAGTTACAATATACGTACATTCCAAAGCGGGCGCATACAACAGTATGCCCTGGTATTCCTGTGGGGTGTCATAGTCCTATTAATCATCCTGTTGATTCCATAAAAACTACTGCGATATGAACTTTCTATCATTATTTGTTCTTATACCACTCCTCATGCTTGCTGGTCTTTGGCTGGCCAAGGGACAGAAAGGAGTACGTGCTGTTATGGTCGCAGGTAGTTCTATGCTACTTGCCCTGTCTATTGCGCTCACTGTACAGTTTATCGCTGACCGCACTGGTGGACAGACGGCAGAAATGCTCTATACTGCCAACTTTGTTTGGTTCGAACCTCTGAACATCCATTATTCAGTAGGTGTTGACGGCATTTCAGTTGCCATGTTATTATTGTCAGGTGTCATCGTCTTCACTGGCACATTCGTATCATGGGACATGTGCAAGGAATATTTCCTTTGGTTCACCCTACTCTCCATGGGTGTATTTGGTTTCTTCATTTCAGTAGACATGTTCATGATGTTCATGTTCTATGAAATAGCACTCATACCGATGTATCTGCTTATCGGTGTTTGGGGATCAGGCAAAAAAGAATATTCGGCCATGAAATTGACCTTGATGCTCATGGGAGCCTCTGCATTCTTGATGTTGGGCATATTCGGTATCTTCTACGGAGCAGGCGGAAACACCATGAACATTATTGACATTGCCAACCATACAGGTGGTGCACAAGCCATCAGTTTGAGCCAGCAATGTATATGGTTCCCCTTGACCTTCGTAGGATTTGGTGTTCTAGGTGCTATGTTCCCATTCCACACATGGAGTCCTGATGGTCATGCATCAGCTCCTACAGCCGTTTCCATGCTCCATGCAGGAGTACTGATGAAACTGGGAGGATATGGTTGCTTCCGCATCGCTATCTATCTATTACCAGAAGCCGCCAACGAATTGAGTTGGATATTTCTGATTCTGACAGGAACTGGTGTTGTATACGGAGCATTGAGCGCATGTGTACAGACTGACTTGAAATATCTAAACGCCTATTCTTCAGTATCTCACTGCGGCATGGTACTCTTTGCCATTCTGATGCTTACCACAACAGCATCTACAGGAGCCATACTTCAGATGCTGAGCCATGGTCTGATGACAGCCCTCTTCTTTGCCGTTATCGGTATGATTTATCACAGGGCACACACACGTGACATACGTGAACTAAACGGACTGATGCGTATTATCCCGTTCCTTTCTGTCAGTTTCGCCATTGCCGGTCTGGCCAATCTCGGTTTGCCGGGTTTGAGTGGTTTTGTAGCAGAAATGACCATTTTCGTTGGTTCTTTCCAGAATGCAGATACTTTCCACAGAGTACTCACTATCATGGCTACAACAAGTATTGTAGTCGCAGCCGTATATATTCTGCGTATGATTGGCAAGATTCTCTATGGAGAGAATACCAATGCGGAGCATGCCAAACTACATGATGCCCATTGGGAAGAGCGTCTGGCTGTCATTGTCCTAATATTCTGCATTGCAGGTATCGGATTGGCTCCTTCTTGGTTGAGCCATCTCATTGAAGGCAGTGTCACACCTGTCATAGAGAATGTAAAGACCGTAGGTCATCTCATCTCACAGTCCAATCCCTTCCAATAATCATTAAAACATAGAAGCAAAATGGATTATTCTCAATTTTTATATATGCGTGACGAGATTTCGCTAATTGCTGTCATCGTCATCCTGTTCTTTGCCGATTTGTTCCTCTGTGCTGACCGGAAGGAAGGGCAGCCTTCTAAGATATTGACAGTCATTCCATCTTTGGCTCTCTTCCTTCAGACCATCTATGTAATGGTTGGTATCAGTCCCGACTTACAAGCAGAAGCATTCGGAGGCATGTATCAGACCAATGGCATGATGTCAGTAGTGAAGGCCATACTCAACATCGGTACAATTATTGTCTTCCTGATGGCTAACGGATGGATGGCGCGTTCCGAGAACACACTAAAAAGAGGCGAATTCTATCTATTGACACTCTGCACTCTACTAGGAATGTATTTCATGGTATCAGCAGGCCACTTCTTGATGTTCTTCATCGGATTGGAACTGGCTTCTATCCCCATGACAGCGTTGATAGCATTTACCAAAAACCATCAGGAAAGTGCAGAAGCCGCTGCTAAATACATATTGACAGCCTTGTTCTCTAGCGGACTGTTGCTGTATGGCATATCCCTTCTCTACGGAACCTGCGGTACATTGTATTTCAATGACATTGCACCTCTCTTGTCCGATTGCAACTGGATGCAGACAACAGCCCTTGTACTATTTATCAGCGGTATTGGTTTCAAGATTTCTTTAGTACCATTCCATCTTTGGACGGCTGATACCTATCAAGGTGCTCCCACAACAGTAACAGGTTATCTGAGCGTCATCTCCAAGGGAGCGGCAGCATTTGTCCTCTTCGTCATCCTTGCTAAAGTTTTCGCCCCCCTGATGGAAGCATGGAACACAATCATGATGTGGCTCATCGTGCTCAGCATTACTATTGCCAACATCTTTGCAGTGCGTCAGAACAACATCAAGCGATTCATGGCATTCAGTGCCATCAGTCAGGCTGGCTATCTGGTACTGGGTGTAATGAGTTGTACAGCTCAGGGCATGACAGCGCTTGTCTATTACCTGTTTGTGTATTTGGTAGCCAATCTAGGTGTATTCCTTATTATCAACGTCACCGAGCAGAACAGCGAGAAGGTACTCATAAGTGACTACAATGGTTTCTATGAAACCAATCCGAAGTTGTCTTTCATCATGACCCTCTGCCTCTTCTCTTTGGCTGGTATCCCCCCATTTGCAGGATTCTTCTCAAAATTCTTTATATTCATGGCTGCGTTCAAAGCAGGCTTCCCCATATTGGTATTCATTGCATTGGTCAACACTGTGATTTCCCTTTACTATTATCTACTGATTGTAAAGGCCATGTATATCAATAAGAGCAAGAGCCCCATCGCTACCTTCCAAAGCGACAAATGTTCCTTGGCAGGTATAGCTCTTTGTGCATTGGGTGTTGTCCTCGCAGGTATATTGAGCCAGGTATACGAATACATCAATGCATTCAGTTATGGGCTTTAACTCATAATTCACTTGACCTTTATAAAATGGGTTCTCCCTTCCGACGTGGAGGAAGGACCCATTCTTTTACTAGCACCTACCAACTGCATCCTTCATCTTTGCATCAGAGATTTCTGCCTCTACAAACATCATGAAAAAGATACCACATCCACTAGTAGCCATCATTCCATTAGTATGCCTTGTTGTCCTGATTTCCTTATCCATAGGAATATTTGGAAGTGATGCCCTACTAGGTAGCAGTCAGATTTCCTTGCTATTTGGAACGGCTCTGTGCATATCACTTTCCATGACTATCTATCACACGCCATGGAAAGAGATGGAGAAAGAAATAGAGCGGACCATAGGAACAGCAGCCATTGCCGTTTTCATACTTTTACTAATAGGAATGCTCTCTGCGTCATGGATGATTAGCGGCATCGTACCTACACTGGTCTATTATGGCATACAGATTATGCATCCCACCTATTTCCTTATGACCACCTGTATCATCTGCGCCATAGTATCGGTAATGACTGGCAGTTCCTGGACAACAGTGGCAACAATAGGTGTTGCATTGATGGGAATAGGCAATGCACTGGACATATCTCCAGCCTGGACAGCAGGAGCCATTATATCTGGAGCTTATTTCGGAGACAAGATATCTCCCTTGAGTGATACCACTATTTTGGCATCCACCTCTGCAGGTACCGAACTGTTCTCTCATATCCATTACATGCTGTTCACAACCATTCCTTCGTTTATATTGGCCCTTATCGCATTTACACTAAAAGGCATTATGAGCGATGTCGGGGGAGATACACATATCGAGGAATACAACTACCACTTGTCTACTACTTTTCATATAAGTCCATGGACCTTGGTAGTTCCTGTTTTGACAGCTATTCTCATTATCAAACGCATTCCTCCTCTCATTACATTATTCGTATCCTCCCTTCTGGCAGCAGGATGTGCACTAATAATGCAACCACATGTACTCCAACAGATTGCTGGAGAGAATCTGACACCATTCTGGCAAATGCTCAAGGGTACCATTATCATGTTCAGCACCTCTACCCAGATTGACACAGGAAATGAAGCTGTCAATGCACTAGTAGCAACAGGTGGAATGAGTGGGATGCTGAATACCATTTGGTTGATACTCTGTGCTATGATTTTTGGTGCCGTCATGATGGCCAGCCGTATGCTGCAGAGTATCACTCTCGTCCTACTAAATATCATACGCACCACTTTGGGGCTTGTTAGTTCTACAGTCGGCACAGGACTACTGATGAACATTTCCACGGGTGACCAGTATCTCTCCATCGTCATCACGGCCAATATGTATCGGGATGCTTACAAAAAGATGGGGTTAGAATCCCGCTTGCTCAGCCGCACATGTGAGGATGCAGTAACCGTTACCTCTGTTCTGATTCCTTGGAACACATGCGGACTCACGCAAAGTACCATCTTGGGCGTACCCACATGGACCTTCATTCCCTATTGCTTCTTCAACTATATCAGTCCGATAATGACCCTCATAGTAGCGGCTTTGGGATGGAAAATCGTCAAAAAAAGTCCTATCCTCGAGTCTGCTGAACACTTTGTCGAACAATAGCATTAACCATTTTCTGTAACAGGACAGTTCGTTTTTACAAGAAAAAATTGGAGGAACACTCTTTTTTTTCTACTTTTGCATCACCAACCAAGATTTTTATTAACATTTATGGACGACTATCACGCGGAAAACTTCAGGTTATAACACCAGGTGTGCATTAAGCAATATGTTCACCCGGTGATACTGAAAAGTTTGGAGGAACATATCATGCGCACATTTTGGAACATTAACCGTACTGTAAGTACGCTGAAAGAATGGAATCCCAATTGTTGGATACAAATAACTTGTCCCAACGAGGAAGACGAGAAGTATCTGTTGGAGGATTTGAAAATTCCCGATTATTTTCTAGATGACGTAAAGGATAAGGATGAACGCGCCCGTTATGACTTTGACGAAGGATGGGTGCTGATTATTTTACGTATACCTTATGTTAAGGAAATACGTTCTCGCACCCCTCACACGACAGTACCTCTTGGTATTATTATCAAGAAAGACATTTGCATTACCATCTGCAACTACGAAACCAACATGATGATTGATTTCGTATCCTATCAGCAGAAACGCAATCTTGGATTTACAGACTCCGTCGATCTTACCTTCCGTCTGTTCCTTTCTGCAGCCGTTTGGTATCTGAAAAGACTGAAACAGATTAACACTCTCATTGAAGAGTCCAAACGCAAACTCGACCACAAAATCAGCAACGATGACCTTATTGGTCTATTGCGTCTGCAAGATAGTCTGACCTATTTCATCACATCTATCCGTGGCAATGAGACACTACTCTCAAAACTGAAATTCAAATTACCCATTGACGAATTAGATGCTGACCTTATTGAAGACGTCACCATTGAGATGAACCAGGCTAGGGAAACCGCTCATATCTATTCCAATATTCTTGATACAACGATGGACACCTATGCCAACATCATCAACAACAACATGAGTAGTGTCATGAAGACCATGACATCCTTTTCCATCATCCTGATGTTTCCCACACTTATTGCAAGTTTGTTTGGAATGAATCTGATTAACGGAATGGAAAACACCTGGTGGGGATTTCCTTTGGCTTGTCTAATCTCCCTTTTTGTGGCTGGAATTTCCTTATTGGTCTTCCGAAGACGTTCATGGGTATAGAAAAAAATACGGCAGAACGGCACCAGTTGCAAAAAAACACCATTTTTATTTGGTCAATTCAAGATAATTCGTTTCATTTGCACATTGAAAGGTTCTGAAGACCTTTCATATTGTCAACTATTTAAAGAACCGACATGGAAAAGATTCCTAATGAACTGACGGAAGAGCAAAAGCTTCAAACGTCCCCTGAAATTACCAATGAGACTCCTGTTGAGGGAGAAGAGGTACAGACTCCTGTTGAAGAAACACCCCAGACAGACACTGGAGAAGTAGACAATGCTGTTGAAGAGACCATACCAACACCTCCTCATCAACCAGAAGAGGATTCTGAAGAAGAGCCAGAGGTATTGACAGCAGAAGTCGAAGAAGAAAAGGAATACGTTATTCCCGATACCAACGAAGGAATCATCAGTCGACTCAATACTTTGGCTGACAATGCGGAACAAAGTGAAAAGGCAGAACTTGATTTGCTGAAACAAGTATTCTACAAGCGCATCAAAGAGGAGAAAGCAAAGAAATATGCTGAGTTCATCAATGGTGGAGGAAAAGAAGAAGAATTCCAGCTTCAACCCAATCCGTTGGAAGATGAATTCAAGAAGATAATGACCATTATCAAAGACCAAAGAAACAAGATGATGATGGCCATTGAAAAGCAGAAAGAGCTCAATCTGGAAAAGAAGAAAGCAATCATTGAAAAAATCAAGGAACTGTCCACCTCTCCTGAAGACGCCAACAAAGCCTATGAGACCATTCGTACGCTTCAGAATGAATGGAAAGATATAAAACCCATCCCTGCGTCTGCCGCAAATGAGATATGGAAGAGTTATCAGGTAGTAGTGGAACAATACTATGACCTCCTGAAAACCAACAATGCATTGCGTGATTATGACTACAAGAAAAATCTTGAAGCCAAAACCAAACTATGCGAAGAGGCTGAAGCTCTCAATGACGACCCCGATATCATACATGCATCGCGTATCTTGCAGGAACTTCATCAAGAATTCCGTGAAATTGGACCTGTTACCAAAGATTTGAGAGAAAGCCTTTGGAACCGATTCAAAGCAGCTTCTTCTGCTGTTAACAAGCGCCATGCACAATACTTTGAACAAATCAAAGAGAAGGAAGAGGAAAACCTCAAGAAGAAAACTGAAATCTGCGAGAAGATAGAAGCCGTAGAAACTGCCAATTTGCAAAACTTTACCGCTTGGGATGATTTGTCCAAGCAGATATTGGAGTGGCAAGCTGAATGGAAGGCCATCGGTCATGCTACTAAAAAGATGAACAACAAAATCTACGAACGTTTCCGCGCTGCTTGTGACAATTTCTTTAGTAAGAAAGCCAATTTCTTCAAAGAGCAAAGAAAGACTTTTGCAGAGAATACCGCCAAGAAAATAGCTCTTTGCGAAAAGGCAGAAGCTCTTCAAGAGAGTACAGCTTGGAATAAGACTACTGATGCCATTATCCAACTCCAAAAAGAATGGAAAGAGATTGGTCCTGTTGCCCACAAGACATCCGTCTCCCTATGGGAACGCTTCAATACTGCCTGCAACGCATTCTTTGACAACAAGAAGAAGACTCTTGGTGACCAGAGAAAAGAGGAACAGGAAAATCTGAACAAGAAAAAGTCAATCATTGACCAACTCAAAGCTTTGGCAGAGACCGATGGAGAGAATATCTCTGAACAACTGAAGGAGTTGCAAGCCAACTGGAACAGTATCGGCCACGTTCCCTTCAAGAGCAAAGACAAGGTCTACGATGCATATCGTGCTGCCTGCGATGAATTGTACAATAAATTCAACCTACGCACACGCCGACCCAACACTTCACGTCCCTCTGAAAAATTACCCGAAGGTAATAGTCTCTTCCGTCTGTATGAAAGCAAAAAGAACGAGTTGAACACCTATGAGAACAATTTCTCTTTCCTTTCAGCCAACTCCAAGAAAGGTAATGCTCTTATTGATAGCATGCAGAAGAAAATAGCCAATCTCAAAGAAGAAGTAGCTGACATTCTCCAGAAGTTAAAAGAAGAGCAAGCCGCGCAGAAGAAAACAGAAGATACATCCACTGAAGAGACTATTACAGAATAGTATTCTACGGCCAAGACAACTCCCCCCTATCCTTTTTCACATCCACAACTCATCCTGTGCTAATGACTTTAGACTACAAGAGAGTTGTGGATGTTTTATATCCTTACCCATAATCGTCAACTGTTATCGGATTTGTACAACACCATTGGCTTAACTGGGCTCAGTAGAAAATCAGTGGGGATAAAAATGGCTTAGTAGAAATTGAGTGGGGATTGTATTGAATAATTTTGGCTCAGTAGATAATGGGGGACACTCGTTGAGAACGGAGAAGATATTTGTCGGAAAGACCTCTTCTG
>JALERS010000126.1 GCA_022763905.1 Prevotellaceae bacterium | reverse complement strand
CCGTGCCAGTACAGGATGGCTAGGTGTGGATGCAGGTTTGTCTGATTTCAATTATCTCACCAATTATATCTTCTCACCCAACTACGGCTATCAGATAGGCGGCAATTTCGCTCCCGGACTCATATTCGATACGGGCAATTTTCCCAACGAGGACCTCGGATGGGAAAAAAGCCATGACTACAACTTTGGCATCGACTTGGGCTTTTTCAAGAATAAGTTGTCTACCACCTTTGAGTACTATGTGCGCTATCGCACCAATATGATTATGGATGCACCTTCCTATCTCTTTCCTCCTTCCACAGGAACAGGAGGAGCCTTGCCAAGCCTCAATTTCGGAAAAGTCAAGGCATGGGGTTGGGACTGGTCCATTACCCATCGCAACAAGATAGGCAAAGTGAATTACGACATCGCTTTCAACATCTCCTCTACCAATGACAAGATATTGGACTACGGCGACGAGAGCACCGTATCACCCTCCCAGCGGAGAAAAGGCACCCATTACTCCTCCTGGAATCTCTACGATGCTGCCGGTTTGTTCCAAAGCTATGAGGAAATCGCATCCTGGCCTGTAGATCAGGACGGTATGGGAAACACTACACTGGCTCCTGGCGATATCAAATACAGAGACCATGACGGTAATGGTGTATTGACAGAAGCTGATAAAATATATGTCAAAAACTCTTCCTATCCTGACCTTTTCTACGGTATTCGGATTGGACTGGAATACTGTCGCTGGCGATTCAGTGCGCAGTTCCAAGGTGCAGGTGGTTACAATCAGAAAGTCAACGAACTCTATACATTGGAAAGCAACTCATTGCAACGTTTTCAGGATTACCATGTAACAGACACCTGGTCAGAAAGTAATCCCAATGCCAGATATCCACGGATTAAGTTCACCTCCAAATCAGACAACAACCGTCTGGAAAGCACTTTCTGGATCAGGAAATGCAATTACCTGCGTTTGAAAGCCATCAGTGTAGGATATTCATTCGCTCCCAAGGTACTGGCCCACTACGGTCTGCGTTCTCTGTCGGTCAATCTTACCGCGGGCAATCTGTTTACCTTCTCCTCTCTGCACAACATGGATCCTGAATCTATGCGAGGCTATCCGCTCCAGCGTACATATGGTCTTTCTATCAACCTCGGAATCTAACAATACGGCCACAAATATGAAAAAATATATTTTACCATTATTCTTTCTGCCTTTGGGCGGACTTTTCCTCACTTCCTGCAATGACTGGTTTGAGGAGGCTCCTATCAACAAACTTTCAGAACCCGTTATTTGGACCGACCCCCAATTGCTGGATGAATATATCATGCCATGGTACAGGGAAATGGATTCTGGATTTGACACTTATGTCACCACCATTATGAAAGGTCTGGGACGTGAATACGAGCCTTGGTTTGCCGACCAACTTACTGTAAGTCGTAGCGACTGGTACACTGCCGACTACGGAAACATTCTGAAGAGCAGTCAGCAGGACATTACCCAACGAGCTAAAACCCAATGGTCAACCTATTATACACAGATTAGAAGCATCAACAATCTGCTAGAACATCTCGATGACATCCCCGATGGAAGCCAGAAGCAACGCATCACAGGTGAAGCCCACTTCTTCCGTGCCTATTATTATTATAGTCTTCTGCGCAATTTCGGAGCCCCTTTGCTCATAACGCGTACTTTTGATCCCCTCCTTGAAGACAGCATCACTTTTCCTCGAGCCTCCTTTGAGGAAACAGTTCAATTCATTGCTGACGAAGCTGAAAAAGCGGCTACCTACCTTGACAAGACCAACACGACAGAAAACATAGGACGACCCACTCAGGGAACAGCTTTAACGTTGGCAGGAAAAGCATGGTTTTGGGCTTCAGGAGCACATTTCCAAAATGTAGCTGACAGTGTACCCTGGTTGGGCTTCCCTAATGACCGATCTGAGGAAATGCTCAAAAAAGCAGAAACTGAATATGACAAGGTACGCCGTCTTAATGTATATGACCTAATGACTATTGGCGGCACATCTCGTGACGAAATCGTCAAGGGATATCGTCAGATATTCCTTACCAAAAACTCAGTGGAATCCATCTTCGAAGTGCAACACGCTGACGACGGAGACTACTCCTACAAGAACGGACACCTGCTAGACCGCTATGCCGCAGCCCCTTCATTTGGTGGTACCTATTGTGCCTACGTACCCACCCATAACCATGTCAATGAATATTGCATGATGAACGGCAAGCGTATTGACGAATCAGGTTCCGGATATGATGCCCAACATCCTTACGACGGACGCGACTATCGCTTCTATGCCAACATCCTCTATGACAGCGCCACTTGGAATGGCCACGTCATGGATATTCACTATACCATTGATGACAACGGCAAAGAGGTGGCTGGTGCAGATTTGACCAAATATGGTTCTTCCACCACTGCCTGTGTCACCAAGACGGGTTATTATATGGCAAAGTTTCTCAACGAGAAGCAGAACATCGACTATGATGAAACTTATGCCAGTTCGCAAAACTGTATCATCTGGCGCTGGGCAGAAATTCTATTGGACTATGCAGAAATCTATTACAAAACTCAACGTCCTGATTTGGCAAAGGATATGCTGAATGAAATCCGCCGACGTGTCCATATGCCAGAATATGAGTCTGTCACTTGGGATGACATCATGAACGAACGCCGTGTTGAAATGGCTTTTGAAAAGACCACCTATTGGGACCTTCTGCGCTACGGTACCGCAGAAAAAATCATGACAGGAAAGACCCATCCTCTTTATGGCATCAAGATTGTAATGCAACGTGATGGTACCCGTTCCTACAATACCAAGGTAGTGAACGGGCAAAACACCAATACCCGTTATTTCCGTACACGCCAGTATTTCAAGCCCATCGCATGGGACGACGTACGCTACCATGGTATCCAGCAAAATCCCGAATGGATTGAAATGTAACATTACAAAATATCATAATCTTCCAATCTTGTATTCATTATGAAAAAAACATTACTTCTGAGCATCATCGCTCTTTTTATGCAGCCGATTACAGCATCAACGGAAGTCACTTTCTTTGACCCTAAGGATGTTGATAGCAATGGCTGGCTTTGGTTTGATACCCAAGAGAAAATCAACAGATATGTAGGCATCACCGATGACAAACTGATACAGTTGGTTTCTGCTACCTATGAGAATGCCGATGGAGAAAATCCCGAACCCTTTGCCAGTGCCACCATTGTCGGAGCAGGCACTGATGGAGAAATCGGTACCACCGGAAGCCGTAAGGGAGCCATTGTCCTATGCGAAAGCGATAGAATCAACAACCAGTCAGGAGGAGCCATCATGCTCCATTTACCCTCATGTACAGACATGGCTCTAAGCCTTTCCTCTACCAGCAAGATGTTAGGTGCTATCTATGCGGCACCCGGTGTGCAAGAGCCCATTGACTTAGGACTCGTTGTAGCCAAGTCGGCTGCTCCCTTCGTGTATCTGTCCAAGGAATATGTATACACCTTCTCCAATATGGCTGAGCTCTCCCACGCCACTACAGGAAATACCATAAAGAGTGACAATGCCGTCACCGTCCTTTTCCGCAATTGTCAGTCTGACCAACTCTTCATCCACGGCATCAAGGTAATGGTGAAAGATGTCAACGGCATCAAAAACGTCCAGGTAAATAACAACGATGATGATGCCCCCTACTACACCATCGACGGAGTCAAGGTAGAGCATCCTACCCGCGGTATTTATATCCGCAACCACCAGAAAGTGTTTGTCAAATAAACAGTCACCACCTGTATGTACACCCCCTCCTTTTCCGTATGGGCCATTGTCCTAATGCTCTTGCCAATATCCGCATGGGCACAATCCAGGATGACCAATATAGTATGTTTTGTACGTTTCGCTGATGAAAGCGAGGATGTATTCCAACACTCTCCTGCATTCTATGAGCAACTCTTCAATGCAGAGGGAGAGGGCGTAAATTCTGTCTACAACTATTTCCTGTGGTCCAGCTATGGAAAACTCCAATGGAAAAGCCATTGTTTTCCCCAAACAGGAACTGAGACTACACGTGTACTGTCCTATCAAGATAAATTGAAGCGTTGTGAGCTACAACCCTATAATGCCACCACCAATCCTGAAGGTTATTCTTCTTACTACAAAGCCACCCTTCTGGAACACGAGTTGGTGGAAAGGGTAGCCGCCTGGTTAGACACAGTCGTCCCCGATACGCTCAAACTCGACCATCTCACAGAAGGAACACTAGATGACCTGACTATCATCTACAGTGGCAATTCCGAGAAGTCATCTTCCAAAGGTATTCTTTGGCCTCATCAAGATGCAAGTCTGC
>JALERS010000117.1 GCA_022763905.1 Prevotellaceae bacterium | reverse complement strand
AGATTCCATCCTGGTCGTCAACAGGGTAAACCAGTTAATGTTTGGTTCCAACTTCCTGTAAGATTCCAGTTGATGTAATATTTCAACACAAACTAAGAAAATCGGCACGACAGTTCTATTTGTCGTGCTGATTTTTTTTCTTCTCGTTCCAAAAATGAGTTGTATAAATTCATATGGAACTAAGAATAACAACTCACCCAATTGGATAAATCCATAAAAAAAACGGCTCATTAGAAATTGACTGGGGATTGTATGGAATAACTCTATCCATACATTGCGGCAATTGGGGTATATGGCAAGTGCTCCCCTTCCTATGCCATGAATGATTCAAAGACTCGCAAAAGTCCTCATAAGGACTCTGAATCTCATCGGAAAAACAAGTATCTTTTCCGAAACCTCCCATTTCTATGGTGTTGCTCCAGATGTATCCACAGACAGGAAGGCAACAGAGAGAAAGCTTCACGAAACCCAAGTGAAAAAACTATGATTTTACTATGTTTTGGTCCCATATTACTGCCTTCCACGGCATAGCAGTTAAGTGTTTTCTGAGAGTATATTGACTGCTTCCTCTTAGCATCGTCGATTCTTTTGCAGAGAAGCGACGATTCTTTTGCAGAGCACCGATGACTCATTTCCCAAAGGAGTCTTTTCCTTATTTCAACGGACTCTTTTTCTCTTCATCAACTACAAACAGTAGACAGCTTGACAGAAGTCATACTGAATTAACAGACACCTGCCACAAGACCCTCCTGTTTTTGTTGACAAAACAGTCATATCCGACATGCTGAACTCTGGTGATTGGTTGGGCCGTACAAAGGTATGTACTTGCTCTCTTGGAGGACAGGTATCAATGAAACGAAGCCTTTCCCTTAGCTTACACCTTAGAAGAAGGGAAACGATAACAGAATCAACCCTATCTGTCACTTTCTGCCCTACTTAAAATCTACTGAGCCAAAACAACAGGAAATCAACTTTGCTGTATTCGCATCTGCCCCCCAAACCAACCAGTAAAAGATGGACAAATTTTGAACCTGTAATCTGAATTTATCTTTGCCTTGTCTTTCAGTGTACCTGATGGTTCCTGAAAACAAAAAAGGAAATTCTGTTTTTGATTGAAGCACAAAACTATCCGCAGAGGAAAAATGACGAGAAAAAGAAAAAAAACGATATAAATACTCATTATCGTCACAATGGCCCGATTTAGGTTCAAGAATATATATATATTTGCACTGAATAAAACTTACACTAAATGAAACACACTTGGTTCATTATTTACGGGATAATGTGTTGTCTATTCCAATCATACAACAGCAGTTTGGCTGTCAGCCTCACTAAAAAGACACAAGTATTCGCATATGTTGAGCAGATGCCTTCTTTTCCTGGTGGCGAAACCGCATTGATGAAATACATTGCAGAAAACCTGAGGTATCCTTCAGTATCTCAAGACCAAGGAATTCAGGGACTCGTTATCATTAAATTTGTAGTCACCGATACAGGTAATGTAGGCGAAATACAAATCGTCAAGTCTCTTGATCCCAATTGCGACCGTGAGGCATTACGCTTAGTAAAGACATTACCCAAATTTCATCCCGGTCGACATCAGGGCAAGCCAGTCAATGTCTGGTATCAAATTCCCATAAGATTCATGATAAAATAACCACACTTATTTACCTGTTCTTTATACTTCTATCTTGTTGATTACCAGAAATCAAGAATGTAAACGCGTCTAAGTTTTCACATACCCAATCACACATTCTTCAAGACCATGTGACAGAGATGAGTATGATACGAGTCATACAACTTGAAAAATAGACAATCATAGTACCCATTTATTACATACAACCTTCATCTCCGCTTTCTTTCCTTCATTAGTAAGAAATGATTTCTGCATATTAAATTTACATTATGTCGAATATCAAACAGATTAAAAAGTGCCAAACTGAGATATTTTTGAAGAAAGAACAAGCAAAATATTTGAAAAATCAAGAGAATAGAGGTATATTTGCATTTGAATTGAAGAAAAATGAGAATATACCATATTATATATATTGTTTTAGGAGTAACCTGTTTTCTTGTGTCATGTGGAGGAAATACATCCAAGCAGACTAAAGAAGACTATCTTACTGTAGAAGTAGCATGTGACGAAACCTTCCGTCCCATCATTGAACAGGAGTTGAATGCTTTCCATGCCAAGTATCCTGAGGCTATACTGGACACTGCATTTATGTCAGAAACACAAGCCATACAGCTCTTTTTGGAAGACAGTTTCCGAATGGTCATCACTACTCGTCCCATTACAGAATCAGAAAAAGCATATATACTTGACCAACATAAGTTGACCGTAGAGAGTCAGCCAATTGCCCATGATGCCATTGCACTTATCTTGCATCTATCCAACAAGGATTCCTTACTTTCCATTCATGATATCAAACGTATTGTTACTGGTCAATACAGCCGTTGGGAACAATTACCCCATTCACAGTCCCAAGGAAATATCGAGTTGGTATTTGACAACGAAAACTCCAGTACAGTCCGATTCATCAGAGATTCCATCTGTGAAGGCAAAGAACTAAAGGGTACTCTCAAGACGGCTAAATCCAATCAGAATGTCATCAACTATGTGGCACGTACTCCCAACGCCATTGGCATCATTGGAGTGGACTGGCTTCGTAATCCGTCAGACAGCACCAATCTGTCTTTTGACAGTCATGTACGTGTGGCGAGAGTCAGTCATTCGTCTGTTGCTGAGTACGGAAATAGTTTCCAGCCTGTACAATATTATATTGCCACAGGAGATTACCCCTTGGTAAGAAAACTATTCATCTCCTCCACAGAACCCTACATGCAGGCCCTCAATCGTAACTTCTATCACTACCTCACAGATACAGAAGGACAACTCATCATCACAAAATCTTCACAACTACTCCCCATTGTACCCGTACATGTAAAGGCAGTAGATATTACAGAATAAAACATTATAACAATATCAGAATGAAAAAGATCAGAACTACCCTTTTTGCCACCAGTCTGGCTTTTGCGTTGACCTCTGTCAACGCCAACGCACAAGATGCTTATACACTGACTCCACTAACACAGGAAGCTGTAGAAAACATCATTAAATTGTCCAAGAACGACGATTTAGCTGGGCAGAATGAATTTTTCAGTTTCCTCGAAGACAAGAAATACAGAAAGGAACTCAAGAAAACCAAAGCACTTATCGCAGCAGGACAGCAATTCTTAAAAGCTGGTCTGTACCAGCAGGCCGCTGAATTGGGACGCTTGGCTTATGAGCAGGACGGTAGCAATTTTGATGCAGTAATGCTTTATGGTGATGCTACCTACGAAATGAAAAACTATGGTGAAGCCTCAGCCAAATACGAAGAGGCTATCAACCTTAAACCAGAATCCAAGGAAGCATATCTGAAATCTGCCAATGTATACAAGTATATTAACCCCGAATATGCATTGGAAATTCTGGATAAGTTCAAGAAAAAGTTCCCCAACGATCCCGATGTCAACAAATCTATTGGTGCCATCTACTACTACCAGAATAAAATCAAGGAAGCTAAAGCTGCGTATGATACCTATTTTGAAGCTTCCAATGGTGGAGACATTGAAGCTCAAGAACAATATGCCATTATCCTCTTTGCTGAAAAGGATTATCAGGCTTCATTGGACAAAGTAAACAGCATCATTGACAAGAATCCGCAGGCATTAAGTCTCAACAGAATGAAATTCTACAATCAGATGGAACTCATGCAGATTCAAGGTGCCAAGGAATCCAGTGACAAATTCTTCAAGATGTTTGAAGAAAGCCAGTACAATGCAACTGACTACAAATACCTGGGACAATTGGCAGAAATGATTAGCGATACTGCCTTGATGATTAATTCATTTGAGCATGCCATCAAACTCGATTCTTCCAATACTGATGCACTCCGCGGGCTCAGCGATGCTTATGAGAAGATTGGCGAAGCTGATAAAGCTGTTGAGACCTACAAGAAGTTCATTGAACTCACAGACCCGGGAAGTGCCAATGGAATACTCAAAGAAGGAAAAATCTATTATAGTTGTGCAGCTGCTCTTGATGGAAAAGACGACAAAGTGGACTTGAAAAAAAGATATGTTGAAGAAGGAGACAAGTATTTCAAGAAATTGGAAGACTTAGCTCAAGAAAGTTACCTCGGTCCGTTCTGGAGAGCTCGTATACAAACTATCATGGATCCTAACAATCCTATTGAATCAGTCAAGGAATGCTATGATAGGGCTTATGAACGCCTTGCCAACAAAGACGAGTCCTATAATACTGAACGTAAAGAATGTTTGGTTTACACAGCATTCTACTATTTCAAGAAGGATGACTATACCAATGCAGAAGATTACTGCAACAAGGTATTGGCTCTTGATCCAGAACATGGTTTGGCCAAAAGTATCATCAATGCAATTGGACAGTTGAAGAAATAATATAGAAGATAATTTCACACCATCATAATGCCAGTTTCTGTTAACGAAACTGGCATTATTGGTAACTACAGGAGAGTACAGAATCTGTAGTTTTTTAGTGGGGCACAGGTAGGATTAATACCACTATCGTTTCCTTTCTTGCAGGGTACCAGTCAAGGAAGAGACTACGTCTCATTGATGCCCGTTCTTCAATAGCGCAAGCACTTGTCCTGGCACGGCCCGACAAAAAACTTGGGCTCAGTAGAAAATCAGTGGGGATTAAGTTAGAAGTTGAGGGGAAAACGAGTTTTGTTTTATGGCAAAAGAATATATCAAAGCAATAGCAAGTGCAGTATTACCGACACAAATATTAGATTATTTTTTAGTAGTAGGAGT
>JALERS010000109.1 GCA_022763905.1 Prevotellaceae bacterium | reverse complement strand
CTACAGTGGCGGGCAGTCAGCAAAACGGGTCAATGCACAGGGTTTCTGATGGTCAGACTGTAGGGGGAAAGGGAAGGACCGGGCAATGGGAGTAATCCCATATGGCTGTCTGTGGGTTTACCATACGTCTTCAGCCTTTTGCGGATTGTTGTAGATGCATTCCGGAACCAGTTCGAAGCCATCCAGGTTTAAGGCCACATAACGGTCAATGTCATATACCAGAGCCTGCATTCTCCAGTGACCATGAAACGATAGAGAAATGGAACGGCAAGAATGATTTCCGTATCTATATGGGTCAGGTGGGTCAGATACTGTATCGTGCATATGTTGAGATAGATGGTGTGGCTCATTACGGAGAAACAAAGAGATACTACAATGGACTGAAAGGAGTGGATTTGGGACTGTCTATCAACTGGGCTCCTATGAATGTAGGAGCAGAGAATGTGTTCAGGGTAGGATCCAAGTTTGCCTGGGGAGAGACAGAACCCAATACGACAGGTTCCTGGGAGAACTATCGCTGGTATGACAGTTCCATCAATATGTTTACCAAGTATTGTACAGATGCCAGTTATGGAACAGTGGACAACAAGACACAATTGGACCGCAGTGATGATGCTGCCTATATCAACTGGGGCAGGAAATGGCGTATGCCGACCGAAGCAGAGTTAAGGGAACTGATTACCCAATGCGAATGGAAGGTGGAGAAAGTCAATGGAATCGATATGCTGAGGGTAACGGGACCCAATGGCAACTACATCTTTTTCTCGGCCGTGTATGGGAGACATTGGACCATATATCTAGATACTACTTATAATAATGGGGCAAAGTGTTTCAATTTTGATTCTCAAATCCAAGTGATACGTTTTTGGAATGATTATCGTAACATTCCCTATTTTATACGTGCTGTTCAGATGCGGGATTAAACCACTGCCTGCATTTGCCAAAAGAAACAGTATGGGCAAAAAGGAAGGTGACTTCTTCCCTTTTTCTGACTGATTGTTTGTATCTTTGTAACGAAAGATATTATTCACCAATCCCAATAACTCAATTACAGACATGAAATCAAGAAAGTTTATGATGGTGGCAGCAGGAGTTGTCGCCTTGTTGATGGCATCCTGCCAAAGTCAGTCGGATACTCAGGTCGGCCAGCGTTGGAGTGAAGAGAAAGCCAATGCCTGGTATGAAAAATTACCCTGGATGGCTGGTACCAACTATATTAATGCCGGAGCTATCAATCAAATCGAGATGTGGAGCAAGGACACCTACAACCATGACCAGATAGACCAAGAACTAGGCATGGCAGAAGATTTGGGCTTCAAGACTATGAGAGTGTTTTTGAGCAGTGTGGTATATGAAAACGATCCCGAAGGACTGAAGCAGCGCATGGATGATTTCCTTACTATTTGCAAACAGCATAGTATCAAGCCCCTGTTCGTCTTCTTTGATGACTGCTGGAATTCAAAGTCAGCCTATGGCAAGCAACCAGACCCCAAACCCGGAGTACATAATTCCGGTTGGGTACGTGATCCGTCGGACACTTTGCGCAAGGATACTGCCGCCCTTTATCCCAAAATGGAAACCTACGTAAAAGATGTACTGAATACATTTAAGGACGATGACCGCATCTTGCTATGGGACCTCTGGAACGAACCAGGCAACAGCGGATATGAAGTGAAGACCCTGCCCATGCTTAAGAAGGTGTTCGGTTGGGCGCGTGAAGTGAATCCTTCACAACCTCTTACTGCAGGTCTCTGGAAATGGAGCCGTGCCTTCGCTCCCCTGAATGCCTATCAGCTGGAGAATTCCGATGTCATCTCCTATCACTGTTATGACGATGTAGAAGGGCACAAGCGATGTGTCAAGTACATGCAGATGATGAATCGTCCGCTGATATGTACAGAGTATATGGCCCGTCGCAACAAGAGTTTCTTCCAGACGGTAATGCCTATGCTGAAGGAAAACAAGGTAATGGCTATCAACTGGGGATTCATATCCGGTAAGACCAATACTATCTTTGCCTGGGATGAACCCATGCCCGATGTGAAGGAACCTCCCTTGTGGTTCCATGATATCTATCGTCAGGACGGTACTCCTTTCTCACAGGAAGAAATAGATACCATCAAGTCGCTGACAGGAAAGCCATAAACTTCCGATAGGAAACAGGATGTCCCCATCCTTGACAGGTGATGCCGGAGAGAACCTATATGACTCTCCGGCATCATTTTGCTGTAGGGTCAGATATCTGTATTCCTGCCCTTCCGTGTTGTCGTAAGGGATTGTGAAAAGAGAAAATGGAATGGGAGGGCTGATTTTGGGATAAAAAACGTAACTTTGCATCCAATATATAAATTACAGATAATCTGAAGATGAAGAAAATATTAACCTTATCATTTGCCGCATTCATGATGGCAACAATGTGTACGATGGCACAAGAAATCAAATCAGGCATCAATATTGCCGATATGAATCCCCAGATGCCTGCCGGGGAGGACTTTTATGAATATGCCGGAGGAGGCTGGATGAAAGCCCACCCCCTGACAGCAGAGTATTCCCGTTATGGCGTATTCAATGAATTGAACGAGAAGAACCGTGAACAACTCAAAGAACTCTTTGCCCAGTTGGCAGAAGGTAAACATCCCAAAGGGTCGGTAGGACAGAAGGTAACAGACCTTTATCAGTTGGCGATGGACAGTGTTCGTCTCAACCGGGAAGGGACATCTCCTCTGGCATCAGACCTGCAAGAGATCAACAAAGTGACCAAGGCCGGGCTGACAGCCTCATTGGCAGATATTCATCTGCATCTGCTGGCCAATCCCTTCTTCGGTATTGGAGTAGATGGTGACTTGAAGAACTCCAGTATGAATGTGGTCTATCTGGAAGCAGGAACCACAGGTCTGCCAGACAGGGACTATTATCTGAAGAACGACGAAGACAGCAAACAAATCCAGGAGAAATATCGTCAGTGTATGCAGAAACTGCTGGAGATGGCAGGCTACAGCCGTAAGGATGCCAAGCGGGTGATTACTACCGTCTACAAGATGGAATATGCATTTGCCGAAGCCTCCCTCTCCCGTGTGGAAGCCCGTGACTATACCAAGCAATATAATATATATGATATAGCAAAACTGCAGAAAGAATATCCCTCCATACAGTGGCGTCAGTATTTTGATGCTATGGGATTGTCCCATATCCAGCAGGTTATCCTTACCCAGCCCAAGGTGATGGCAGTGGTGGAAAATTATCTCTCTACCCTGAAAGAGCAGGAAATACGTGACTATCTGTCCCTGCTGGTTATCAGAGGTGCCACGAATTATCTGAGTGATGACTTTGCCGAGACCGCTTTCGACTTCTATGGCCGTACCCTTTCAGGACAGAAGGAACGCCAGCCTAGATGGAAGCGTGCACAGAGCCTTCCCAACAGTCTGCTCGGAGAGGCGGTAGGCCAACTGTATGTAGAGAAATATTTCTCCAAGGATGCCAAGGCAAAAATCCTGCAATTGGTAGGTAATCTGCGCAAGTCACTGGCAGAACATATTGCTACCCTCACTTGGATGAGCGACAGTACCAAAATTAATGCGCTGGTCAAACTGAATGCCTTCAATGTGAAGGTGGGTTATCCTGACAAATGGAGAGATTATAACCACCTGACCATCGACCCGGAGAAGTCCTTGTATGAGAATATCAAGGCTGCCTCTTATTGCGAGACTCTGCGCCAACTGAAGAAAGCCGGTAAGCCGGTAGACAAGGACGAATGGTTTATGACCCCTCAGACTATCAATGCCTATTACAGTCCGCTGACCAATGAAATCGTATTCCCTGCCGGAATCCTCCAGGCTCCCTTCTTTGATCCGAATGTCGACGATGCTGTGAATTATGGAGCTATCGGGGTAGTGATAGGACATGAGATGACTCATGGATTTGATGACCAGGGATGCAATTTTGATGCCGACGGAAACATGAACAATTGGTGGTCGGAAACCGACAAGGCCAATTTCAAGGCTTCTACCGAGAAACTTGCAGACCAGTTTGACCAGATTGTAGTAGTCAAGGACCAGCATGCCAACGGCAAACTGACACTGGGTGAAAACATTGCCGACCAAGGAGGTTTGCGTATAGCCTATGATGCCTTCAAGAAGACTCGTCAGGGAGCAGGCAATGAAGAGATAGATGGATTTACTCCCGACCAACGATTCTATCTGAGCTACGGACGTATCTGGGCTCAGAATATCACCGATGAAGCCGCTTTCCAGTTGACCAAGACTGATCCCCATAGTCTGGGACGCTGGCGTGTAAATGCCACTCTGAGAAATATCGATACTTTCTTCCAGGCTTTCCAGATCAAGAAGGGCGACAAGATGTATCTCGCTCCTGAGGACCGTGTCGTTATATGGTAATTTTTACAAAGACACAGAGCCGTATATGACGTATTTGGCATAACTTTGTGCCTTGTTATCAACAGCAACCAATCAAAGTAGAATGAAACAATACAGACTTGTCAACAACATTACCGGCTGGCTGATGTTTGCGGTAGCAGCATTTGTCTACTGCTCTACCATCGAACCGACAGCCAGTTTTTGGGATTGCCCAGAGTTTATCACAACTGCCTATAAGCTGGAAATCGGTCACCCGCCTGGTGCTCCTTTCTTTATGCTGTTCGGAAATTTCTTCACACAGTTTGTGAATGACCCCTCCCAAGTGGCCAAGATGATAAACATCATGTCGGCATTGCTGAGTGCTACTTGCATCTTGTTCCTCTTCTGGACCATTACCCACTTGGTACGCAAGTTGATTTGTGACAATGGTGTTGTAACCACCAACGGGCAGTTGATAGCCATTATCGGTTCCGGTATGGTGGGCGCATTGGCCTATACCTTCAGTGATACCTTCTGGTTCAGTGCTGTAGAAGGTGAAGTTTATGCTTTCTCTTCCATGTTTACAGCTTTGGTGTTCTGGCTGATTCTCAAATGGGAGGACAATGCCGACCAGCCTCATAGCGATCGTTGGTTGGTATTGATAGCTTATCTGATGGGTCTGTCCATCGGTGTGCACCTACTGAACCTGTTGTGTATACCCGCTATCGTATTGATATACTATTACAAGAAGTGTGAGAATGCCGATCTTAAGGGTTCTCTGTTGGCTCTGGCAGTATCTTTTGTATTGGTATTTATTATCCTTTACGGCATTGTTCCCGGCCTTGTCAAGGTAGGTGGATGGTTTGAACTGCTTTTTGTCAATACTCTGCACATGCCTTACAATACAGGTGCCTTGCTGTACATGTTCCTCTTGATAGCCGTAGTCATCTGGGGTATTTATGAAAGTTATGCCTGCAAGAGTAGGCAACGCATGGGAATATCATTCATTGCTTCTGTGGCCATGCTGGGCATTCCCTTCTATGGATATGGTGCCATGTGTGTAGTAGGAGGTATTGTTATTCTGACTATTCTGTGGATACTGCTCTTCAAAGTGAAGAAGGTAAGGGAGTACAACCAGTTGCCCCGTGCCCTCAATACCACTCTGCTTTGCTTCTTGATGCTGATGATAGGCTATTCTTCCTATGCCCTGGTGGTAATACGTTCTACAGCCAATCCTCCTATGGACCAAGGTTCACCTGAAGATGTGTTCTCCCTTTCTGAATATCTTAACCGTGACCAGTATGGTTCTACACCGTTATTCTATGGTCCTGCCTATACTTCCCAAGTACAGGTAGAACGCAAAGGCGATTATCTCGTTCCTGTACGTTCAGAAGAGGCTCCCATCTATATACGACCCGTCAAGCAGGATCCCAATGCTCCTGATGAGTATAAGAAACTGGGCTATAAGGGAGACTACAAATATGCACAGAACATGCTCTTCCCACGTATATGGGATGAACGTCATACTCAAGACTATGAATCCTGGTTGGGAGGCGTAGAAGGCCATATGGTAGACTATCAGCAGGGAGACAGGGTTATCCAGGTAAAGATGCCTTCCCAGATAGACAACCTTCGTTTCTTCTTCTCCTATCAGTTGAATTTCATGTACTGGCGTTATTTCATGTGGAACTTTGCCGGACGTCAGAATGATGTACAAGGTTTTGGAGAAGCCGAGCATGGCAACTGGATTTCGGGTATTCCTCTTTTGGACAATGCCCGACTGGGTGACCAAAGCAAACTGCCTGATGAACTAAAGAACAATAAGGGACATAACGTATTCTACATGTTGCCTTTGTTGCTGGGATTGCTGGGTCTCTTCTGGCAAGCCTATCGGGGAATGAAGGGTATCCGTCAGTTCTGGGTAGTGTTCTTCCTCTTCTTTATGACCGGTATAGCCATTGTCATCTATCTGAACCAGACACCTACCCAGCCTCGTGAACGTGACTATGCTTATGCAGGTTCGTTCTATGCTTATGCCATTTGGATTGGATTGGGCGTGGCAGCCATCATAGAGTGGCTCAGAAAACTCAAGATCAACGAGACAGTCAAGGCGGCCGTTGTATCCGCTGCCTGTCTGCTGGTACCCATTCAGATGGCCAGTCAGACCTGGGATGACCATGACCGTAGCGGGCGCTATACCTGCCGTGACTTTGGACAGAACTATATCAATTCGCTGCAAAGGGACAAGAATCCTATCATCTTCACCAATGGTGACAATGACACTTATCCCCTGTGGTATTCACAGGAAACAGAAGGTGTGGGAACAGAAACCCGCGTGTGCAACTTGAGTTATCTGCAGACCGACTGGTATATAGACCAACTGAAGCGTCCTTCTTATGATGCTCCGGCAGTTCCTATCACATGGAACCATTGGGAATATGCTTCTGGTACCAATGACTATATACAGGTAAGACCCGAACTGAAAGCGGATATAGAGGCTCTCTACAGACAAGATCCCGAGAGAGCACGACAGGCTTGGGGGGATAATCCTTTTGAATTGAAGAATATTCTGAAATACTGGGTACGCAGTTCCGACCCCGATATGCATGTCATTCCTACCGACAGTATCATCATCCCTGTCAATGCTGAGGCAGTACGCCAGTCTGGCATGATGATACCGGTAGATAGTATCCCCAGTCATATAGTACTGAAAATCAAACGTACGGCATTATATAAGAATCATCTCATGATGCTGGAAATGATTGCCCAATCAGATTGGAAGCGTCCTATCTATTTTGCTGTGACAGTGGGGCGTGACAATTTCCTCAATTTCAATGACAACTTCAGTCAGGAGGGTTTGGCTTATCGCCTGACACCCTTCCAGTCAGTTCAATCAGGTAGTTTTGTCAATGTCGACAAGATGTATGACAACCTGATGAATCGCTTCAAGTTTGGCAATATCAGTGACCCCAATCTCTATCTTGATCAGACCGTAAGAGGCATGTGTTGGACACATCGCCGTATGTTTACCGTTTTGGCTGATGAGCTGATGCGTCGCGGGGACTCTGTAAGAACCCGCAAGGTACTGGAGAAGCAGGAGAAGGAAATACCTGAATATGCTGTTACCTATGCCAACAATCTGGGCGGAACTACCGAGATAGCTCGCTTGTGGTCACGTCTAGGTGAAAAGGAGAAATCCAAGAAACTCCTCACCCTTCTGATTAATACCTCCAAGCAGTATCTGGACTGGTATATGCTGTATAGTGCCAACGATGTGAATTCCAATGCCACCGAGTGCTCCATCCGTCTTACGGAAATGTTGGCTGCTATCAATGTAATGAAAGCAGAAGGCATGCCCGAAGCTGAGCAGTACATGAAGTTGGCAGAAGAGTACTATGGCGGTCTGACAGCTCGAGGCATCAATATCAATTTGGGTAACTGATTATGTTCATAGAGCAACCTCCCATATGGCTTCGCTGGATATATCCCGATGCATTATGGCGGTTGAACAAAGGTGTCAAGGCCGTTTATCTTACATTTGATGACGGCCCGATACCTGAGGTCACGCCTCGTGTGCTGGAGATATTGGACCATTATCAGGTGAAAGCTACTTTCTTCATGGTAGGTGACAATGTACGCAAGCATCCTGACATTTTTAATAGGGTCAAGGATGCAGGCCACAGACTGGGCAACCATACCTATAATCATATAGGAGGAATGAGGCATGGTATCCGCAGCTATCTCAACAATGTGAAGCGTGCTGACGATTACATCCATTCCGACCTCGTGAGACCTCCCTATGGATGGATGAAATGGGAGCAGTACATATTCCTGCGTAGGAGTTACCGTATTGTCATGTGGGATGTGGTGACCCGTGACTATAGTAAGGACCTGACGGGTGAAGAAGTCTTCCAGAATGTGAAACGCTATGTACGTTCAGGTTCTATTATCACTTTCCATGATTCCTTGCGCAGTGAGCCACGTATCTGGTATGCATTGCCCAAGTCTATCGAGTGGTTGCTCAATCAGGGATATGAATTCAAGACTCTCTGAACGGAAGACTCCGATAGCAAGAGACGTCAGAATTTAAAAATGAATAGGATGGACTGAGATGTTCATCCTATTCATTTTTAAATACTAGTTGTCAGAAAGATTTCTGCCGAGTGTATTTCCTGTGCCTGTCAAAACCGTTTGCCCTATTCCATGACTGAATGATGAAAGCAGAAGGCTTGGTTTGGGCAGAGAAGAGATGAGGGGTGAAGGTCAGAAATCATTGTCATTGAAGTTGCCCCCGCCATTGTTATTGCCGTCCATAAATACATTATTGCCTGACTGGTTGGCAGAAGAATTGCGGAAGCGAGTGTTATTCTGTTCTCCTTGGGAAGAAATCTGTCTTTGAGGTCTGCGCTGGAGCGAGGAGAAGCGGTTGCCTCTCATGGAAATAGGAGCCATGTTGCTTACACGTTTCCATAATTCCTGATAGGAGTCTTTCTTGTCAAGGGAGGTATAGGAAATGACCAGCCATCCGTTCTCCTGCAAGGAGACAGAGATGGTTTTGCCGTATTTCTTGGCTTCAAGAGTATCTGTAGCGGCTGTTATTTCCCGGCGGTAAGTAGAGTCATTAATTGGGGTATAGATACCATTTTCTGTGGTTTTACTGCCTTCAGCAGACACGCTCACAGTAATGTTCTGGTACAGTCCGGTAGTACCTACCATCTTCAGGCAGGGAATGAGTTGCATCTGCATTTTTCCATTGACTTCAGAAATGTTGCAGGCTTGCCATACTCCTTCCATAGGACAGCGTTGGAAGGCAGGCCGCTGCTGTGACGAGGCATTGGGAGAGGGTTGGTTACGTCGTTTACCATCATTATTGTTTTCTTGTCCCCAAAGAGGAAGTGTCATCATTCCGCAGAACAGAATGCAAAATACGGTTGAGATGTAATGGCTTTTCATGGTTGAATGATTGGTTATAGGATAGTTTTTCGTTCTCGCAAATTTATACGGATTTCGATTATAGAGCCAATTGTGTACCAATAAAAATTGTTAATCTTCAGCACTTTTTCAAGGAAGGTCGGCCCATCCATTGTTGACATACTGTTCAAATTGCTCTTTGCTGCCATTGAATACATTGATATCTACATCTCCGTGGATGCCTTTTACCCTGCCATATGGTGACAGTTGCCAGTAAAGCAGTTTGATATAGGGACGGTATTCTCCATAGCGGGCAATCCATACATTGTAGGTAAGGATTTCCTTGGGTCCGTCATAAAGGTATTTTTCTATGAATCGCTGACTGACATATAATATGGGTCGTTTGCCGGTAGCCTTTTCCACCATATGCATCCAAGCCAGAATTTCCCGATACATGGCATTCTTTCCCCCCATTTTGGCAATTTGCTTTTCCGTCAGCTCCACATCCAGTACTGGAGGCAGGTCTTCATCTTTGATGGGAGTATGTCGAAGAAACCATTGTGCCTGTCGTTTGCCCGATATGGGAGACATGAAATGATAGGCACCTACCTTAATGCCGTGTCGGCGGGCATCGCGTGCATCCTGTTGATAGAAACGGCTGCGAATGGTTACCCCTTGGGTACTCTTGATAAAGCAGAAGGATACAGGATAGTCAATGTGGTCCATGGCATTCCTGTTGTGACGGGTTCCCAAATGCGTGATGCTTAGTTGGCTCCATTGGATGGGACTGGCTACTCTGATGCGTCTTTTGCCTTTTCTTACCGTGATAGTCTTGTGCTGGTAACGGGAGATATCAATGCCATATACTCTGGAGGCATTGTAGGCCATTTTCTCTCCCAGGTATTTCCCTTCTTTCCACCATCCCAAACGAACAGGGAGACCGCTTTCCACCTCTATGCCAAAGTCATGGTGGCGGCCTTCTTTCCAGTGGCCTTCGTAGAGACACATGTTATCATGATGGATGTGGACACCATAACCGGAAGGAAGGAGTTGTCCGTCAAAATTGCCCGTATAAGTGCTGGAGGAATCCTTACGGCATCCATAAGGCAACCTTCCTTTCTTCCATTGGCCGGACCATTTATATAAGGAATCGCTCAATTGCCCTTCTCCGTGGTACTTTCCGGCTTTCCATGATCCTTCGTAAGTGAAACGAGTGGTGGTCAGTTTGCCTTGTCCTTCCCGTTGTCCGTGAACGAACTGTCCTTCGTAGCAGGTGTCTTTACAGCAGTACCTGCCAAATCCATGAGGTTGTCCTTGGTGCCATTGCCCGATATAATAGCTGCTGTCCTTTTGCAGGCAACCGAATCCTTGCGGGAGTCCGTTGCTCATCTCTCCCGTATATTGGCCTCCCTGATAGGGATAAGGCCTCTTTTGGCACGCAGTACAGAAGAGGAGAGCAGAGAAGAGGACAGGTAGCAGGCGGGAGAGTTTCATGGCTTTAGAAGGGAATAATCCGGTTGTTGTCCATCATGCCTACCAGAATGCCTGCCTGATCAAATACAGGCCCTCCTACAGCCCCTTGCAGCAAGGGGAGAGAAGAGGAGAAAGCTCCTTGCCTCTTTTCTATCCAACCTGGAATAGATGATGCTTTCAGCTTCTTGACAGGACTCATGTGGATATATCCTTCATGGAAGGCAGTGAAAGAAACCATGTGCCGGCTTCCCTCTTTCATCCATTGAAGGCTGTTGAACCAAGGACGGGCTATACTACGGGCACCTTCAGGCATTTGGCAGGAAGATGTCTGCAATGTTGCTATACCCTTTTCGGTACTGAGGAGCAGACAGGTATCCACAAGAACGACGGAGGTATCCGAAGGAGGTGTGAATGTGCGGTAGAGACTGTTGTCCGCCACAAGGGCTTTTCCTGATTGCAACAGTTGTTGTAAAGTTTTCATGATGGCCTCTTCCTGTTTCCTTATTTGGAGGAAGCGGCTTTCATAATCTCCCATTTGGTTGTATCCGTCATCCACTATAGTATGGGTACGCATGTAGTAGGCTAGATGCTGTGATTCCTTTTCCAGTTTTTCCAGTCTTTCCTGTTGTCGGATTATCTGGCGCGAGAGCAGTTCCGGCAGCATCTTTTGCAGGGAACCGATGTTGACGGCAGGGTTGACAATACCGGCTGAGGTCTTCAAATACCCCTGACATCCATGTATCCAAGGCCAAGGACCATACCAGAAGGCGGTACCATAGCTGGCTGTACCATAGGTGCAAGGCTGGAGGGAAAGCCCTGTCAGTACTTGATGCTGAGTGTCGAAACCAGTAAAGTACAGACTGTCTGCTCCGTTGGCTGTGATGAGATAGCGCGGCTGGTATTCCAACAGGGTGACACATCGCTTCCTGTCTCCCCATTCCCAGGGGAAAGGAAACAGGAAACCATATATCAGAACAAGCAACAGGACGGCAACCGCTGTTCTGACGAAGGTTTTCAGGGAAATCTTTGACTTCATAGAAGTAACGGCCCAATAAGATGTAATACAAAATTATAGAAAAATTCCAAGCTATGAGGGTTTCGATGGCAGAAATGCTTCTTGTGAATTTCGATGGGAGAAGGGAGGAGTTCATGCCATTAGTCTCTGCTATAGAAGCAGAGGAAGAGGGGGTAGTAGGGAGTTGCCTGTTAAGGAAACTGTCCAACAGCTTTTTATCGGTAAGAGTCTTGCAATCCCGATATTTTTGTTACCTTTGCAATCGTTTAGGAAGGAGTCCCCGTAGTTCAATGGATAGAACAGCAGTTTCCTAAACTGCTGATCCGAGTTCGATTCTCGGCGGGGATACCAGAAAGCATGACAGAAATAGATCCACCTGTTCTGTCATGCTTTTGTTTCATCCCATGGAATATCGGGTCAGTAGATTTTTAGAGGGCTCAGTAGATAATGGTGGGACACTCGTTGAGAACGGAGAAGATATTTGTCGGAAAGACCTCTTCTGGCTTCCCGGAAGATATCAACAGGGAGGATGAAGTCACTCTTACATCTGTCTCTTGCGTTCAACGCAAAAACAAGTTGGGTGCAGGGAAATGAGGAGATGTCCATGTGCTCTATTTCAAATGGCAAATGAGGAATAAACTGCCTTTACAGAAACAGAGCAGGATGGTAAGAATATCCAGTGCCAATCATCTGGAAATGGTATTTCAATGAATGGATTTTTCCTGCTC
>JALERS010000107.1 GCA_022763905.1 Prevotellaceae bacterium | reverse complement strand
TTTCTTTCAGAGTGCAAACTAAGGGAGAGGCTCTGTCTCATCTGGGTCAAATTCATAACATAGCAGGCATCTTCTGACAATAAAGTTGATTGAATGGCCCAGGTCTTCATGGTGAAAAGCAAAAGAATCATCGGTGCTCGGCAAAAGATTCATCGGTGCTCGGCAAAAGAGTCGTCGGTGCTCGGTAAAAGAATCGTCGGTTCTCAGCAAAAGAATCGTCGGTGCTCAGCAAAAGAATCGTCGGTGCTCAGCAAAAGAATCGTCGGTGCTAAGAGGAAGCAGTCAATATACTCTCAGAAATCACTTAATTGCTTGTTGAATATCAGCTTTTATTAAATTAACCAACAATCTTGTGGAATGCCCCACCCTACTTCCTGAGAATCTATTCATCTGTTTATTTGAATTTGGTTTGGCAAAACAATCTAAGTCGCCATAAGAGAAATGAAAGCATACCCAATTAATGCAGCATTTGAACTAAAAGAATTGCTTATCTCTCAAGAGGATTATCAAGTAAAAATCCAAGATTGCTATGAGTAAATATGTTATTCGCAACAACCCAATCGAATTTATGAACACCTCATCGCTCACCATCCAATTGGAAAAATAAAGATGGGTACTCTATAGAGGACATCCGATTCTGGCTGAAAATAACGAACGATAAACTGAAAGACGAAAAAAAATAGTATCTTTGTTGGATATTAACCATATATATTTATTGTTTAATCTAATAAAAATGAAAATCGGAGATAAAGTCAGATTTCTCAACGAGAAGGGCGAAGGTATCATTACAGGATTTGTAGGCAAGAACATTGTCAACGTGGAGAATGAAGACGGATTTGAAATTCCCATGCCCTTGCGTGAAGTGGTGGTGATAAGCGCTGAAAAATATGATCAACCTGAAAAAAACAATGTTTCTGAGGATGAAGAAAAGGAACCGGAAGACCTGCCATTAACCTTCCGACCCATGATTCAAGAACGTAAAGGAGGTGATTGTATTGATATCTATATCTGTCTAGTGCCTGTGAGTAATAGAAACATTACCGACTCAGATCTTGATATCTATCTGGTGAACGATAGCAACTATTTCACCGATTTCACCTTCATGGATGGTGAAAACAAGGCATGGAATGTTAGATATCGAGGTACAGCTGAACCTAACACCAAAATCTTTCTCCAAACTCTGGACCGACAAGACCTCAACCAATTGGAAAAACTTTGTCTGCAGATGATATTCTACAAACAAGGTAAACGTTTCCTGTTGCGACCTGCCATGACGGCAATACTGAAACCGGATTTGTGCAAATGCTATAAACTGCATGCCTTCCAACCTAACCTTTTCTTTGACGAAAAGGTATTGACATGGAAAGTAGTGAACAACGGACAGCCCATAAGAGAAGAATATTATCACGAAGAAGTATGAATAAGAATACCGCACTCCGACAACAACACCTGTCTTTTGTGGACTGGTTACGCCTTGTAGCCTGCTTTATGGTAATGCTAGTACATGCTAGCGAAAATTTCTATGGTGCAGATAATTCAGGACTGGCAGGAAATGTATCTATGCTGGCTAATGAGAGCAACCGATTTTGGGTAGCTTTCTATGATGGTGGTATAGGACGTACCTGTGTACCACTTTTTATGGTGGTATCGGCTTTTCTACTAGTCCCCTTAAAAGAGGGAACAACGATGATAGGTTTCTATAAAAGGCGTTTTCTTAGGGTGATACCTCCTATGGTGATATTCTCCCTTCTCTACTGCCTGCTCCCATTGGTATGGGGAGGAATGGATTGGGAGCAATCGGTGACTGACCTTAAAAATCTTCCTTTTAACTTCCCGTCTATGGCCGGACATCTATGGTTTATGTACCCACTCATAAGTCTGTATCTCATCATGCCAGTGGTGTCTCCGTGGCTCGTAAAGGCATCTGCCCAAGAAGAACGAATCTTCATCGCTCTCTTCGCCCTCTCTACATGTATACCTTGGTTGCATCGCTTTGTCCGGCCTGAAGTGTGGGGCGAATGCTTCTGGAATCATTTCCATATGTTATGGTACTGCTCAGGCTACCTAGGCTATTTGGTACTGGCGCACTACATAAGGGTACATCTCACATGGGGTTACAAGAAGAAATTGGTGATAGGTGCTCTGTGCTTCCTGATAGGTTCAAGTTTTACGGCATGGTCGTTTTGGATGGAAGGAACTCCAGGCCAACTCATTGAAACTCCAATTTTGGAATGGTCATGGGAGTTTTGTACACCGAATCTACTGATCAGTACATTCGGCGCCTTCCTTATGTTCTCCTGCATACCCAATAAATATGGTTCACCAGCTTTGACTAAGGGAGGACAACTTACCTTTGGCATGTATCTCATGCATATGTTCTTTCTTGCCCCCATCGCTACTTGGATAACAGGCGGCCATCCGGAAACACCACTTATCCCCGTATGGGTAGCCATTCCGTCCATTGCCCTGCTTACCTACTTGATATGTCTGCTCACAACCCGCTTAATCTCATGTCTGCCAGGAAGCAGATGGATTATAGGATAACGAGCATTAGGACAGTCTTTAAGGTACAGAAATGTGAAAAAAGGGCAGGAAAAGTTGATGTGCAATAAATAATTTGTAAATTTGCCGTTTGGAAGCTCCTTAATGGAAAGCCTAAAAGTAAAGCCAAGACCTATTCCCGATGAAAGGGGCACATAAGTGAATATCTGATTATAAACACAATATTAATCAATTAACCCAACCTAGAAGAAAATGAGTTTGAAAATTGTAGTCCTTGCTAAGCAGGTGCCTGACACACGTAATGTGGGTCCCGACGCCATGACACCCGAGGGCACAGTCAACCGTGCCGCATTGCCGGCCGTCTTCAATCCCGAAGACCTCAACGCACTGGAGCAGGCGCTCCGTCTAAAAGAGCAATTCCCCGGTTCTGTCATCTCTGTAGTAACTATGGGTCTGCCTAAATCAGCAGAAGTAATTCGTGAAGCTCTCTACCGTGGTGCTGACAAGGGTTACGTTGTAACCGACCGTCCTTTGGGCGGTGCTGATACACTAGCCACCAGTTATACATTGAGTCAGGCTATTCGTAAGATAGGCGATTATGACATTATCCTTGGTGGTCGTCAAGCTATTGACGGTGATACTGCACAAGTAGGTCCGCAGATAGCAGAGAAACTGGGGCTCACCCAGGTGACCTATGCAGAAGAAATCGTCAGCCTCAATCTGGAGGAACGAAAAATTGTTATCCGTCGCCACATTGACGGAGGTGTAGAGACTGTAGAAGCTCCCCTTCCGCTAGTGGTAACCGTAAATGGTTCTGCTGCTCCCTGTCGTCCGCGTAATGCTAAGCGTGTGATGAAGTTCAAGAATGCTACTGTAGTTGCAGAGCGCACACCAGAACAGAATGAGGCGCTGACTGCAAAAATTGCACAAAAGCCTTATTTGGACATTACCCAATGGGGAGCTGCCGACATTGATGCCGATCCCGAACAGATAGGTAAGGCTGGTTCGCCCACCAATGTAAAAGCCGTAAAGAACATCGTATTCAAGGCCAAGGAAAGCCGTACCATGACTGGTAGCGATGCCGACATCGAAGGACTGATTGTAGAACTGCTTGAAAGCAATACCATAGGCTGATATGAACAACGTATTTGTATATTGCGAAATAGAAGGCACCACCGTTGCCGACGTGAGTTTGGAACTTCTTACCAAAGGACGCAAACTAGCTAATACCCTTGGCGTACAACTTGAATGTATCTGCGCTGGAAAAGGACTGAATGGTATCGAGAAACAGGTAATGCCCTATGGTGTGGATAAGGTACATGTATTTGATGCCGAGGGACTCTTCCCCTACACTTCCAACCCCCATACAGCCTTGATGGTAAACCTTTTCAAGGAAGAGAAACCACAGATATGCCTCATGGGTGCCACTGTTATTGGACGTGACTTGGGTCCTCGTGTCTCCTCTGCTCTTCACAGCGGATTGACTGCTGACTGTACCCAACTGGAGATTGGCGATTTTGATATGAATGTCAAGAACGCTGACGGAGTAATGGAGAAGAAACACTACACAGAACAACTCTACCAGATAAGGCCTGCCTTTGGCGGCAACATAGTAGCCACCATCGTCAACCCTGAACATCGCCCACAGATGGCTACCGTACGCGAAGGTGTAATGAAAAAAGAGATACTTGACCTGAATTATAAGGGAGAGGTAATCAATCACGAGGTAGCCCAATATGTGCCTGACACTGAGTATGTGGTAAAAGTATTGGACCGCCATATAGAAAAGGCTAAGCACAACCTCAAAGGAGCTTCCATCGTAGTAGCAGGAGGTTATGGCGTTGGTAGCCGTGAGGGATTTGACATGCTCTTCGAACTGGCCAAGGAACTTCATGCAGAAGTTGGCGCCAGCCGTGCTGCTGTTGATGCCGGATTTGCTGACCACGACAGACAGATAGGTCAGACAGGTGTCACAGTACGCCCAAAGGTATATATCGCTTGCGGTATTTCTGGACAGATACAGCACATTGCAGGAATGCAGGATGCAGGTATCATCATTTCTATTAATAACGATCCCAATGCACCCATCAATACACTGGCTGACTATGTAATCAATGGTACAGTGGAAGAGGTAGTGCCTAAGATGATTAAATATTACAAGAAAAACTCCAAGTAACCATGGCAAATTTCTATACTGATAATCCGGAAATCAAGTTCCAACTGGGCCATCCCCTCATGGAGCGTATCGTTGAACTGAAGGAACGCTCTTATGCTGATAAGGATGAATATGACTACGCTCCTGAGAATCTGGAAGATGCTCTGGACAACTATGACAGGATACTGGAACTCACAGGTGATATAACCGCAAACATTATAGCTCCTAATGCTGAGGATGTAGATGCAGAAGGTCCTCACTGTGCAGATGGACGTGTAACTTATGCCTCCAAAACCTATGAGAACCTCGATGCTACTGTCAAGGCTGGACTCAATGGTGTCACCATGCCTCGTAGATATGGCGGGTTAAACTTTCCCTGCACTCCCTACACGGCCATCAACGAGATGATTGCTACAGCTGATGCTGGTTTTGAAAACATATGGTCGTTGCAGGACTGCATAGAAACACTCTACGAATTTGGAAGTGAGGAACAGCGCCAGCGTTATGTGCCTCGCGTCTGTAAAGGAGAAACTATGTCTATGGACCTCACTGAACCTGATGCAGGTTCTGACCTCCAAAGCGTGATGCTTAAAGCCACTTACTCTGAAGAGGAAGGTTGTTGGTTACTTAACGGCTGTAAGCGTTTCATCACCAATGGTGATTCTGACATCCACCTTGTACTTGCCCGTTCTGAAGAAGGTACACGTGACGGACGTGGACTCTCTATGTTCATCTATGACAAGAACCAGGGAGGTGTTAACGTACGTCGTATAGAAAACAAACTAGGTATTCATGGTTCCCCTACATGTGAATTGGTCTACAAGAATGCCAAAGCTGAGCTCTGCGGAAGTAGGAAACTAGGTCTTATCAAATATGTGATGGCACTTATGAATGGTGCTCGTCTAGGTATTGCTGCACAAAGTGTAGGTCTTTCACAGGCTGCCTATAATGAGGGACTGGCCTATGCCAAGGACCGCAAGCAATTCGGTAAAACCATCATTAACTTCCCCGCTGTATATGACATGCTGGCTAGTATGAAGGCTAAACTTGATGCTGGACGTACCCTACTCTATACTACCGCTCGTTTCGTGGATATCTATAAGGCTTTGGAGGATATAGCACGCGAACGTCCTCTTACTCCAGAGGAACGCAAGGAACTGAAGACTTATAGCAAACTAGCTGATGCCTTCACCCCTCTATCAAAAGGAATGAACTCCGAATACTGCAATCAGAACGCCTATGACTGTATACAGATACACGGAGGATCAGGCTTTATGCTGGAATATGCTTGTCAGCGCATCTATCGTGACGCTCGAATCACTAGTATCTATGAGGGTACTACCCAACTCCAGGTTGTAGCTGCAATACGCTACGTGACCAATGGTTTCTACAGTCAATATATTGCCGAACGCCAGCAGGAAACAGTACTCCCGCAGTTCCAAGCGCTTAAGGACAAGGTGAATGCCATGGGCGAACGCTACAATGCCTGTGTAAACAAGGTGAACGAGCTACAGAACCAGGAATATCAGGACTTCGTAGCACGCCACCTCTATGAAATGGCTGCTGATATCATCATGGGCCATCTCATCTTAGCTGATGCCAGCAAGGATGCTGACCTGTTTGGAAAGAGCGCTAAGGTATATGTCAATTTCATTGCCTCAGAAATCGAGAAGCATGCTTCCTTTGTAGAAAGTACTTCTGTAGAGGACCTCGACGCTTACCGCAAGGCTCAGAACACAGAAGTAAACGCATAAGTACATCTAGGTTCTTCAAGCTCTGCAAAACTATAATCCACTCGTCCGTGACAGATACATTTCTGTTCACGGACGAGTGTTATTATAGGGGTGTATTCCCTACTAATGGCTTAGTAGAAATTGAGTGGGGATTGTATTGAATAATTTTGGCTCAGTAGATAATGGGGGTGGGACACTCGTTGAGAACGGAGAAGATATTTGTCGGAAAGACCTCTTCTGGCTTCCCGGAAGATATCAACAGGGAGGATGAAGTCACTCTTACATCT
>JALERS010000093.1 GCA_022763905.1 Prevotellaceae bacterium | reverse complement strand
TGAGGAGATGTCCATGTGCTCTATTTCAAATGGCAAATGAGGAATAAACTGCCTTTACAGAAACAGAGCAGGATGGTAAGAATATCCAGTGCCAATCATCTGGAAATGGTATTTCAATGAATGGATTTTTCCTGCTCCCCCACGAAATATCTTCAGAACCTATAGATACCCTTGAGGTGAGCATCGGTGTACTGGCGTATCAACTCAGCCAACTCCTTTTCTGTGAAATTGGCTATTCGATCTGGATGAGGCTTGCGTACTTTGCTTCAAGATTGGCTGTATAGGTCTCAAGAAGCATCTCTGCTATGGAAACTTCCGGAAGGTAAGAAAGGGAACGGACAGGAAACAGAGCCCAACGGACGGCTTTCTTCCATGTGCAGGTGCTGTAATCTCACTGGCAGGGAAGAATGCGAAGTGGGAATTTTTTAGTACCTTTGTTGCAAAATATTAACCATGCAAGATAGCAGCCATAGCAATAATTGGTGGTCACAGGTGTTTTCCGCTGATGTGTTGGAGTTTATCAACATGTCAATACGTTTCTGCCAGTTGGTGGAAGAACCTTCCGATGCAGACCATTTTGCCCTGGACCTTCAGAAAGTGTGTTCGGTACTATATGGCAAGGTATTGTCATTTCCGGAGATGAACGAACAGGAGGATACCGGTCTTGAGCAGTATGTTACGGAGGACCAGTATAATGAGGTACGTTCAAGGGTGGCATCCTTATTAGGCTCCCATGATGACTATCTGGATGTCTTTGTAGAAGATATGAAATACAGCGACCGTCCGATACTCAGGACGATATCAGAAGATGTGGCGGATATTTACCAGTCGTTGGCAGATTTTCTTTTCTGTTACCGTACGGGATCTGATGAAATACGTTATCTTGCCCTTTTCCGTGTTGTCGGTCAGTATCGTGAGTATTGGGGCGGACGTTGTCTCAGTGCCATGCGGGCCCTTCATGATATGCTGTTCCTGTCACCAGATTCAACTGATGAAGAGTGGTAAATGAGCGATGATAACAACAGACCTGAAAGTAATTGACGTTACTGTCGACAAACAGCATATAGCAGAAATGCCCAAGGTGGTATTTCCCGGGAGGATAGAGGTGGTCCAGTCTGAAAGGGAAATGCTCAAGGCGATAGAGTATCTGAGGAAGCAACCAGTAGTAGGGTTGGATACAGAGACTCGCCCCTGCTTTTCCAAAGACCGTTCTCATAAGGTGTCATTGCTCCAGATATCATCAGACAATATCTGCTTCTTGTTTCGATTGAACCTTATCGGCCTTCCTGCTGAACTGATTTCTTTTCTGGAGGAGGATACACCCATTAAGATAGGCATCTCTTTTCACGACGATGTGCGTATGCTTCATCAAAGAGCTTCCTTCGAGATGGGAAAATGGGTGGAATTGCAGAAGATGGTAGGCCTTTTCGGTATAGCAGACAGGAGTCTGCAGAAGATATATGCCAATCTGTTTCATCAACGCATTTCCAAAACCCAGCGTCTGTCCAATTGGGAGGCAGATGTCCTGTCCGACGGACAAAAACAATATGCTGCCATTGACGCATGGGCATGTATCAGGATATATAGAGAACTGATGAATATGCGCATGAACCACAATTATGTTCTGGCCACTGAAACCTCTATGCTTTCTATGATTGACCATGTGGTGGTTGATATGAAGACGGCTTTGCCTAAAAAGAGGAGATACCGTAGAAAATGACGAGCACAATGTGCGTTCCAACAATAAGATTGACAGCCCTATGTATAAGACAGTTTATTTAAAGAGAGGCAAGGATGCAGGTGTCAAACGCCTTCATCCGTGGATATTCTCAGGAGCTATTGCCCACTTGGATGATGGTATTGTAGAAGGTGATACAGTGAGAGTATTGGATGCAGATGGCAGTTTTCTGGCAGTGGGACATTATCAGCCGGGGTCCATTGCGGTGAGAATTCTATCCTTCCGTGATGAAATGATTGACCGTTTGTTCTTTACGGAGAGGATAGCAGCAGCCCTTCGTCTTAGAAGACAACTGTCGCTCATTACCAATCAGAATACCATTTATCGCCTCATTCATGGGGAAGGAGATGGACTGCCGGCATTGGTCGTGGATGTGTATGGAACTACCGCTGTCGTACAAGCCCACAGTGTAGGCATGCATCTCTGCCGTAAGGAGATAGCCTCTATATTGGCAGAACTGATGGCCGACAGTCTGCAGTGTGTCTATTACAAGAGCGACCAGACTCTGCCTTACATGGCAGAAACCAGCGAGGAATCAGGATACCTGTGGGGGCGGGAGACATCCGATACAGCGATAGAGAATGGTTTGAGTTTCCATATAGACTGGCTCAAAGGTCAGAAGACCGGTTTTTTTGTTGACCAGCGTGCCAATCGCTCATTGTTGGAGAAGTTTTCGAAAGACAAGAAAGTACTTAATATGTTCTGCTATACAGGAGGCTTTTCTGTGTATGCCATGCGTGGAGGTGCCAGTATGGTGCATTCAGTAGACAGTTCTTCCCGGGCAGTGGAGATTACCGATGCCAATATCAGACTGAATTTCCAGAACGATACCCGTCATCAGTCGTTTGCATGTGACGCATTCAAGTTTCTTGCCGATATGCAGGAGGATTATGATATCATCGTATTAGACCCGCCAGCTTTTGCCAAGCATCGTGATGCTCTTCACAATGCCTTGAAAGGTTATGCCCGTCTCAATGCAGCAGCGATGAAAAAAATCAAGAAAGGGGGGGGCATCCTGTTTACTTTCAGTTGTTCGCAGGCGGTATCTCCCGATCAGTTCCGAACAGCTGTGTTTACTGCAGCTGCCCGTTCTGGACGATTTGTCCGTATATTGCATCAGTTGCATCAGCCCGCCGACCATCCTGTCAGCATTTATCACCCCGAAGGAGAATATCTCAAGGGCCTTGTTCTATATGTGGAATGAGGAGTTTTTCCCTTCCTTTCCTCAAGGGCAGGGAGACGGTTCCCCTCAGCTTCATTGTGTTGCTCTGAATGAATCCGCAGAGACAGGAAGGCAATAGAGAGAAATCTTCACGAAACCCAAGTGGAAAAACTATGATTTTTCTATGTTTTGGTCCCGTATTACTACCTCCCCCGGCATAGCAGTTAAGTGATGTCTGAGAGTATATTGACTGCTTCCTTTTAGCATCGTCGCTTCTTTTAATAAGAATCGTCGATTCTTTTGCCGAGCATCGACGACTCTTTTGGAAAGCATCGTGAATACTTGGGTCAGTCCATCAACTTCATTTCCCAAATGATTCATTTCCAGCTTTCTCCGTACTCTTTTTCTCTTCATCAACTGAATCAACAGACATCTGCCACAAGATCTTCCTGTTTTTGAAATTTAAAGGTGTAGTTATCACAGCTCCTTGCTCGGGTCTCCAATCACCTCTATCTCACGCAGCGAGTCGAACTGCTGTATCACGGCATAGAGCATCGTAAGCAGATGCGTATAGCCATCGAAGCTCTTTACATACTTCTCTCCGCCGTGTTTTCGACTTATTTCAACAATTTTATCTCGATTAAGTGATTTTATTAGCTGACCATATATCGGCTGTCCGAAGAAATTACGACTTTTGCTCATGGTTATCTACGTTTAT
>JALERS010000083.1 GCA_022763905.1 Prevotellaceae bacterium | reverse complement strand
AAGCCCGACTATCCGAAGCACACCAATATCAAGGAACTCGATGCAAAGATAGCAGAGGGTGTGGTAATGGGCTACAGTCATATCTTCTGCATTATCGACATGGATACGAAGGACAAGGAGCCGGAGCGTTCACAATACCAGAAGCTAAAGGCAAAGTATGCCAAGCCTATCAACAAACCCAAGAAAGGTATCTACTGTGAGGTAGAGTTCTTCGAGACTCATCGCTGTACAGAACTGTTCTTTCTTTACTATTTCCGATACACCTCACGTCCATACAAAAATCAAGAGCCATTGCTCAAAGACCTCAACCAATGCGTGGAGTATCGGAAGACGATAGAGTTCTTCATTAAAACCAAAGGACTTCATGGTTACTTTGAGCGCAATGGTGGTAGTCTTGAAAAGGCTATGGCCAATGCCAATTGCTCAATGGATGAGAAGCTGAAGGATGGTAGAGATTATACTTACTCTGAACTGGGAAGATTGATGAAAGATTTGAAGAGATTGGAATGGTAAATAATTGATTATAACAACACGATACTGAGAATAATATGAAATTTGTAATGACATAGGGATTTTATGCTCTTGCGAGTTTTACCGGACAGCAATCCATCTATCTTGTAGCCTTTGCCTATCAAATGGTTATTAAGAAGAGGATATTTTATGGGTTAATCCTGTCATCTGAACAGCTCATTAGAATACCTGTTGTAACCCTTCAAACAGTTAATCAAAAATAAGTCTGCCATTAGAACGTTTCATGTGGAACATTCTGTTTCAGAGCAATACAATCAGATAAAGTGATGGGGGTTCCTGGCCAAGGGTTATAATCCTAGTTTTTTAGATATATCCAGCATGGCGTCAATGGGTCGAATGGCTTGCTGGATGACGTCATCACTTACATGTATTTCCGGCCATTCATACTTCAGACAGTTGTATAGCTTCTCCATGCTGTTCATTCGCATGTAAGCACATTCATTGCAATGACAACCAATGCTTTCTGTTGTTTCAGGAGGTACAGGGATGAAGGTCTTGTCCGGTGAATTCTTCTGCATCTCATGAATGATGCCACTTTCTGTTGCTATTATGAAGGTTGGATCTGTACTATGGATAGTATAGCGCAACAAAGCAGCAGTAGAACCTATTACATCTGCCAGTTGGAGAATGATATTCTTGCATTCAGGATGGGCCAGTACCTTGGCTTCAGGATATTGTTTTTTCAAGTCCAATAGTTTTTCAACTGAAAAACGTTCATGTACCAGACATGCACCATCCCATAGCAACATGTTACGTCCAGTCTGAGCATTGATATAGGCACCCAAATTACGGTCAGGACCGAAAATAAGTTTTTCATCCTTTGGAAAACTTTCCACTATCTCACATGCATTGGCTGAAGTGACCACTACATCTGTCAATGCCTTTACAGCTGCAGTGGTATTGACATAAGAAATGACCTTGTAGCCTGGATGTTCTTTTTTAAAGGCGGCCAACTTGTCTGCAGGACAACTTTCTGCCAAAGAACAGGAAGCATTCATATCAGGAATGAGCACTTTCTTGTCAGGACACAATATCTTGTTGGTTTCACCCATAAAGTGAACACCAACCATTACGATAATATCTGCCGTAGTGGCTGCCGCTTTCCTGGCTAAAGCGAGGCTATCCCCTATGAAGTCTGCAATATCCTGCAAGGACTTGTCAGTATAATAATGGGCAAGGATAATGGCATTCTTCTCTTTACACAACTGCCTGATAGCAGCAGGAAGATCTATATCTGTAGGGACAGGTTCGTCAATATAACCTAAGGTTTTCCAACTTTCTTTTATCATAATACTTTCGTATTAAAAGATTGTTGCAAAATTAGTGTTTTCTATTTAATTGGAAGGAAGATACTCTTTAAAAACGATAGTTGGTAGAAATGCCCATCGTGAATGTCTGCTGATGAAAAACTGTATGATACAGGTTGTAACTGCACATGATACGTGTAGACAGATGTTTTTTGACTCTGTAGTCAAATTGAATACCGACTGAAGTACTGAACAGACGGTCTTGATGGATACCTGCCGTTTCCAACTGATGCTTTCCTTCTGTGATAGAATGATATCCTTCCATCAATTGAGCTTCCATGTTCCATCGGGAATGTAAAGGAATATAATAGAGCAGACCTGCTTCACAATCCCAATAATTGACGGTGAAAGGTTGAGGCTGATTATCTATTTTCGGCAGATAAGTACTGATACCTGTCTTGACACCTATTCCTAAACGATTTTTGAAATAATATCCTCCGCTGACACCGGCTGCATATCCTGTTTTCATATATAGGTCATGTCCTTGGCCGAAAGTATGTCCCAAAGTGGTGACTATGGAGGAATAGGTACCTATGTAGGAGGGTCGCTGGTCATAAAAACGGACAATAAACGGTTGGTCTTCAAGAATAATACCCATATTATGCTGCCATAAGTCAGTCAGTGCATATCCTACACGGGTAGCAGTATTACCTAGTGTATAGGAACTGATAATATCACTTACCCAATGGCGGTTACCGGCAATACGGGAAAAGGCAGCCAGTGTGGCTACACTGTACCCTCCTATAGAAATCCAAGGAGAAATATGACCATATTCTTCATCCAACATGGCGGCTGAGGCAAATGCCAAAAGTGAATGGTCGGAAGGAAAACTGCGGGAACCTGTACCGTCAGGACGGGTGGAACGGACAGTCTTCTTATTGATTTGAGATAGAGTCCATGCAAGAGCCAATCCTGATGCATTGCCTGCCAGCGAACGTTGCCATGAACTCTTGCCTTCCACACCTGTGGCTTTTAATGTATATAGAGCAGCAAGAGGCAATGCTGCCAATGGAAGGTCTACACTATGCTGGTGTTTCCGTGGATATACATGATTCTGCCGAATGCTGTAGTTGCGGTCTTCGCTATGTACTATTCGGGAACAGATGGTCAAAGGTATCAATAAGGATTTCAGCGAACTGACAGCAGGTTGGGGATAAGCTATCATCACAGAATCATCTATAATGATGTCACGATGATTCTGTGATGACAAGAAAGAAGGAAGTATCCAGAAAGTGAATGTTATAAGAAGGTATATCCTATATCTGGATTTAATAGGCGGAAATAGCATGAATGCCCAGTTGTTCTACTTGTCTGGATATCTCATCAAGTTCTTCGGGAGAAACTTTGTAGATATTTTTTTCTGGTGTATCACGGTCAATGGTATAGACCATGACTTGAGAAGGTTTGATGATTCTCAATGCTCTTAACCAAGGCTGGATATATTCGGCTTTGAAATTTGAGATATCTTCTCCTTCCACTATTCCATGCATGAACATGGTCTGTATGATACAGTGACCTTGAAATTTGACCAGTCTGCTAATCTGTTCGTCAACATTATACCATAAAACAGGACGGTTGACTTTTTTGATATACTTGATGTCAGCAGTGTCCAGTTTGACAATGTTTTCATCGACTACCATCAAGGCATCAAATACATTTTTACGATGTATCATGGAACCATTGGTAAGAACTGCTATCTTGGTCTTGGGAGTATGTATATTGCGTAAATGAATGGTATCCTCTATGATTTCGGCAAACTTGGGATGAAGGGTAGGTTCACCATTTCCTGCAAAAGTGATATAATCAGGCAAATCATCTTTTTCTTTCATCGTAATCAGTGTGGACTCCAATTTATCCATTACTTCTTCCTGGGTAGGACGAGGACTTTTGACAGGATTGTCTTTGTTGTATCCACATTCGCAGTATATGCAGTCAAATGAACACAATTTGCCGTCACTTGGCATAAGATTGACTCCCAAAGATTTTCCTAAACGTCTACTATGGATAGGACCGAAAACGGGTGAAGGATATAGTACTGTTGCCATGAAAAATAGAATGAATGGTGATTTTATGCCTGCGAAATTAAGTATTTAATAATATCTAAAAGAATAATTGAGAAATTTTTTTCTACGAAATTGTAATAGAAAGTTAATTTTTTGTCAGAATATTTTTATTTTTTCCGTATCAAATTCACCCGATGACAAGAATATAAATAATGGATAAGCACTGCTGTTCCTTTGATAGTTGTATCATTGAGGAGGAAAGCCAGTCTAGAGATTCATCATCCATTGCAGGGATATGTCTTGTTTGTAGGGATGATTAATCAGTTGATGGGAAGAAGAGATGGTTTTCTGATTGGTGAAGCGGGTAATACCATATTTAATGGTAATATCCCACAAGCGGTTCCATTTTTTTCTAATCATGGCTGAGGCTCGCCATCCATGACAGTAGCAGGTAGGAAAGGAGAAACTATAACTGGGTCCGTTTTCATAACAATGCATGGCTGTGCTATAGTCAGATGTATTAAACCAAGCCCCGCTCAGATAACCGCTGATAGAACCTTTTGTGGCTGATATTCTATGTGCAATCATTTTTCCCCATTTGCCAGGTCCACTCACTGGCAACAGGTAGATGAAATAGCAGCCAGTTGTATGTTTGGTACTACCCAGTAGGTAATGGGCTTGCAGACGTCCGCTGTTTTTGTAGATATCTACTAAGGCTGTCTTGCTTTTGTTGTTTTCCTCCTTTTGACTGAATTGGTAGCGGAAATCAAACGACAAGTCTTTTTGGGGTTGGAAAGTAACCAACTGGAAGATTTTCATACGTTGGGAAGCAAAGTCAGCACGATAGATGGCGTGAGGGTGAGAGGAATAGTCAAAATATCCCTTTAGATTCCATTGACGATGGATAGTCCAGTTGTATCCTATATAGGCTCCGTGCTCATTTTGTACATGTCCACCTTCTGCAAATGCGAATGCATAAGGTGCCTTGTATCGTTTGTCATAGTATCTGTATAGAAAAAAGGTCTGCAGTTGTTGCGTCAATTGACAAGTTATTTGGTTGATGATGCCCCATCCTCCTGTATGGTCAGTGGCGCACTCTCCATGAGCAGTGAAACGGGAATTCCTATATTGGTAATGAATGCCGCAGTTGAAAAAGTTCCGGCCTTTCATATAATATCTTCGGTATAGAGCAGAACCAGGTTCCAAAGGTTTGCTATATTGTGTGAACAGGGCAGATGCTCCCCATTGCCAATGGTTGCCAGTCCATTGTATATGGGTACCTCCGGCAATGGATCTGACATTTTCCTTGCGATGTATTTCAGAAAGGGTACGGTGCAGTCCTGATGTGAGAAGAGTTGTTGCCTTACCATTCTTGACAGTGGCATCCAGTAGACGGTGAGAACCGAAAACAGTCATGCTGGTATGTTTGTACTGTAAGGTAACAGCACCTCCTCGAAAAAAATGGCATTCATCTGTAGAAGTATGCTTACTGATGGTTTGAAGCTGATTGCGGGAAAATGACAACAACCCTACAGGATTCTGCCAGAATCCATGACCTGCTATCAGTCCCATGCCAAAATGCAATTGATAATCGCCCAGTATCCATTGGCGTACCAGTCCCTTGCCTTTGTTTTTTCCCATAAGATAGTAACTCTGATAGTCAAATGGGTAATTGCGGTATTGAAAGAAAGGTTCTCCTTCATCGTTCTGAAGTGTAGCGCCCCACTCTATCTTGTCATTCCATTGGCCTCGATAGCGCAAGGTGGCAGAGAGAGGTATGCCTTGATAGGTATTTGTTTGATATCCCTTACGTTCGTAAAGAGGGATTTGGTGGTAGCCGGATATCTGTTGTTTCCACTTATTCTTTCCAGTTACAGATTTGTCAGGTGCTTCATCACAATATATGAACAGAGACAGTTTGTTGCGAGTGGAATAATCCAGATAGGGAACAAGCATGAGTTCTTTGACAGAATACATGGGACCATATCTCTTGATATAACTGACAATACTGTCAGCCTGTCTTTGGGAAATAAAGGGAAGGACCAGCAAGTCTTTACTGTTTGCCTGGTTGATGGGGATGGGATGGTTGTGTATTTCCTGTAGTTCTTCCAGCAAACTGATGGTCAATTCTTCGTCAGAGGTCTCTTCTGAATATTCATTTTCCATATAGTCTTGTACAAAGTCTTCCCAAGTATAAAGAGAAGATTGTGCCAAGGCTGTCAGGCAGCTACAGAATATCCATATAGGAAAAAGTAATTTCAACAAACTAATAAATTGATTATGGTTGCAAAAGAAATAAAAATATTTTAGTTGTGATATACCAAGGGCTTAATTTTTCTGAATTCATTGTATTTCTCGTTCAGATTCAGTGATTTTCTTCTTAATTTTGCATCCGCTATGCACTATTGGAAGACCATTATGATAATCTTGCTCTTGCCGTTTTCACTGGCAATGAGGGCTGACGGGAAGGATTCTCCTTCCGAAGATACACTCAAGGTAGCCATGTATGTACACGTCAGCAGAGCTTTTTATCAAGGAGACAGTATCCCTAATGTAACTCTCCATACTTTCTATCGTCATTCACCCATGAAGTTCAAGAATGAAAAGGCAAGACAGCGTTACAGTAAGATGGTAGCCAATATCAAGTATGTATTTCCTATTGCCCAACTGGCCAAACAGACTCTTCTGGAAACTTATGACTATCTGCAGACTCTTCCTAACCAACGTGCCAAAAAAGCGCATATCGCTTTGGTGGAAAAGGGTGTGAAGGAACAGTATGCACCGATGGTCAAAAAGATGTCAAGAAGCCAGGGCAAACTGTTGGTCAAACTCATTAACCGAGAATGTGGACAGAGTTCCTATGATATGGTCAAGGCTTTTCTAGGTCCTGCCAGAGCAGGTTTCTACCAGATATTTGCTGGACTCTACGGCAATAGTCTGACCAAGAAGTATGACCCTCAGGGTGAAGATAAATATACTGAACGCATTGTCAGAATGATTGAAAGCGGACAGTTATAAATCCGGTTTCCTATTTCTTTGTCAACCGATGTCTTGTCTATTGTTTCAAAGAATTTCCCGTTGGTGGGCCAGTAAGGGATTTGGTTTGCAATCTCCCTTTGCTTATAGGCTTCAGATGGAGGTTATAGGTCAGTCCCTACCCTATTATGCTTATCTTTGGCTGGCTGAGAAAAGAAAACAAATGCCTCAGCATACTACCCGGCAATGGGATGAACTACTGTTCAGACTGGCCAATTATCTTCAGCCACATACTGTTGTGATACCCGACAAGGGATGGGAAACGGCTCGCATGTATATTGAAGCTGCATGTAGTAAAGCCTTATGGAGTTCTGTATCTGATAGAGCCGATACCGCTTCTTCTTTTATCCATCCTGTCATGTATGGAAATTCCCTGTATGACATGACAGAAGAACAATTGGAATCCGTTTTGCAACGGATGTCAGAACAAGACCTGATGGTTGTATCAGATATTCGCAAAAGAAAAGATTTATGGATATATCTGCAGAAACATCCTCATGTGACGGTGACATTTGACCTCTATAATCGAGGGCTTGTATTTTTCTCTGTCAAGACCACTTCCGGACACTATGTGACAACACCCTATCAATAAACCATTTATAAAAAGAATAGTTTTCAAGCTATAAGAGATGCATAGAGGAATTCCTTTTTTTTTATTCAGATACCTATAAAAATAGTCTGTCTGTTTTGAATTCCCCTATAAAAATAGTATTTTTGTCTGTGTTTATAAATTTAATACCATTATGTATTGGACTCTCGAATTAGCATCTAAATTGGAGGATGCTCCATGGCCAGCAACCAAAGAAGAACTGATTGACTATGCTGTGCGTTCAGGAGCGCCTATGGAAGTAGTAGAAAATTTACAAGAAATAGAAGATGAAGGCGAACCATATGATTCAATTGAGGATTTGTGGCCCGACTATCCTACAAAAGAAGATTTCTTCTTTGACGAGGACGAGTACTGATTCGTCTCTACCGACATTACAATTGGATTGAAAAAACGAAAGAAAGCAACATGGTAAAACTGTAAGATCTTACCATGTTGCTTTCTTCCTTTTTGACCTTTTATATATTTCACCACCAGTCTTCTATGCGGTCTTTGTTGGAATAGACAGACTTGGGTACCAGTTCTATCAGATTGAGATAATTAAAGTTCTGTGGATAACCACTGAGAAACATAACCTTTATCCAGTATTCCTTATCCGGACTCATATGTCCCCGATAGATAATGTTCCTGTATTGTAGCCATGGTGAATAATCCACACACCGGGCACTACGAAAACAGTGAGTTGAATGTACAAGTATACCACCTATGCCATAGGGTGCCTTCAGGAATCCATGCTGTCTGCACTGCTTGTCTATTTCCATGGCAGTCATGGAATCAGGACGGAAAGTAAGGTTTTTGTTGATACCATTATTGTCAGGTTCATAGGGAGGAAGCCATCTGCCGGTACTTCTGAAATCCTTGAATCCCAGGTCTTCCATATAGCCATCCTTGCTGTTGCCCATATAGAAATGGAAGATGCCTATCAATTCCGATATACGTACTTCCCATTCTCCTTCAAAAGGAACAG
>JALERS010000069.1 GCA_022763905.1 Prevotellaceae bacterium | reverse complement strand
AATACTGTCTTTACCCATGTCGTGGCATAGGATTTCACTCACTCGTCGTGTCCCTCCTGTGGGACTGAATATGATTTGATGTATATTCATCTGTTCTTATCTGTTGATTGGCTGTCACACCATTCTTGTCCACATCATCTTGCATGGTGGCACCATGTGGCGAAGAAATTGACAAGCACCAACTGATTGCTTGATATGACGCCTTTGAATGTTTCCATGATTCTTCAGGTAGGTAGCTTTCCTTTCTTACTGGTGGTTGCTGATAATGTCTTGGAGATGAGAATCAGGTGTAAAGGTACATTATTTTTGTTGAGTAACAATTTTGTTGGAAGGAAAAACATGAATACATGTATGACTAACGCAAAATATTCTGTTGCACATACCACTCTGTTTTTTACAAAAAAAGATTCAAAATAAGTGTCATCATTCATAGGAAAAAACCGACTGTTCTGAAGTACCCCGACGATGCAATCATATTCCTCTTCTTTTCGATAAGTAGTGTGAAATCTGCTAGGAAACAAGATGGAAAAATAGTTGTCTTTAGTGTCCGAAATAGGAACAGATGTACGGAAAGTCTATCATACTTCCGATTTAGGACACTGAATTTTTCTGTGCCTGTCCTAATTTTGCACCATGATTATCAGTTATTGTATTCATGAAACGTTTTCTTATTTTCATCTGTCTCTGTTTCCTGTTGGCAATTTGCTCGACGCTGGGTAAGACATGGTCGCTTGACAGTCTTCGTATAATGGCTATTCGCAACAATAAGTCGTTACGCATGGCAGGCGAACAGCAACAGTCTGCTTCTTTCTCCCACAAAGCGGCTCGCACGAATTACCTGCCGAAGATATCAGCAACTGGGGCTTATTTGTATACCAGTAAGGAAATGTCACTACTGAGTGATGAACAGAAATCTACCCTTTCCAAATTAGGAGCAGGACTGAACAATGTCCCGTTGCTTTCTTCCCTGGGAGATCGTCTCAATGCTATAGGACAGGGACTGGTGGATGCTTTCCATACTGACACTCGTCATGCAGGTGTGCTGGCTGTTACTTTGACACAACCTATCTATATGGGTGGTAAAATACGTGCTTATGACAACATTACCCGATATGCTGCCCAAATAGCCGACCATATGTATGACAAGACATTGCAGGATGTTATTGTGGAAGTAGATGAGGCATACTGGACTCTTGTGGCGCTGAAAAGCAAGAAACAACTGGCAGAGGGCTACAAGCAATTAGTAGATCGGTTGGCAAGTGATGTAGACTTGATGTTCAAGGAGGGTCTTGCTCGCAAGGCTGACGTGCTAAGTGTCAAGGTGAGGTCGAATGAGGCACAGGTAGCTCTCATACAGGTGGACAATGGACTACGTCTCTCAGAGATGAATCTTTGTCGTATCTGTGGTCTTCCCATGGACAGCTCCATGGATATAAATGTGGAGGATGTTCCGCTGGAAATGGCTTTCCCGCAAGAACAGGACATGGTGGAGCATGCCGTAGGTCATAGGGACGAACTGAAGGCTTTGGAATTACAGACCCTCATTTATGGAGAGAAGGTGCGTATAGCCCGCTCGGAGTTCTTGCCGCAAGTAGCTCTGATGGGAGGGTATCTGGCTAGCAATCCTTCGGTGTTCAATAGTTTTGAACGGCAGATGAAAGGAATGTGGAACGTAGGTGTCACTGTAAGTATGCCTCTAATCACTTGGGGAGAAAGAAAGTACAAAGTACGAGCTGCTAAAGCGGATGCACGCCTGCATCGCTACGAGGCAGAGGAAGCTCGTGAGAAGATTGTGTTGCAGGTGAATCAATGTCGCCAGCGCCTATATGAAAGCAAGCAACGTTTGGAAACCTCTGGTACCAACTTGGAAGAGGCAGAAGAAAATCTGCGATATGCAGATGTAGGTTTGAAGGAAGGAGTTATTCCTCTGAGTAATGTACTGGAGGCACAGACGGCATGGCTGAAAGCACGTTCAGAGTGGGTGAATGCTCAGGTAGATGTGCGCCTTGCCTCCCTCTACCTAAAGAAGGCCTTGGGTAACGTAAGTCATTGAGATGCTGGTGTAACACCTTTTCTTCCAAGAATAATTGCAAAAATAATCATTATCTGTATACCAATTATGAAACATAAACGAATGTCAGTAGTCATTGCTGTCTTGGCAATAGTCATTTTTCTGGTGATTCTAATTGTAATGGCGGTGGGACTACTGCGCCAACCGAAGAAGGAGACTATTGAGGGGCAGGTAGAGACTACCGAGTATAGAGTATCTTGTAAAGTACCTGCCAGAGTGTTCGCTATTCTAGTGAAGGAAGGTGACAATGTATGTCGTGGCGATACCCTGGCTATCATGGAAGCTCCCGATGTAGAGGCCAAACTGGCACAGGCTCATGCGGCTTTTGAGGCTGCTAAGGCTGTTGAGGAGAAAGCTCGTAATGGGGCACGTCAGGAAGATATACGCTCAGCCTACGAGATGTGGCAGAAAGCAATGGCTGCACGAGTAGTAGCAGAGAAAACCTTTCATCGTGTAGACCGTCTCTTCCAACAAGGAGTATTGCCAGAACAGAAGCGTGATGAGGCCAAGGCACAGTATGATGCTATGACCGCTACTGAAAAAGCGGCCAAGGCTCAATATGATATGGCTCTCAAGGGTGCTCGCAGTGAGGACCGACATGCGGCCAGTGCACAGACAAGGAGAGCGGAGAGTGCCATTGCAGAGGTGACTTCGTATATGAACGAGACGGTTTTGCTGGCATCAGCAGATGGTAGGGTTACTGAAATATTTCCCCAAGTAGGAGAGTTGGTGGGGGCTGGCGCTCCCATAATGAATGTCTCGGTGGTTGACGACATGTGGTTTACCTTCAATATCAGAGAAGATTTGCTTCGGCAGTACAGTGTAGGTGCCACCTGTATCGTTCATGTGCCGGCTACTGGACAGGATATAGATGTGAAGATAACATCCATGAAGGATGTAGGTTCATTCGCGGTATGGAAAGCTACCAAGGCAATGGATGATATCGATCTTAAAACTTTCGAGGTACAGGCACGACCGTTGAAGAAAGTGAACGGGTTGTATCCCGGCATGTCGGCCTTGTTGTCTGGGAAATGACATTTTTTTCCTTTCTCTTCTACTTTTGCAATGCGTACAGGCATGAAAAACGTATGTTCCCATTTTATAGGTCGTATTCTGTCCATAGCAAGTCGTGAACTGAAGATGTACACTTGCAGGCCACTATTCCTCTTTTGCTTGATAGTGGCTCCGCTCCTGTGCCTGTGGATGCTCACCTTTCTTATGCATGATGGACTACCCACCCGCCTGCCTATTGCGGTAGTTGATGAGGATAATACAACAGTGTCTCGTTCCTTGTTGCGTACACTGGAGGCCATGGAAGAGGTAGATATAGTCTGTAGGTATGCTTCTTTCACAGAGGCGCGAAAAACTATGCAAAGGGGCAATATATATGGTATTTTCTACATTCCCCGCAACATGACGCAAAAGGCTGTTACTCATCAGCAACCAACTATCTCCTTTTATACCAACGAGTGTTATTTCGTGGCAGGGAGTCTGGTGATGCGTGATATGCGCATCACAGCCGAACTCATAGGATTGGCCCTAACCCGACAAGCCCTTACGGCTCAGGGGCTCGACGAACGGCAGAGTATGGGTATTGTACAACCTGTTGTCATTAATGCGCATCCTATGAAGAATCCTTTTTTGGACTATTCAGTCTATCTTAATAATATGCTTATACCAGGAATACTGCTGTTGTTGGTGATGCTGAGTGCTTCTTATACCTTGGGATTAGAGTGGAAAGAGGGTACGCAAGAGGAGCTCTTCCGCATGGCTGGTGGACATCCTGCTGTGGCCATTGTCGGTAAGTTGCTTCCGCAGACGTTCATTTTTACTCTTATGTTTGCTTGCTGTCACGTGTGTTTCTTTCGTATTCTTCAGTTTCCCTGTCATAGTGGTATGTTGCCAATGCTATTTATTGGTATTGCTACCATTTTGGCAGCACAAGGACTGGCTGTCTTCCTTACGGGAATGTTCGGTCAAATGCGCATGGCTATGTCCCTCTGCTCGCTATTGGGAATGTTCTCCTTTTCTCTGGCAGGTTTCTCCTTCCCGGTTACGGCCATGGATAGTGTATTGCAGTATGCGGCAATGGTTTTGCCATTGCGCCACTATTACCTTTTGTATGTAAATCAGGCGCTCAACGGATTCTCTATTGCCTATGCATGGCCGTCATTGTTGGCGCTGGCTCTACTTGTTCTTTTGCCTTTGTTGCTGTTGAAGCGCTATCGGCATCTGTTCCTCTATCAAAAATATACGCCCTGATGAGAGATTCAATATTACGCATATTCCGTCTGTGGTGGAAGGAGGTGGTAGGGATATTACATGATCAGGGAGTCCTAATTTTTGTAGTATTGGTGCCTTTGGTGTATCCATTATGTTATTCGTGGTTTTATACCAATGAGGTGGTTCGCGATGTTCCTTTTGCTGTGGTTGATGAATGCAATAGCCAACTCAGTCGTTCCTTCGTCCGGCAAATGGATGCCACTCCGAGTGCTGCTCTCAAAGCCCGTTGCCGCAATGCAGAGGAGGCAATGGAACTGGTGAAACGACGTGAGGTGTATGGTATTGTCTATATTCCTTCATCTTTTGAGAAGGTGTTGTGGCAAGGTGAACAGACGAGTATACAACTTTACTGCGAGATGAGTGCAATGCTCTACTATCGTTCGTTGCTGATAGCAGCTAGTGATGTTTCTTTGGAGATGAATCGCCACATTAAGGTAAGTCGCTATCTTCATCCTACTACCCGTGAGGAGGAAAAGGTACAGCGTATGCCAGTGGATTACGAATATGTGAGCCTATATAACCCGCAGAGTGGGTTTGCAGCCTTCCTTATTCCGCCAGTGCTGATGTTGATACTCCAACAGACATTGTTTCTGGGAATCGGTATGATGATGGGAGGCCAACGTGAGCGTTATAGGACCTGCGCTACAAGACGTTGTTGGCCTTATCGCCCTCATGAAGTGGTGGCAGGGAAAGCACTTTGTTATCTCCTGTTATATGTGTTGCTGGCTATATATATGTTTAGCGGTATTACTTCCCTTTTTGGGCTACCTGAACTTGGGGAGTATACAGATTTTCTTGTATTTGTCATCCCTTATCTTCTGGCTTGCATCTTTATGGGTATGGTCCTTTCCTTCTTGGTCTATAGGCGAGAGGACAGTATCATGCTTTTTGTCTTCCTGTCGGTGCCATTACTTTTTCTGTCAGGTATTTCATGGCCGGGAGCCAAGATTCCTTTGTTGTTGAAATATGTGTCATGGCTGTTTCCTTCCACCTTTGGCCTTAATGGCTACCAACTGCTCAGGGGTACTGGTGCCACACTGGAAGAAATCCGTCCACACATCATAGCCCTTTGGATACAATCGGGAGTCTATGGAAGCCTCGCCTGTCTGCTCTATAGGTGGAAAATGAAAAGGAAGATTTGAGCATCAAAGAGTAGGGGATGGCAGGTTTCGTTTTAGGTGTCTATAAAATACCCAGAGTACCAATTCAGTCTACTCTGGGTATTTTAGTCGGTTCCATACAGTGTCCATCAGGGCAAAACCAATTACACTTTTCCTGGCTCTGGAAATTGCATTGTCTTGCTATGATGCAATGGAATTATTGTTTTTCCAATGTAATCTTGTCGATATCAGGTGCCCAATCATAGGGATTGCCGATTTCGATGGTATTCCATCCCTGTCGGAGAGTAACAGGGAATGATGCTTTTTTTACCTTGTCGGTTTTGCCCAGTCGCATAGACTGCTCTTGTCCGTTAGTGGTCAGTATCATGGTAAGGTCTTCCTTGGGGGTAATATAGGATACATGTACCATGTATTGGCCGCCTTGTTGGCTATAGACATCGTCCCAACGTACTACGTTGTTGGGTTTTCCTCCTACATAGGAGACACCCATTCCGCCACTGGCTCCTTCTATAGGAGCGAAAAGGATAGTTTTGGTGTCCTTTACCAAACGGTGAAAGAGAGGAAGGTAGGCCCATTCAGCTTCATAGGTATCAGCTTCCAGACGTTGGGAAGCTGTCAGACGCAGACAAGCTGTGGCATGAGGCTCTACTGTCATGATAATGGAGTCTTTCACGCTCTTAAGGTTCTTGCGGTGCAGGAGGTCGCGTACCTGTGTCTTGCCGGCCAGACAGAGAGTCTTGAGAGCTACACGGAAGGTATGAGGCTGATTGGAAGCGTTGAGCAGAGCAACAGCTCGTGAAGTGCCTTCACGTTGTTGGATGTCTTTTGCTAGTACATAGGCTTCGCCTTCCCGTTGGTAGACACGTGCCTGCAGTCCCAGTTCGTCTTGATTGATGGCAATAAGTTCATCATTTTTGAGCAGGTCAATGCTCTGGGCTGATAGTTTGTCGATATTGGCACCGATGAGAAGCGGGCTACTCATAATGCACCATATCGCGAAATGCGTTTCATCCTCTACATCTGTGAGGCCCTCGCCAATGAGTAACTGTTTGCCCTTCATGCCCAAGATAAGCATATCCATGTCATTGTATTTTCCGTTGCGGGCGAAAGCGGAGAGGTACATGTTTTTGTCCATCACATATTTCAGACGTTCCCAGTTGGTCTGGATATCACCGCTGATTCGCCAGGAGTCAGATACTTTTTCTGCCCATGTACCAGGGAAAGCCCATCGGCAGATGTTCACCTTTACATCGGGTCGGCCGTATTTCATGATGGCATTGTAGATATCAGTGTATCGTTGTTGTTCGTTGAGGTAGAGGTCTTGACCGCCGCAGTAGTCGATTTTGATAAAATCAAAATTCCAGTCATGGAAGTATACTTTGCAGTCAGATGCTTCGTGACCATAGATGCCCGCTTGTCGTCCGGCAACGTCTGCATTCCATATAGAACCACAGGTGCGTGTGCCAGCATCAGTATAGATGCCTGCTTTCATGTCCAAGGCATGGATATAGTCTGTCACTACACGCATACCTCTGGGAAAACGTTTGGGGTTGGGGACGATGCCATGTTCCTTGTCACGATATCCGAAGAATCCGTCATCGATGTTGACATAATTGTAGCCTACTTGTTTGAGCCCGAGAGAATCCATCAGATGAGCCTGTCGGCAGATGATGTCTTCGCTGATGTCTACGAAGAATGCATTCCATGAACTCCAGCCCATCATAGGTTTGTTGATACCCGCGTGTATCGGAAAGAGAGCCAAGAGGCAGACAGCGGTTGCTACTATTCTTTTCATGTTTAGTTGAGTGTATTGTATTGTTATTATTGGAAAGGCTATCATTCGAAAAGAGTTGCCTTCTGTTACAGAGGTGACTCGGATATGATTTCCAAAATTAAATATTTTTGCCCATATTAGGTTCGGTTGACGGGAGGAAAATATAGATTATTATGCGGTGGGTTTTCTTCTTTATTGAGACCAAGAATTGTTCTGGGTAGATTTTGAAAGTACAGGAGTCTGGTTGTTGCTCTTTGTCCCTACTTTTGTTCTCGGTGGGAAAAAGATTGTCATTTAGAATAGAAATGATTATTTTTGCAGTAGTAAAACGCAAATAGCTCCCTATTATGAAACGACCGCATATCTTTTGCTTGATTATCCTGCTGATGGGTATTTTCTGTTCCTGCTCTGGTGAGGACCGTTCAGGAGAAATGCCGCAGAGGCCTTGGGGAGTTTCTGTAAGCCTTTCGTCCTATGGAGTGGATGGAGTCATTGCTCAAGGTCATGTGGAAGCTTCGCCCAATAGTCCGCTCACTGCATGTGGTTTCCGTTGGGGCAATGATACGCTTTCGGTGACAGGAAAATCGGAGGTTGCTATGACCTTCTCCGATACCATCTATCCTCCTGCTTCAGGTACCTATTATATAGTTGCCTATGCTGCCAACTATATCGGAGAAACCTGCAGTGATACCCTCTTCTTTCAATTGGACAACGATTGAAAGTCCTTAAAACCACTTGAATCCTTCTGATTTTGTCTTGCGGCAATGCCGTCTATCATGTATTTTTATTATATCTTTGTCGGTACAAGACGGGAATTCTTGAGGATAGGGTTTTTAATGCTCTTCTTGATGTCCTGTTTATAGCAAATCCATTCAAAGAATCCATAATCGTTCCCCAATTATGCTAGCAGATTTTGAAATTGCCAACAAATGCCATCTGGAACCTATTGAAAACATTGCTGCCTCTTTAGGTATCAAAGTTGAAGATCTTGAGCCCTACGGCCGATATTCTGCCAAGGTGCCGCTGAAGTACATTGATGAGCAGAAAATGAAAAAAGCACGTTTGGTTCTTGTAACATCAATCAGTCCTACCAAGGCAGGAATAGGCAAGACTACCGTGAGCATCGGTGTGGCCCTCGGACTTAATAAAATAGGTAAAAAGGCCATTGCCGTATTGCGTGAACCCTCCTTGGGACCCTGCTTCGGAATGAAGGGAGGTGCTTGTGGCGGAGGCTATGCACAAGTGTTGCCTATGGAGAAAATCAATCTCCACTTCAATGGCGATTTTCACGCGGTGACTTCTGCCCACAACATGATATCTGCTATGCTAGACAACTATTTCTACCAACGCCGCAAGGAGATAGCGCCCCTAAAGAAAGTGTTGTGGAGAAGGGTGATGGATGTGAATGACCGTAGCCTGCGCACGATTGAAACCGGATTGGGAGGAATAAGCAACGGTATTCCTCAAATGTCAGGTTTCGACATTACGCCTGCTTCGGAAATTATGGCTATCCTTTGTCTCGCTACCAGCGAACAGAATCTATATGAGCGTATAGACAACATCCTCTTGGGGTATAGGGAGGACGGCTCGGAATTCTTGTGTAAGGAACTTGGCATTACAGGTAGTATTGTGGCGCTTCTTATGGATGCTATCAAACCCAATCTGGTGCAGACTACAGAAAATACACCTGCTATTATCCATGGTGGACCTTTTGCCAACATCGCTCATGGATGCAATTCTATCCTAGCTACTCGCTTGGGACTCTCATTGGGAGACTACGTCATCACAGAAGCAGGTTTCGGAGCAGACTTGGGCGCAGAAAAATTCCTTGACATTAAGTGTAGGAATATGGGCATCCTGCCCGACCTTGTAGTGCTTGTAGCTACGTGCAACGGGCTGAAGATGCATGGTGATGTAGATGAGGCACATATCAAGGAACCCAATTTGGAAGGACTCCGCAGAGGATTTGCCAATCTGGACCAGCATGTGCGTAACTTACGTCAATGGAAGCGTAATATTATTGTGGCATTCAATCGTTTTGCCAACGATACTGATGAGGAAGTAGCCTGCCTTGTCAATCACTGCCGCAACGAACTCGGATTGCCCTGTGTAGTCAATGACGGATTTATGAGGGGAGGTGAAGGCGCTCGTGAACTGGCTCAGGCTGTGGTAGATGAGATAGATGCCCATGCCAACCAACCAGAAGGAGGGGATGCTATCTACTCTACAACTGTCCATGCTGACGGACCTGAGCAAACCATCAAGCAACGTATAGAAGCTGTAGTCAAGAAGGTGTACCATGCGGCTTCTGTTACATTTACAGAAGAGGCTCTTTCTATGCTGGAAGGCATTCAGCGTGACCCTTATTATTGGGATTTCCCTGTATGTATCGCCAAGACACAGTTCTCTTTCTCTGACGATCCTAAGAAATACGGATGTCCTTCAGGATTCAATTTCACTATCAGCGATATTGTTATCAATCGGGGCGCCCATTTCATTGTGGCCATAGCAGGTAAGATGATGCGTATGCCTGGACTGCCCAAGTTACCGGCAGCATTGCATATCCGTGTGGAAGATGGAAAGATAGTAGGACTTTCCTGACGAATCAATACGCCCTACTTATACAATTTGCATCTCATGAAAATCATGCTTACCCTTGTCACAGTCCTGTTCTTGGCTGTGGCATGTTCTCGGCATGTTTCCAAGACAGATGAAGCCATTGGTTCTACCACCATCACATGGATAGAAGACAAGCCTGGACCTTCGCTTCAGCCACTGAAGTTGTATCCCACTGTGCCAGACTCGTTATGGAAGGCACTGGGACTCCAAGAAGGAGTACCTTCAAGTATGAGTTGCTTCCTCCTGCAGACGGAAGGAAAGAACATATTGCTGGATGCCGGACTAGGTGCTCCTTTCAGCCAACTCCTTCCCCAACTCAAGGAGATGGGCATCGGACAGGAAGACATCCATTTTATCTACATTACTCACATGCATCCTGATCATATCGGCGGCATGCTGCAAGATGGTAAAGCTGTTTTTCCTCATGCCGAAGTATATGTGAATAGCAAGGAAGCCGCAGCCTGGCAGTCAATGCCTGGGGAGAAGGGCCGATTGCCTAAGAAGGTCATGGAGACATACAAAGAGCGTTGGCATCTCTTTGAAGCAGGCGATACCCTCATAGGAGGGGTTCTCACCATCGCTGCCTACGGACATACCCCAGGTCACACTCTGTTTCAGAAGGATAGTTTGCTGGTTATTGCAGACTTGCTCCATGGTGCAGCTCTTCAACTGGAACATCCGGAGTATAGTCCTGTGTATGATATGGATGTAGAGGCAGCCAAAGAATCGCGTATACGCATCCTGCAATATGCTAAGGAGAACAGATTGACGCTATTTGGAATGCATCTGCCTGCTCCTGGAATTATTTACCCCAATCAATTGCCATGAAAAGTTTTGGACAGAAACCGTGGATGGCCGTCCTGATGTAGAGAAGATGCAACTGATTGTCTACAATCCCATTCATCACAGTTATCTCTCTTTGGGTGAAAGGGTAGGCAATGCTTTCTCAGATGGAAAACAATTAGAATGAGTGAAAGTGAAAGCATCGGAAACGAAAATTCCGTGGAACGGGACAAGAAGGCATCGGAACGGATAATTCAACTTTATTGCCAGAAGCATGAAGAGTCTTAGGATCAGTAGATTTTTACTGGGGCACAGGTAGGGTTAATCCCGCTATCGTTTCCTTTCTTGCAGGGTGCCATTCAACGGAGAGACTCCGTTTCATTGATGCCCGTCCTTCAATAGCACAAGCACATATCTTGGTACAGCCCGACAAATCACCTGGGTCAAGCATCTCTTGCATGACCGTTTTGTTAACCAAAAAGACTGGAGGGTCTTGTAGACGGTGTCTGTAGATTCAGTATGACTTCTGCCAAGCGGTCTACAATTTCAGTTGATGAAGAGAAAAAGAGTCCGTTGAAATAAGGAAAAGACACTTTTGGGAAATGAAGTTGATTGAATGGTCCAAGTATTCATCGGTGCTCGGCAAAAGAATCGTCGGTTCTCAGCAAAAGAATCGACGGTTCTAAGAGGAAGCAGTCAATATACTCTCAGATATCAATTAACTGCTATGCATCGGGAGGTAGTAATACGTGACAAAAACATAGTAAAATCATAGTTTTTCCATTTGGGTTTTCGTGAAGCTTTCTCTCTGTTGCCGTCCTGTCTCTGAGGATTCATCTGGAGCAACACTGTAGAGTTAGGAGGGTTCCGAAAAGAAGTTTGTTTTTCCGATGAGATTCAGTACCCTTATGAGGACTTCTGCGAGTCTTTGATTCGTTCATGGCAAGGGAGGGGGCTTTCTGATATACCCCAATTGCTGCAATGTATGGACAGATTCTTTCAAGACAATCTCTACTCCATTTCTACTGAGCCGAGTTTTTACCAGGACCTTGTTTTTGCTTTTACCACC
>JALERS010000051.1 GCA_022763905.1 Prevotellaceae bacterium | reverse complement strand
GATATGCCTAGAAAAGCAGGCATCCTATTGAGCCATTCCAAACTGCGTTCATTGGGTTGGCAACCTCATTATACATTGGAGGAAGGTATCAGGGAAACCATTCTTGAATATCTCCATTATCATCAGCCATAAAGAAATATGGCTGTTCGGTATCCTCATAAGGGTACTGCATCTCATCGAAAAAACAAGTATCTTTCCCGAATCCTCCCAACTCTACTGTGTTGCTCCAGATAAATCCTCAGAGGCAGGAAGGCAACAGAGAGAAAGCTTCACGGAACTCAAGGGGAAAAACTATGGTTTTACTATGTTTTGGTCCCGTATTACTGCCTCCCACGGCATAGCAGTTAAGTGATATCTGAGAGTATATTGACTGCTTCCTCTTAGCACCGTCGATTCTTTTGCTGAGAACCGTCGATTCTTTTGCTGAGAACCGACGATTCTTTTGCTGAGAACCGACGATTCTTTTGCTGAGAACCGACGATTCTTTTGCCGAGCACCGACGACTCTGTTTCCGAGCACCGATGACTCTTTTGCCGAGCACCGATGACTCCTTTGCTGAGAACCGATGAATCCTTTGCTGAGCACCGATGAATCCTTTGCTGAGCACCGACGATTCTTTTGCTGGACACCGATGATTCTTTTGCTGGGCACCGATGATTCTTTTGCTGGGCACCGATGACTCCTTGGGCCATTCAATCAACTTCATTTCCCCAAGGAGGGAAACAATTGTATGAGTATCTTGGATACTCCTACAATTATTGTGACCTATATGCCTTATTTTTGACAGGAAATTATCTCTTCATCTCCAGACAAAATCCATATTTTTCCATCAACGTAGGCTAACGGAAAAAGTAATAAAGGGGAATCATCACAGCCCTCTATTGACAAATGTCAAGAAGTAAACTCGGGAATATCATACATTCTTATCCCAACTGCCTGCACCTCTTTAAGACAATAGGATGTGAAAGAGATACCTTGCCATTCCAATTGAATAAAAGAACGAATGGTTATGCCAAGAGGGTTTTCTCAATATCCTCTAAAATCCTTTTGAAAGACTTATCGGTCTGAAGTCTATTGGTGACTTGGTTGCATGAGTGCAACACTGTAGAATGATCTCGCCTGATGCGTGCTCCTATCTGACACGATGACATATTGGTATGCTTCTGTGTAAGATAAACGGTGAGTTGGCGTGCCTGTACCAAATTCTGCTTTCTACTGGAGGTGATGATATCCTGAGGTTTTATACGGAAATAATGGCATACGGCATCAATGACATGTTCTACGGAAATCTCTTTCTTTTGAGTTTTCACTACCTGTGAAATAACACGTTCCGCCAGTTCTATATTGATTTCTGCATTCTCCAATGTAATAGAACGCAACATCAATGAATTGACTATGCCTATCAAATTACGGATGCTACCCTGAACATTGGTAGCGATATAGTCTATCACTTCCTCTGATATAGGCAACTTGTCCTTTTTCACCAAGGAAACTAGGATATCATGACGGAGTTGCTTGTCAGGATCTTCAAGTTCTGCAATAATTCCCCATTTGAATCGGGTAAGCAGACGTTCATTGATACCTTCCAAAGCTACAGGAGGGCGATCACACGATAGTATTACCTGCTTTTGATTGTGCTGCAGGAAATTGAATATATTGAAGAAAGCGTTTTCTGTCTTGGGCTTGCCAGCTATTTCTTGAATGTCATCTACAATCAGCACATCAATTGACTGATAGAAATTCATGAAATCGATAAACTGGTTATTCTTGGAAGCCTCTCGGAACTGAATTTCAAAAAGATGGGCAGAGACATAAATGACCCTCTTCGACGGTTGGGTACGTTTGATACGTGTACCAATAGCATTGAGCAGATGGGTCTTTCCTACACCAGAGTTACCATACAGGAAAAAGGGATTGAAGGTATTGGTAAACTTACGGGCAATGGCATGAGCTACACTCAGCGGCAACTTATTGCTCTTTCCCTCCACAAAATTCTCAAAGACATAGTCAGGATTAAGATTGGAATCCAGTTCTTCTGTCTTCTCTTCTTGAGAGCAGTCAAAAGGTTCATTGCTCAAACGGTACCTAAGTTTGACAGCACCGAAAAACCTGCCAATACCACTCTTAATCAGTGGAAGATAATTAGCCTCAATGAACTTGAAGAACATCTCTGTCGGCACAGTAAGACGCAGTGTATCCTCCTCCAACGAATAGAATCCGATGGGGCGGAACCACCTGTCAAATATATCAGGTGCTACATTATTCTGGAAATAAGCCAGACAATTTTCCCATTTCTGTATAGGACTGTTCTCCATCACTGATGTAACTTTCTACTGCAAATATCACATAATTTTCCGAATTGGGCAAATGCCATGAAGGACATATAAAAAACTTATACTTTTTAATTTCTGTAAAACAGTTGTTTGTACCTTCTTAATTCCAAATAACGGATATCCATGAAAATCCATCTCACAGGATACCTGTTCCGCATTTTTATTTACCCAACGATATACTTGTTTCTTTTGTAACTTACACTTAATCAATATCCTGATTTCCCCTTGAAAAAAGATAATTCATCAATCTGGAAATTTGGAATTAATATTTTCACTTGTCTTTTCTTCCAAACAAGGAGAAATGAACATAGCGTTTAGGATGTTCCTTCAAATCCTTCAAAAGAGCATCAGACGACTGTAATGTACTATTGAGATTGACGTACAATTGATTATCATTGAGCAACAGGCCCAAAGAACCTTCTTTGGAATTTATTTTTTTATCCAAATCAGATGTCAGTTGTTTCACTTCTGTGAGTGTTTCCTGTGCAAGAGCTATCGTTCGGGCATAGTCTACCTCTTTCAGACGGTCTGTCAATTGAATGGTATTGTCACCTACCTTATCCAACTTGGCCAACAGAGAGGGAATGTCATTAGCCAACAGTCTATTCACCCTTGAGGTAGTAATCACCAGATTACCCGATACACTCGCCATATTCTCCAATGTACCTATCAAGGCGGGATGAGCCAACAATGTATCCAATCTTCCTACAGCCAAGTCCAATTTGGGAAGCAGGCTACCAATGGAAGGAGACAATTCCTTTACTGCATCCATAATGCCTCGTTCTGGACAACCATTGAATTCATCACCTGGTTGGAGATAAGTGTTGGATTTTCCCAAAATAATGCTCATGGTAGTACCACCCAACATGGCAGACTTCAACTCTGCATGACTTCCTACAGGAAACTTCATACCCTCCTCAACCTGCACAGCTACCCGTATATGTCCAGGGTTATCGTAGTCATATGAAATAGTCCTGACTATTCCTACGGGGTAGCCATTGACATAGACTGCATTGGATTCCTCGAGACCTGTAACGTCTTCGAAATTAACGTAATATACGCTATAATTCTTAAAAAGATTTATTCCCTTCAGGTAATTGATACCTACAAAAACTATAACAATGGCGCTGATAACAGCCAAAGCCAATTTGATTTCTTTTCTATTGTTCTTATTCATAGCCAGTTGTATTTATCTATGATTATTGTCCTGTTAGTTTTCTCGCTTCCTGAACTGTGATACGTTTATCACCTTGAAGGGCTATCACAAAACCATCAGGAAACTTATCGGCAATATCTTTCTTCTTGGCAACGATGTCACTGTAACGTTGGCTTGCACCATAAGTATATTTGAAGACATTACCTTCTTTGTAAAAGGAGATATCAGACAATCCTTTGAATTGCTGGCTGTCCAGGCGAAGTTGTCTGGAAGAAGTCATTATTTGTATCCTGAACTCTATCTGTCCATTTCCTGCGGGGGATGCTTCCTGCTTGGGAACTGTCACGATAGCAGGCTGTACTTCCATCATACGGGTAGTGCTTTCCTTCTTTTTGTCTGATTCCTCTTCTGCAGATTTTTCGTGTACTATCTGAGACTCTGGTTGGGTTTGAGACTCAATTTGTGTCGGAGATGATTGCTTGTCGGCAACAGCTGGTGCCGTTTCCAATTGAACTGTTTTTTCTTCCCCTCCATAATGCTGGGACTTATAAGCTACAAAGCCATTATATATACTGGTAGCCATCTCGTCAGTACCTTTGGAGGAATTAAGATACTGCTCCTCTGAAGGTGTAGAGATAAAACCTAATTCTGTCAAGACACTGGGCATGGAGGTTTCACGCAATACCAGGAAACCTGCCTGTCTGACCCCCTTGGAGGGACGATTCGCCTGAATGTATTGTTTTTGGATAGAAGCAGCCAACTCTGCACTCTGCTTCATATGTTCATCCTGCATGAATTCGAAGATAATGTAGCTTTCAGAAGACTTGGGATTGAAGCCTGCATAACGCGACTCATAGTTGCTTTCATACAGAATCACGGCATTCTCTCTTTTGGCCACCTCCAAATTCTCCCCCGATCTTGCCATACCTAGGGAGTAAGTGGTAGCCCCTACTGCTGTGCGGCCTTTTTCCACGGCATCAGTATGTATGGAGATAAACAAATCAGCCTTGGCTCTATTGGCAATGGCTGCACGCTCATAGAGAGGAATAAAGACATCGGTCTTGCGGGTATAAATAACCTTCACATCGGGACAATTTTTCCTGACAAGTTCTCCCACTTTGAGGGCAACGTTGAGATTGATATTCTTTTCTTTGGAATACACGCCCATTGCTCCCGGATCCTGACCACCATGTCCTGCATCTATTACCAGCGTAAATGACTGCATCAAGAGCAAGGTCCCGCCTATGAGCAGTGGTAATAATACAGAGGGTAGCAGTTTTTTCTTCAATAGAGGAAACAATTGGACAGACATATAATAGGATTATATATTAAATATGTATAGATACTTTACAACATTCCATTCATTTATAGGACACCTTAACAGCCTCCGTTTTTCTGATGACATCGTCAAACTGTTCTGACGTATAGGGTACAGCGTCCTTGGTAAGTTCTGGAACATTGAAACTCTTGAAAAGTCGAATGTTGTAGGTGGGGTCTTCCTGTGGTAGCATGAAAGCCTTGTGTGCCAATCCGTTTTTATCGAAATAGGTAATGTATGTACGTGTAAACGAACCGTCATCTCTCCTGGAACTGAATACTATCCAGCGACTGTTGCTACTCCAAGCATGATAGGAGTCCACATTGCTGCTGTTGGCAGCTTTCAGCGGGAACACCTTTCCTGTTTCCAAATCCTTTACATAGAGGTCAGATGATGAATGCCATATATGGAACTGCCCATAGTCACCTAGTGTGAACAGAAGATAACGTCCATCAGGACTGATTCTGGGAACAGATGCACTTTTGTTCATCGCCTTGGCATCAAAGACCAGTTCCGAAGGACCGAAAGTCATAGTTGCCTCATCAAATGGTATTCTCATGATATTGTATTTCAACTGATGACTATAAGCGATAGTCTTGGAATCCTTGATGGAATCTGGGTCACCATCATTAATATTGGTGGTAGACAAGCAATAATACACATATTTACCATCAGGCGACCATGTAGGAAATGTTTCCAAGATACTCTCAGTCTTGATGACATTACTTACCTCATGTTTGTCAGCATTGTAGAAAATGATGTCCGAAGAATGGTCGAGAACTTCTACCTTCTGTTTATCCTTGATTCGGAAAACCTGTCCTGTCTTGTTGGAAGAGAAGATAATCCAATTCTTGCGGGGATGCCATGAAGGATAGACAGCTGAACCTAAGATAGAATCACTCTTGATACTGAGTTTCTCTATTTTTCCGTCTTCAGCGATAATGGTGCCGCCAAAACTGGAGCGTGCATGAAACAACATTCTCTTAGTACTATAATTCTGGTAATTATGACAATTGACACAATAGGTCTTGTTTTCCACATAAGTCAAACGTGGATTCTCAATAATGGTTTTTACGTCAAAATTGGTCAGATTACGCTGGTAGAGTCCTAACAGACGGTAAATTTCATAACCTGGTTCTATCAAGCGATAAGACAGATAGTCGTCAATAGGTTCAGCAGCTACTGCAATATGATGCTGACGGTACTGAAACCATTTTCCTCCCTCCTGCTTGTAGATGGTAACTGTCATGGATTGCCCTTTATGCTTGTCCAGATAATCTTTCCATTCTTTCATATCATACTGGAGGATGCCGTCATTGCCGCTGACTGCAGTCAGTTGCTCACCTTTTCCATCGTCCCAACGAACGGCAAAGGCATCTCCTTTATCTCTCACCATAAAATTCAGCGGAGCGATGTTACAAGGTATGACTATATCCGTATAGTCGGGGAAAATATTGGCCTTCTTGTCCAATACCTGTGCTTCATCAGGTACTGAGGGGCGACCACATCCAACAAGGAGCATGGCCATCCACAATAAAAGTATAGATAATGAAGGAATTGGGTAATGCTTCATGGTCATCAGTATCAGTTAACTTTATTGTTGTTGTTATTTTCATTTCCATTCAAACCGCTATCTTTAATAGAGGCATAATTTTCATCCGGGATATTCTGATAGAAATAATAAAAAGCGAAAAGGCCCAAATACTTGTCACGAAGTTTCTTACCTTTCTCCTTAGAATCCTTCCCAGGAATGGCACGCGCTTCACCCAACATGTTCCTTACATTATTGATAGCGTATAGAGGTAGCGATGAAAGGAATTCATTGTTGTGCGTCTTCAAGGCATAGACGATGAGAGCATCGTAGAAAGCTGCAGCATTATAGTTATCAGGATTCTGCTCCAACAAGGACAGAAACCTTTCCAACTCCTTGGTATAAAGATGAGCTGCCAGACAGTTCTTGTAGACTCTGGGCGAACGGCCTTCTCTCAACTGCTTGTAGTATCCCAAAAACAGCGGATTGATATAAGTCTCTTCATAGGAATCGTCCAGCGGCATCATTTCAATCACAAGTGACAATACAGGATCAGCCAACACCAGACTGCGGTCATATATCATCGGCTTGTATTTTTTGACAAAATCTCCCTCGAACGGTACCTTCTCCAGCATATACATATATTTGTTGGCCAAAGGAATCTCATTGTTCACCAAAGCACACAAGAAAAGTTGCTTCAAACGGTAGATGGTCTTGCCACTGGCCACCATATGTTCCATACTAAGATGATAGGACGGATTCACCAGTCCGCAATAGAAGTCGGCATCGGGCTCATACATAAAGTTGCCCACATCTTCTCCTCCAGTTCTATTTACTAGTTTGATATTAGGATACTGGTAGTATATATCAAACATCTTTTCAATCAACTGGTCTGTCATCTCCAGGGCAATAGCATAATAGCAGGCTACTGGGCGTGACGGTTGCTTCAGTTGTTGCGCTGTTTCTATCATCTTATACCAGTCTTGCTTCTGCAACAAGCGCTGCATTCGGGTTGTAGCTATTGTATTGGCATTAACAGTCAAGGCATAGGCAGTTGTCCCCAAGAAACCGGCTACCGAAATGAAGACAGCCACCAGGAAAGAAGCAACATGTTGACCTCTTTCCTGACAGGAACCCTTTTTCTTCAGAAGCCGCACTACACCATATACGATAGATAGCAGCAACAAGGCTGTTAATGGATAGGACCCTACATAGGAAGGCTCGTATCGGTAAAAGATATTCAATCCCAAATAGAGCAAGCCTGCCATCCACAACCAAGGCAAAAGTAGGCCTATCACACTCCCCCATCCTTTCAATGGCAACAGCCTACCTATCAGCCAGGCAATAGCAGTCAGCATGGCTGCATAAAGCATACCTCCCAATAATGGATACTTGAAAACCAATAGAAGGAAACGGCCTGACCATACCATAGGAGCCAATGTAAGACTAGTGATTTCCTCCATCAGCACTGGATCAAAGGAGAAGAAGGAAAACTGTTCGGTCATATAGAAGACATCATCGTACACCCAACTGCAAAATACCCATAGCAACACGAATAGCAACAAATGGGGAAAACAGGTCAGTTGACGCAGTCTGTCATGAGCAAAGAGTTTTCGGATGAAATCCCAACGTGAATTTTTCTTATGAGGTTGAATATGTGACATCAGCATTACAAATTAATACGCAAATTTACTCATTTCATTGTAAAATCACCCCTATTCAGAGGATTTCTTTTAGTCCAAAAACTTCTACCAGACACAAACTGATCAGTCTGTATTCTGAAATGTTCTGTTTTTCCTATGTACAGATTACTATTACAGCCCCAGGAAAGACCTATATGCTGGTCATCATCTGTACAAATCCCTGATAGGAATTGTCTAAACGAGACAATTGATACGGCTGAACCCGCAAGGAGAACACTCCTTTCACTTCCGGCAAATCGAAATAATGCTTCACGATGCTCACCAGATTAAATGACCTGTCATCTCCTCTTTCCAGCAATCTGTTGCAACATTTTACCAGTTGGTCCCTGTTTCCCTCCATAGCTCTCATCTTTTGGAACAGGACAAAGAAGCAGGGCATTGTTGCACAATTGACCAAAAAAAGGAATGTACGTTCTTCATCATCTGGCAACAATACCGACAACAAATTTGTCACTTCCTCTGGAGTTTTCAGTACAGGAAGCACAGCCAAGAGTATCTTTTTCTGATCAATGGACAGATGATGGTCTGCCATATGACGGCACAATGACAGAAATGCATCCTGCATAAAACCCAGACTGTCATTGACATACCTGCGTATAGCTGCTTTGAGCAAAGTTCCCAACCAAGCTTTAGGACTTTGCTTATAGAGCACATCAAAGCAAGTCCAGAATTGTTTTTCTTCTATCTCAAGCAAAAGGATATCTGAAATAACAGTTCCTGCCGTACGGAATTCCGAATGGGACAACGTACCAAGATAACCCACCATCCCTTTCCAGTCTGCTCTACTGACAAAACTGCGAAGGTTGCGTTCCAAAACCGGATGAAATCTGCGTATGGGATGCATGATTGAAACTACTGTCTGCCATCTACTTCTTTTCCAGCATCACCACATTCTCCACATGATGGGTATGGGGGAACATATCTACAGGCTGTGATACTTTTACCTCGTAGCCCTCTGCCAGCTGTTGCAAGTCACGCGCTTGGGTAGCTGGATTACAACTGACATAGACAATACGCTGAGGAGCAGTACGAAGGATGACTTCCACTACATCAGGATGCATTCCTGCACGAGGAGGATCGGTAACTATCACATCCGGATGACCATGTTGTTGCAAGAACTCATCTGTCAAAATGTCCTTCATATCTCCTGTAAAGAAGTTGGCATTATTGATATGGTTGATGTCTGCATTGATACGGGCATCCTCTATGGCCTCAGGCACATACTCTATCCCTATCACCTGCCTACAGGAAGACGCCAGGAAGTTGGCGATAGTACCCGTACCGGTATACAGGTCATATACCAGTTCGTTACCCGTGAGGCCACAGAAATCTTTGACTACTGAATACAGTCTGTAAGCCTGTTCATTATTTGTTTGATAGAAACTCTTGGGACCTACCTTGAACTTAAGGTCTTCCATCATTTCATATACATAGCCTTGACCTTTATAGATATGTACAGGAAGGTCGCCAAAGGTATCATTACATTTGAGATTATTGACCCATACAATGGTGGTCAATTCCGGGAAACTTGTTTCCAGGTATTCCAGTACCTCCATTGCCTGACGTTCTTCCTCATTATCGATGTAATGAAACTGTATGGTAAGCATCACCTCTCCTGAATTGGAAGTACGAAACAGCATATCCCTCAACACTCCCACCTGGTTTCTCAAATCGAAGAAAGATATTTGGCGGGTATTGGCAAAGTCCCTTAAACCATTGCGCACCCTGTTTTGAAGGTCTGTCATCAGATGACATTCCTTGATATCCAGTACCTTGTCAAATGCCCCAGGAATATGGAAACCTATGGCATTCTTATTGTCATACTGTACTTGTTGCTGGACTTCTTCCTCTGTCAGCCATCGCTTGTTGCTACAACTGAACTCTATCTTATTGCGGTATTCCCGGGTGTCACTGGCACCAATTATAGGCAACATCTCACCCACAGACACCTTTCCGATTCTCAGTAAGGTATCTGCCACCTGTTTTTGCTTATACTCCAGTTGTTTCTCATACGAAAGCATCTGCCACTTACAACCGCCACATATGCCGAAATGAAGACAGAAGGGTTGTACGCGGTCAGCAGAATATCGATGGAAACGCACCACCTTAGCTTCCATAAAACTATGTTTTTTGCGTATCACCTGCAAATCAACTACATCTCCAGGCACGGTAAAAGGAACAAAGACCACATAATTGTCTACTCGGGCAAGCGACTTCCCTTCAGCAGCGAAATCTGTTATCTCTATGTTTTCCAATACAGGATATTTTTTCTTTGACATAATGACAGTTATTGTTTAACAGTGAGTTTGGCATATTTCAGGAGCAGTTTCTTCTCTCCCACATTTCTGAAAGCGATTGTAGCAATGGCATTGTCAGTATCTCCGTTGACAGCAAGCACCTTTCCTTCTCCAAAACGGGCATGCTCTACCAGCATACCTGCCTGAAGAACCATTCCTCCTACCTTGACTTGAACAACCGGCTCGGATGATTCCACAGGGGGAGATACCCTGATAGCCGATACTGAAGGACGAACGGCAGACATCTTTTCCGTTTTCTCTGTTGACTGACCGCCAAGCGACAAGGCACTCTTGAATCCAAAAGGATTACCTGTCAGATCCTTGATATATCGAGAGTCAATCTCACTTAGGAAACGGCTCGGTTCATAGAAGTCGATTGTTCCATAGCGCATACGGGAACGGGCACATGTCATATAACATCTTTTTCGGGAGCGAGTCAGGGCCACATACATCAATCGTCTCTCCTCTTCCATTTCTTTCTGAGAATAAGAGGTCATTTGGCTGGGAAACAGAGATTCTTCCAGACCCACGATGAACACCACATCAAACTCAAGTCCTTTGGAGGCATGTACTGTCATCAGCGACACCTTTTCTTGCGTCCCTTCTCCCTTCGCTTCCACATCATTGCCTTCATCTACAGTGGACAGCAAGGACACCTCACTGAGATAGTCAGCCATACTGATATGGTCTATCTGACCTTCCTCCCGCTGCGTATCCACAAATGTACTCAATGCATTAAGCAGTTCCGACATGAGATTCTGTTTCTCAAGCGATTCCTTAGAACTATCCTTATAGGCATCTTCCTTGATGCCACTTTCATTAAACACACGCATACCCACCTTATAAGCATCTTCTTCAGAAGAACGCAAGGACTCTATCATCCGATAGAAGTCCTGAAGTTTCCTGCGCGTGCCCGACTGGATTTTGCAGGAAAGTGAATCCAGTTGTCCCATCACCTTCCATATGCTGCATCCATTATCGGTAGCTTCCCGTATCAGTTTTTCCAAAGTAGTTTTTCCAATCCCTTTCAGCGAGTTGTTGACAATGCGCTTGAAGGCTTCTTCGTCATCTGGATTGACAATCAGACGAAAATAAGCCAATACATCCTTCACATCTTTCTGGTCATAAAAGGAAAGTCCGCCATAAATACGATAAGGAATACCCTGTTTCCTCAAATTCTCTTCGAATATGCGGCTCTGTGCATTGGTTCTGTACAGCACCGTTATCTGATTATAGGGAACATGCATCAACTGATTCATTCTCCCTATTTCACGGCATACCATTTCGCCCTCTTCAATATCGCTGAACGAACGGTAGAGATAAATAGGAGTCCCTTCTTCATTCTTACTGAAAATCTGTTTAGGAATCTGGAATTTGTTTTTGGCTATCAGACTGTTGGCTGCCGACACAATGGTCTGGGTAGACCTATAGTTCTGCTCCAGTTTGAACAGACGTGCCTGTGAATAGATATGAGTAAAGTTGAGAATATTGTCTATTTGGGCACCACGGAAACTATAAATACTTTGGGCATCATCTCCCACTGCACAGACCCGTTGATTCACTTCAGCCAACTGCATTAATATCTTGTGTTGCACATAGTTGGTATCCTGATATTCATCCACTAGTATATATCCGAAACGTTCAGAATAGAGTCTTCTCACTTCAGGATATCGTTCGAAGAGAAGATAAGTAAGCAAGAGCAGGTCATCAAAATCCATCACGTTGGCATAGCGACATCTGTCACAATAGAGATGATAGATTTCTGCCAGTTTGGGCATTCCCGCATTCTTGTCTCGTCTGTAGTATTCTTGATTATTGGCATAGTCCTCTGGCAACACCAAACTATTCTTCGCTTCTGATATCCTTGCCTGCACCACTCCCGGCTTGTATTCTTTGTCATCCAAGGAAAGGTCTTTAATGATGGACTTGATCATACTCACCGAATCTGATGTCTGATAGATGGTATATTGAGGTCTGTATCCTATCTTCTCACACTCTCTTCTCAGAATACGGTTGAAGATAGAATGGAATGTCCCCATCCACAAAGAACGGGTCATCTGCTCACCTACCAGTTGCGCTATACGGTCCTTCATTTCTTTGGCAGCCTTGTTGGTAAAAGTAAGAGCCAGAATTCTTTGGGGCATCATACCTTCTGCCATCAAATAGGCTATCTTATAGGTCAGTACCATCGTCTTTCCCGATCCTGCACCGGCAATCACCAGCGAAGGACCATCTATATATTCCACTGCTTCACGTTGAGCAGTATTCAGTCGGTTCAGAAATGACAGGTCAGTCAAGGAGGTATCTGTTTTCATTTTTTGCTTTTCCAGTATGTATCCAGGTATTCTTGCAGTTTGAGTTCACTTCTATTCCCCTGACTTTCCCATAAGCGAGTACCCGCTATCTTGTCTGGAAGGTATTGTTGTTCTACAAAATGACCGGGAAAGTCATGAGGATATTTATAGGACTTCCCATATCCCATGTCTTTCATCAGTCGGGTTGGAGCATTCCTCAGATGTAAGGGTACAGGGAGATTGCCTGTTGACTCCACCAATGCCAATGCCTTTCCAATGCCCAGATAAGCTGAATTGCTTTTGGGACTGGAAGCCAGGTAGACGGTAGCTTCGGCCAATGGGATGCGTCCTTCCGGCCAGCCTATTTTCTCCACGGCATCAAAAGCAGCATTGGCCAGCAGCAATGCATTAGGATTAGCCAATCCAATATCCTCTGCTGCAGATATCACAAGTCGACGGGCAATAAATTTCGGGTCTTCTCCTGCTGCCACCATACGACCTAACCAATAAAGAGCCGCATCAGGATCACTGCCCCTGATACTCTTAATATAGGCAGATATGATATCATAATGCATCTCTCCTCCTTTATCAAAAGCCAACGGGTTGGTCTGCAGTTCCCGAGCTACTATCTCATTGGTGATAATCACAGGTTCCTCCTCTCGGAAGGACGACACCACCAGGTCAATGATGTTCAACAGTTTGCGGGCATCTCCACCACTATAAGAGAACAAGGCTTCCTTCTCTTTCACTTCTATCTTTCTCTGTGAAAGGATAG
>JALERS010000040.1 GCA_022763905.1 Prevotellaceae bacterium | reverse complement strand
CACCAGTTCTCCACTCGCATCTCTCACCGAGAGGGAAAACTCCCCTTGGCAAGGATGCCCTTCGCCATCTGTCAAACGGAATTTCAAAGCTACTGGGGAAAACGGTTGATACGCAAACGCATTTTGTGATACAACCAGCTTCATCGGTTTCTCTCGCAGAGGAATCCACACCAGTCGTTCAGAAAGGATTTCCCCTTCTATAGTAAAAAGCGTCACTTGATGAACCCCTTCATGGAGTTGTCTTCGTCGTACTTCTCTAAGCACTTTTCTTTCAGGAGTCATGGCAAGCGTATCAAAATAACATAGTTCACCCCTACATGTGACGCTCATACCCAATAACTGCGACCCCAACGCTGCATTGGACGACACTTCCATCTGGAGATTGCCCAACGTATCAACACATGTGCTGACATCGCATCCTGCCTCCCTGCAAGCAGGTAGTTCATATCTCTCAGTCTTCCCCGTAGAAGGAATTGTCTCAACATATGCCCCTGAAGATTCAGATGCCGGCAGATGGAACAGGCCCATCCCTTCATGGATGGCCTGAGTCTCCTCCAACATAGTTCCAGAAGCACTGTAGAGACGTAACTTACCCTCCATAGGTTGTCCATGGTCCCCTATCCAACGGAAAGCCACCCGAGAAGACAAGCCTCTTGTAATATAACCTCCTTCTGGATAAAATGACAGGCTGCCACATGAAAGGTCTCTTCCTGATTCGGATGTACTGCGGCTCCAGGTTTTATCTGTCTTCCCCTCCGGGTGAAAGAGTTTCAAAGGCCCATACTTCAAGGGCGATTCCGGTGCATCAAACACAGGTATTACACGAGAGAAAATACAGGAAACATCCCAATTGAGCATAGCTCTTGTATAAGCTCTCACCTCATAGTAGCCAGAATGAAGCAAATCCTTGAGAGGTAGTTCTCCACTGGTTCTTCCGTTTATCAGTTCACATTTCCTCCTTACCATTACCTGACCTTCAGGAGTCAATAACTCCACATAAAGCACCTTGCTCAGTTGGACAGGCATAAGAGAAGCGGCACCTACTACATACGCCTTAAACCATATGGTTTCACCTGGGAAATAGGCATTGTTGTCTAGATGAAGATAAACTTTTTCCTGGGTATACTGATGCGTGTAGGCCTTCAAGGAAGTATAATATTCCATCAAGCATTTCATTGCATCCTTGTCCTGAGCACTCATTGTCCAAGACAACAACAGAAAAATCATCAGTACCTTCGTCTTCATGTCGGCCACTCATTTATTGTGCTACTAAAAACTCCAGACTCTTACCGGCAAGCACTCGAAGGTGCTTCCGTAAAAGAGTCTGGAGTCTATTCTATTATCCGGGAAAACCGGAATTATTCTGTCCTACGTGCTTCTTTACGTTCTGGACGTGGTCCGCGATGTTCACGGCGATCACCTTGCGAATGACGTGGAGCTCTGGTTCTTGGCGGACGTTCCTCATAGTCAGCAGGCTTTTCTTCCAGTACGCGATGGCTCAAACGGAACTTACCAGTCTTTTCGTCAATTTCCAAAAGTTTCACACTAATATGGTCACCTTCTTTCAGACCTGTCTCCTCTACGGTTTCCAAATGTTTCCATGCAATCTCGCTGATATGAAGGAGTCCCTCCTTACCAGGCATGAATTCCACAAAGCATCCATAAGGCATGATACTTGTAATCTTGGAATCATATACCTCACCCACTTCAGGCACTGCTGCAATAGCTTTGATTTTTGCAAGAGCAGCTTCAATGGAAGCTTTGTCAGGAGCACTTACCTGGACCTTACCCACACCATCTACTTCTTCAATGGTAATAGTGGCACCTGTCTCTTCCTGCATACCTTGAATAATCTTTCCACCAGGACCGATAACGGCACCAATAAATTCTTTAGGAATGATTACTTCCTCAATACGCGGTACCTGTGGTTTCAGTTCAGCACGCGGTTCTGAGATAGTTTCAGTCAGTTTGCCAAGAATATGTTCCCTGCCTGCCTTTGCCTGCATCAGAGCCTCCTCCAGAATCTCATATGAAAGACCATCACACTTGATATCCATTTGAGTGGCAGTAATACCGTTCTTTGTACCAGTAGTCTTAAAGTCCATATCACCCAAGTGATCTTCATCACCTAGAATATCACTAAGGATGGCATATTTGTCTTCACCAGGATTCTTGATAAGTCCCATGGCAATACCAGACACAGGGTTCTTGATAGGCACACCTGCATCCATTAAGGCCAAAGTTCCAGCACATACAGTCGCCATGGATGAAGAACCATTGGATTCCAGCACTTGGGAAACAACCCTTACAGTATAAGGATAGTCAGCAGGGATCTGGCCTTTTAAGGCACGCCAAGCTAAATGTCCATGACCAATCTCCCTTCGGCCAGTACCTCTCTGTGCCTTTGCCTCTCCTGTACAGAAGGGAGGGAAATTATAATGAAGAAGGAATTTCATGTTGCTCTTGTCCAACACGTCGTCCACCAACTTCTCGTCAAGTTTGCTTCCGAGGGTCACTGTACCCAAAGCCTGAGTTTCTCCACGTGTAAACACAGAAGATCCATGAGGCATGGGAAGAGGACTCACCTCACACCAGATAGGACGAATCTCTGTAGTCTTACGACCATCAAGACGTTTGCCTTCATCAAGGATACAACGACGCATGGCATCACGCTCTACATCATTGTAATACCTGTCTATCAGAGCATTCTTCTCTTCCATCTCTTCAGGAGTCAATTCGGGATGGGCTTCTGCATAAGCCACCTTAAAGTCTTCTCTTATCTGAGTGAACTCTTCTTCGCGCTTGTGTTTGTCGGCACAAGAACTGGCAGAGAAAGCATAAGCCTTGTCATAGCAAGCTTGACGACAAGCTTCACGCAATTCCTCATCATTCACTTCATGACAATATTCACGCTTAACATCTGTTCCCAATTCTTTGGACAATTCCTTCTGAAGTCGGCATTGGGGTTTGATGGCTTCATGAGCTGCCTTGAGGGCTCCCAACAAATCCTGTTCGGAAACCTCATCCATCTCACCTTCTACCATCATGATATTTTCCTCAGTAGCACCCACCATGATATCCATATCTGCCTTTTCCATCTGCTGGAAAGTAGGATTGATGACATATTCTCCATCAATGCGTGCTACACGCACTTCGGATATAGGCGCTTCAATGGGAATATCAGAACAAGCCAATGCGGCTGATGCTGCAAAACCTGCCAACGCATCTGGAATATCCACGCCATCAGCAGAAAGAAGCATTATATTTACAAAGACCTCAGCATGATAGTTACTGGGGAATAATGGACGAAGCACACGGTCCACCAATCGGCTGGTGAGGATTTCATAATCAGAGGGACGGCCTTCACGCTTGGTAAAGCCACCAGGGAAACGTCCTGCTGCAGCATATTGTTCACGATAGTCACACTGCAAAGGCATAAAATCTGTCCCTGGCACAGCATCCTTGGCTGCACAAACTGTTGCGAGCAGAACGGTGTTGCCCATACGGAGAATGGCTGAGCCATCCGTCTGCTTAGCATACTTTCCGGTTTCAATAGTGATAGTACGGCCATCAGCCAATTGAACCGATTTGGTAATTACATTCATCGGAAAATCTTTTGATATATTCTTTATACTCTTCTTTATCGTCTGCAAAGATACATTAATTTTAAGGAACGTACTAACATCCAATACATTTTTATCCTACCGACTTGAAAGAAAAAGTCTCTTTTATCGAAATGAAGAGCGTGACAGATACTGCCAATAATGACCTGTCAGCAATGCGGATGTAGCCCTTCCAGCCTTCCACGCCTCATAGTCGGAAACCACCTGTTCCTCTACAGTACCAGACACATCAGGCGGCAGAAGACCTCTATCGGCACTGACCAATAATGCCTCCTGGTACAAACGAGGTAAAGACGTGGGAAGCGATGGCCTTACCCGTTGCAACACGGTTACAAATGAAGACAACTGGCAATCGGCCAGCAACATGCAGAGAAAATAATGATACATCGACGGAGACGGGCTTTCTGTATCCAACAATTCTCCAACATTATACCCTAGACGTTCGGTCAACAACGGCTGAAAAGCATTCCAACGGGAAGCCAATGTGTCTGTGGGTGGCGAAAGGACAATGAATGATGAATTCCGACTGAAGTGGAACGTACTAGAAGACAGCACTCGTCCATACTTGGCCGACAAAGCATTGTCGCCCATCTCTCTACTATAGCGAACCATCTGACGAAGAACACCCAATGACATACCGCATCTCATGAAAGAAGCCAACTGAAAAGCATTGTGCAAAGCCTCATTGGGACATCCCAAACAATCATAAAGAACCATCCGAAAAGTATAAAAGCGACGGTCAAAAGGCTTTCCCATGTCAAAGTCGCGGCTACTTTCCAACGGATAATCTAGCATATGATCAGGCAGTTCACCTCTGACAGCTAGTGCCAGCAATGCATAGGGCAGTTGATCATGGTCTGTTTTCACTGCTTCAGGCGTTGCCACACGTAACACATCCTCCCAGTCATGACATATAGCTGAATGTTCCAACCTACACCAGTTTTCTCGGGTTCGTGTAGAAGGCAGCAACACATATACAGTTGCTACGCACACCACACATATCTGAATCACCATACTCCAATATAAGGCCCCTCGATAACGGCGACATACCACATTGACAGCATACAACGGAGCAGATAGACAAAAAGCCAACAATGAAGCTCCTATCCACGGATTGACAAACAACTGGCAAACATACTCCTTGACAACTGCACAAATAGGCCACGCATGTTCCTGCTCCATCTGATGCCAATAATCGGATGTATCCAAATACAAAGAATCTGCCTCAACAGCAAGCAATATATAAGGAATGCCCCACCTGAAAAGCAACAGTAGTAACATAAATGCCAACAGAGGAAAATGCAACAATCCCCGGCGAACAGTCTTCTTTTTCATAGGCATCTGCTCAAAACTTTTCCACAGGGCTGACTTCCCCTTTTACAAATTCAGGAATATTATAGGACTTCATGCGAAGTATATTGTCCTTGGGATGTTTTTGAGGAAGAAGGAAGGGCTTGGTAAATTGTCCTTTCCCATCAAAATGACTAAAGTACAAGCGGGTATAGCGGCCATCCAGACGTCGGCTCCCAAAAACCACCCATCTGCCATTGGATGACCAACAATGATAACTCTCTGCCTTGTCACTATTGAGAATGGTACAAGGAAAAGTGTCACCAGCCTTCAAATCAAGCATCCAAAGGTCAGCCTCATCGTGCCATATGGGGAAGGTTCCATAGTCTGTCAATGTGAACATCAAGAAGCCATCAATACTAATACGAGGGAAGGAAACCGAATGGGCAGTCATATCAATACCCTTTAATGGAACTTCCTGAGGTTCTCCGACAAAAGTTCCCAACTGACCATCAAAAGCTATTCTCATCAGACGATAGTGAACTTTTTTCCGCTGACGAGAAGGTTGTGCAACACTATCTGCCCTGCAAAAATACAACTCGCTACCATCTGGGCTCCAGGAAGGGAAAGTCTCCCAATCGTCTGTACTGTTTAGGTACGGGCAGTCCACCCAACTATCTTTCTCCACATTATAAACCATGATGTCAGAAGCCGTATCATATACTTCTATTGGCTGACGTCCCTTCAGCATAAAACATTGTCGGGTGGTATTAGAGGAAAATGCCACATAGCGTCCCGATGGATGCCAAGAAGGATATGTGACCTGCCTGCCTGAAGATTTCTTGGTGAAATCAATACGTTTCCTATTTCCGTCAAGTACAAATACCGTACCTGCATTGTTCACACGGGAATGGAAAAGCATGCGTTCGGGACGTCCGTCAGAAAAACTGTGACAATTGATGCAACCACGCTCATTGGACGCATTGCTTACCACTGTACTTTCGTTCCATGAAACCAGGCTCCTCTGACTGATGGACATACGGCTCCAACTCTCATAGCCAGGTTCGATGAGACGATATACTACATAGGGATCAATACTATCTGAATGAATGTAAATAGGGAAAGGACGATAGGAAATACCCTCCATATCCCCTTGGTGCCAGGCTGACACTTTCACCCACAAGGTATCACCCTCTCTATGACGTGTAATACGGCAACTGCGCCCGTCCTTCATGGTCATAGTAAAGAGTGCGCCATTGTCGGAAGACATGCTCTCGGGTATGGTAACCTTCACATAATCGGGGAAAACATCTGGATATTCCTCAGATTCCACAAAATGAAGAGGCGGCATTACATAATGCCATACAACAACTGCTATCCCCGTAAGGAGCAGAGCTGACACTACCATTATAAAACTGCATCTTTTCATCGAAGCCATGCAATGGCAAAGTTAACACTTTTGTAACAAATACACACTTCTTACACAGAAAACGGAAAAGTAATCCACAGAATTTCAAATAATAAAAGGTACAGACAAAAAAATAAGACTAAAGTTTGGGAAGATAAAAGTTTTTGTCTACCTTTGCAACGTACAATTCAATCAATACAATAGGATTCCGGTGGGCAACACCGGGATTCTTTATTTTTTCCCGTTTCAAAAAACATTACAAAACAATAAACACCTATCATCATGGCTTACATTTCACAGGAGGGGTATGACAAAATGGTCGCCCAACTCAAACGCATGGAATCCATAGACCGACCTGCCGCATCGGCTGCCATTGCCGAGGCTAGGGACAAAGGGGATTTGTCAGAAAACAGCGAATACGATGCTGCCAAGGAAGCCCAGGCAATGTTGGAAATGAAAATCAACAAACTCAAAGCCGAACTGGCATCTGCCAAAATCATTGACACAAGCAAACTGGACAGAAACACCATACAGATTCTCGCTACAGTGGAAATGGAGAACATGGCCAACAAAGCAAAAATGAAATACACCATTGTCAGCGAGAGCGAGGCTAACCTCAAAGAAGGAAAGATTTCCTCCAAGACCCCCATCGCCCAAGGACTTCTAGGAAAGAAAATCGGTGATGAAGTCACCATCAAGATTCCTCGCGGTGAGCTTCATATCAAGATTCTCAATATCACCTATTAATATTTGAGCAGATTATGGCATCCATATTTACACGAATCATCCAAGGAGAGATTCCCTGTTATAAATGCGCAGAAAATGACAAGTTTTTTGCTTTCCTTGATATCAATCCCGTTCAGAAAGGACACACACTGGTTATTCCCAAGAAAGAGATTGACTACCTGTTTGATATCAGCGATGAAGATCTGGGAGAAATGATGGTTTTCGCCAAAAAGGTAGCACAGGCCATCAAGGCATCCATTCCCTGCCAAAAAGTGGGCGTAACAGTCATTGGACTAGAGGTTAGGCATGCACACATTCATCTGATTCCGATGCAAAAAGAAGGAGATATGGACTTTTCCAAAAAGACCACATTCCCTGACGATGTCATGAAAGCGACAGCTGAAGAGATTCAAAAAAACTTCAACGCTTAAAGATTTCATAAAAAGGAGTATGGACGAACACCATGCTCCTTTCTTTTTCCCTTTCCCCTTTCACATCTGACATGCAAATCCTATCCGACACTCTCCGTTTCCTCTCCAATATATGGGAAAGAATGAGGAAATGTATCCACAACTCCCCTTCACCCAGCACTTGGACCATGCAGAACGGTACATGTCTGTGCCAATTGCAATTATACTTTTGCGGGCAATTTCTGTCCCCGTTGCGGACAATCACGCCACGGAGGGAACAGACTCACCATCCGCCTCACACTCAAGAGAGCTTTTGACGTATGGGGATTGGGAAACAGAAGCCTGCCCCGCACTATCCTTCATTTGTTCTACCGGCCAGGTTTCATGATTCAAGATTACTTAAAGGGGAAGCGCCAGGCCTATTTCCCTCCTTTCAAAATGCTGTTCCTGCTAACAGCCCTTTATACCACTATCTTATACTATCTGCCTTCTGCACAGGAAGGACTGTTGGATTCAGACATTTTCAACACCAACATCATCACTGAGACTAAAGAGGAAACTCAAATTACCCAGTCTTTTCTACAACAGGCAACCTACTATATCAAGTTCTTCCTGAAAACGTGTACAGAGCATCGTGCTGCTGCACTCATCCTTATCCATAGTCTGTTTGCCATCTCTACTTTTTTGCTTTTCAGACATTCTCCATCTCTTCCGAAACTTAGTATCAGCGAGCACTTCTTCTCTCAGATATTCATCAGTTGCCAACTTTTGACTCTTTCTATCCTTGTGGACATCATCACAAGAAATACATCACAATATCTGTTCTATAGCATTCCTAACCTATTGATATTGGCAATTGTCTGCTATGACTATTGGCAACTGTACGGATACAGTCTGATACGTACACTATGGAAGACCCTACTCTCCTTCCTCTTCTCTTTCTTAGTACTATCAGTCATCTGCATTGCTCTTGCCTGTTACTTACTGTCAGAGACCATTAGTAATGCCCATCTCTGATACCACTGACATCCCCCCAAAGGAACAGTCCACCAAGAAACCTCTGACCACCCACCCGCGAGAACCTTTGAAGCCGGTTGAGCAGGTTGGAAATTTCACCATAAACACTTAGACAGGAAAATCCATTACATTCTATAAGATTTCTACTCTCTTGTGGAAATGGGACTCAACAACCCTGAAACCTTCGCAAGATTAAAAAAGCCGGCTCCTTCCCAAGAAAGAACCGGCACAATAAGTATTCATTTCTCTGGTCAGAGATCCTGACCGATATCCCGACGGAAATATTTGCCTTCGTAGTGAATCTTGGATACACCCTCCATTGAACGTGCCAAAGCCTCATCCTTTGTATCACCATATGAGGTCACCGAAATCACCCTGCCGCCTGCTGTGACGATATGGCCGTCTTGGGCTGCAGTTCCTGAATGGAAGACTATACTGCCTTCTACTTCATCACAACCTGTAATAGGAAATCCCTTGGCATAATTGCCAGGATAACCGCCCGACACCATCATGACATTGACAGCAGAGCGCTCGTCAAACTCAACGATACGCTGGTCAAGATTACGTTCACTCACACCTTCAAGCAAATCGACCAAATCGCTCTTCAAACGTGGCATGACAGTCTCTGTCTCTGGATCACCCATTCTGCAATTGTATTCAATGACATAAGGATTACCTTCCACATTAATCAGTCCAAAGAAAATGAATCCCTGATAGTCAATGCCTTCCTCTTGAAGTCCATTAACAGTAGGAATAATGATACGCGTCTCTACCTTGGACATCCATTCGGGAGTAGCGAATTTGACAGGTGACACACTACCCATTCCTCCCGTATTCAGACCCGTGTCATGTTCTCCGATACGCTTGTAATCCTTGGCTTCTGGTAGTATACGGTAATGGCCTGCCCCGTCTGTAATCACAAATACAGAACATTCAATGCCTGACAAGAATTCCTCAACTACCACACTGGCAGATGCATTGCCAAACATTCCTCCCAGCATCTCACGGAATTTTTCCTGAGCTTCTTCCAGACTATCCAAAATCAGCACACCCTTTCCAGCACATAAGCCATCAGCCTTGAGCACATATGGAGCCTTCATCGTGGCAAGAAATGCCACACCTTCTTCTATCTGTGTCCCATTGAAAGTCCGATGGGCTGCAGTTGGAATATGATGACGCATCATGAACTCCTTGGCAAAATCCTTGCTTCCTTCCAGTTGGGCACCATCTTTCGAAGGTCCAATCACGGTAACACCCGACAAATCAGTCCGAGAATGAAGATAGTCTGTCAGTCCTGCCACAAGAGGGACCTCAGGACCTACCAGTACTATATCAATACTCTTCTCAGCTACAAAATCAGCCACTGCAGGAAAGTCCATCATATCCAATGGTACCAGCTCCCCCTGAGAAGCCATTCCGGGATTGCCCGGTGCAATATACAATTTTTTCAAAAGCGGACTTTGGGCCAATTTCCATGCTATGGCATGTTCACGTCCTCCGCTCCCCAATAAGAGAATGTTCTTCATAAGGTGTCTATCTATTGAATATTATGATTTAACAGATTATTTCAGCCAATCGTCAAAATAGCGTGTAATATGCTCATGGAGATGAATACGGTCATGTCCTCTCATATTGTGTTCCTGCCCAGGATATACGAACAAATCAGGATGAGTGCCAGCATCAACACATGCCTTGAGGAAAGAGAGGGTATGCTGGGGTACGCATACAGGATCATTATAACCGAAAATCAGCAACAGACGGCCTTTAAGGTTGCCTGCCCGCAGACAAAGGTTGTTTTCCTCATATCCCTCTGGATTGAGCTGCGGTGTGTCCATATAGCGTTCTCCATACATTACCTCATAATAGCGCCAGTCAATGACCGGACCTCCTGCTACACCAGCCTTGAATACATCCGGATAAGTAAGCATGAGATTGGTTGTCATAAAACCGCCGTAACTCCATCCGTGTACACCTAGACGGCTAGCATCCACATAAGGTAGACTTTTCAGAAATTCCACACCTTTCATCTGGTCCTTCATCTCCTCTTTACCTAGATGGCGGAAGGTGACATTCTCAAACTCAAGTCCTCTCTCACTGGAACCACGGTTATCCAATGCAAATACCACATATCCACGTTGTGCCATATAGAGTTCCCATCCACGATACATGTACCCATAGGTAGCCTCCACCATTCTGACATTAGGACCACCATATACATAGATAACAGCAGGATACTTCTTACCTTTTTCCATATGGGGAGGCTTGACCAAACGATAATACAAATCGGTTTTCCCATCAGCGGCCTTGATGCTTCCCGAACTGATTTCAGGCATATCATAATCCTTCCACGGATCAGCAGACCTAAGCAAAGTCTGTCTCTGTCCATTTCCAGTCTGTACCCAGTCGGTCTGACGTGGCACTTCTGGTGATGACCACACATCGTACATGAAAGTTCCGTCAGGCGATAAAACAGCATGATGTACACCCTTCCCATTGTCTAGCAAATGACTTTTGCCTGTAGTAACATCTACCTTGAATAGATTGTGCTGGATAGGGGAGCAACCTGTTCCACATACTATCACACTATAGGAAGGCTGATGAAAACCCAACAGTTCTACTATCACACCTGTCTCCGGCCCTGTCACCTGGCGAAGAGTACGCCCGGCAGACAAACTATACAGATACAGACGTTGATAGCCGTCCTTTTCACTCCAATATAAGAATTTATCATCATCCCAAGGAAGGAATGTCAGACCATGCTCTGGCTGGACATATTTCTCATGAGTCTCTTCGTAGAGAGTTTTCTCACAAACACCCGTAGCAGCATCCCACTGCAACAAACGCAAATGATTCTGGTCTCGATTCAAATGATATAGGAAAATCTTCTTAGAGTCAGGACTCCATGTGATACCACTATAGTACTGGTCTTTGTTGTCACCCGTCTTCAACTCAATCGTTTTGCCTGTGGCAAGAGAATAGACACATACAGATACCTGATGACTTTCACAGCCAGCCATAGGGTATTTCTCAGGTACAAGGGTAGCAATGCGTGTCGAAATATCCACCAAAGGATAATCGGGAACCATAGTCTGATCCATTCTGTAAAAGCACAGGGTTTGTCCGTCTGGACTCCAGAATGTGCCTTTGTTGATACCAAACTCATTGCGGTGAACCGACTGACCATACACAATGTCTCTGGAGCCATCTGTAGTCAACTGTCTTACATCATTGGGATTTATCAAGGAGGCAACATACAGGTTGTTATCTTTCGTATAGGCCATCATCATTGACGATGCTGCCAAATCCATGTTGGCCACCCCTCCTGCTTTGGAAAATCGGCCCATAACAGCAGCTTTCTCCCAGTCATACAGGATAAATTCCTTTGACGTATGCCATCCTGCCAAGGCTTTGTCCGGCTGTGGAAAAGCAAATTGAGAAAACTCCTTGTCCGAAAGATGAGCAATGGGAGCAGATGTCTTATCAAACAACAATTGCCACTCTTCCTTCTTATTATTATATATGTATGCACGTCCCTGTTCCGCCTTGACCAACTTATTGCCCCACCAGACTAAAGATAATCTATCCGGCAGTCTGTCTTCGTAAGTCTTTCCTCCGGGTATCAGGTCATCAAGTGTAAATGATTTCAATTGGGCCATAGCAGTAACGGCTGTCATCAACGACAGTAGCAGTGATAACCAACAGACTGGCCATCGCCTACCTACCCTGTCGGTTCCTACCACCTTTATTGGGTCTGAATTCTTTTCTGTAACCTGCATTATTCCGATCTCCTCCCTCTTTACTCTTTTTTGTATAAGAATTGGCATATCGACTCCTGTCTGTACGTTTATGGTTATCACGCTCTTGGTCTTCTTCCAATCGTCTTTGACGACGTGCTTCACGTTGCTGTCCAGCCACAAACTCATTATGCCTTCTGATGATATAGTCAGGTATTTCTCCCTCCAGTTCTCCCCTGTCTGTATATGGACGAGTCTCTGCATGGGGTTTCAAACGCTTGCGCTCTGCATTGGCCTTGCGCTCGCTATCAGTCTTGACAATCCCACCTTGCGCCCGGAAGTCATTCAGATTGCCCTGGAAGATGGTGTACTTACAGAATTCGCAATTGAGCGAACCATTGTACAAGGGTATTTTCAAGCTGGGCTTCAATCCTAGCTGTTCAAAAGTCTCTTCCCTGTATCCAATAATCCAGGCATCATTGCCGACGAACTGATGCTTGAGCCGCTCCCCTATTGTCTTATAGAGTCCTAGCAGATTAGGGGAAGAGATGCGTTCACCATAAGGAGGATTGGTCACCATAATGGCCTTCTCCTGAGGCTGTGTAAATTTCTGGACCGGCTGTACTTGTAGGGTAACGATGTCACTTACACCAGCCGCCTTCACATTTACATTGGCAGCTCCGATAGCCTTGAAATCCTGGTCATATCCATAGATATGATGTTCAAACGGCCTTTCCTTGCTGTCATCATTATATATCTTTTCAAGAAGATCAGAATCAAAGTCCTTCCATTTCTCAAAAGCATAATGCTTGCGGAAAAGACCAGGAGCCATATTGCGTGCAATAAGAGCTGCTTCAATAGGTATGGTTCCCGATCCGCACATTGGGTCAATCAAATCACACTCACCATGCCAGCCAGTCATCAGAATCATGGCAGCGGCAAGCACTTCATTGATAGGGCTCTCCACAGATGCCTGACGATATCCTCGCTTGTGAAGACTCTCCCCTGAAGAGTCCAGACTAAGAGTGCAGGATGTGTCTGATATATGCATATTAAACCTGATGTCAGGAGAAGAGACACTAATGTTCGGACGCTTTCCCGTCTTTTCCCGGAAATAGTCCACAATGGCATCCTTGACTTTATAGGAAACAAACTTGGAATTGCGGAATTCTTCCGAATACACGACTGAGTCAACAGAAAAAGTGGTGTCCAAATCCAGATACTGAGTCCAGTCAAGCTGACTTATCTGGTTGTACACCTCATCTGCATTGGAGGCCTCAAAAACAGCTATCGGTTTAAGAATGCGAATAGCGGTACGCAATTCAAAATTGGCGCGATACATTATTTCCTTATCGCCTGAAAAATAAACCACACGCCTGCCGCACTCTACATCTTCGGCACCTAGCAAGCGGAGCTCTTGGGCCAAGATATTCTCCAGTCCTTGGAAAGTCTTGGCGATGAGTTTCTCTTTATTCATTCTGATGTTGTTGTATTTTTGTCTTTCCCTGACATGCGGGAAATAGATGAGGATAGTCTTGAGAAGCCATTGTCCTTCTTTCTCCTGGCTTGTACAATCACACTTCCCGGTTCTGTATCTTCCGTCACCCATACATTACCACCGATAACAGTCCCTTTTCCAATGGTAATTCGGCCTAGAATAGTAGCATTGGAATACACTATAACATTATCCTCCAATATAGGATGACGGGGAATACCTTTGATGGGATGACCTGCTTCATCTAACGGGAAACTACGGGCACCAAGAGTTACACCCTGATAGAGTTTGACATGGTTGCCTATCACACAAGTAGCACCGATGACAACTCCCGTTCCATGGTCAATGGTAAAATATCGGCCTATCTGCGCTCCAGGATGAATATCAATCCCTGTTTCACTATGAGCCATTTCTGTCAGCATACGAGGTATCAAGGGTACATCCAGCAGAAACAGTTCATGAGCAAGACGATAATTCGTAAGTGTCTTGATAACAGGATAACTGATGATGATTTCACTGATGTTTTCCGCAGCAGGGTCTCCATTATAGGCAGCTATGACATCTGTCTCAAGTATCTTGCGGATGTCGGGCAATCTGCGTATAACATGCGCACTGATGGATTCTGCTTTCTTATAAAACGGAGCATTGCTTTCCCCTTCACCCGTAGGTGTCATAAAGCATAGTCCAGCAGCAATCTGCTGAACAAGCAGATTGTACAGACGTTCCACGGATACTCCGATAGTATACGGAAGTGTGTGCATATTGATACACGACTTGCCATAGAAACCTGGAAAAAAAACTGACCGACACAAGGCTACTATTTCATCAAGTGCTTTTGCCGACGGCATGGGGTCACTGTCACGATACGCATGAAAGAAACCTTTCTCCTGCATTTCCGAGCAATCGGACAATACCCTGACCGTGTCAGTAAAAAGTGATGCCAAGTGAGTTGAATCCATCTTCAAGATGCTGAATTCTATATTTCTGTTGGTATGAAATGCATTGCAAAGATAAACAAAAACTGAAAAGAAGGCACCATTTGTTCCTTTTTTTATGAAGTGATTGTACTGCTGCCTGCATTTTCTTCACACATCCCTGACAAGAGTCTGCCAGAAGTGTCTGATGAAGACACCTTCACTATCTTGAACAACTTGTCAGAGGGCCGTATTTTCTCGGGAACCTTGATAGATATGCGCTGGCCCTTTTCTGCCTTCTCCACCGGAAGCATATCATATCTGATTTCATCAGCATCAAAGGTAACTATGCCTGTAGTTGGACCTGTCACCATCAGATGGTCACCCTTTTGGATTTCTGCAGCCAACACTTGGAACTCTGCTACACCTATCTTGGAAAAATACTTCACACCATTGCCTACATAGACTTTGCGTTCAGTAGCCATCGATCCATATCCGCTATTCCATTCTCCCAAGGTCTGTCCCTGATAATAGCCATCCCAAAAACCACGGTTGAAGACAGTAGCCAGCTGACTATCCCATTCATCCTTCCTTGCTTCCGTAAAAGTACCTTCCAACACAGCACGCAGTGCTTCCTTGTAGCATTTTACTACGGTATATACATATTCTGGTCCACGGGCACGACCTTCTATCTTAAACACCGTGACACCAGCTGCCATCATCCGATCAATGAAGCGGATAGTCTTGAGGTCCTTGGGACTCATGATATATTTATTGTCCACATCCAACTCAAGCCCCGTTTCCCTGTCTCTTACTGTATATCCACGCCGACAAACCTGCAGACATGCACCACGGTTGGCGCTATAACCCAAATTATTGAGACTGAGATAACATTTTCCACTTATCGCCATGCATAGCGCACCATGACAGAACATCTCAATGCGTATCAGTTGACCACCGGGACCTACAATATGCTGTTCTTGAATATCACGACTTATCTGGCAGACCTGATTCATGTTGAGTTCTCGAGCCAAAACTACCACATCCGCATATTGTGCATAAAACTTCAAGGCTTCCGTATTGCTCACATTGAGCTGGGTAGACAAATGCACTTCCATACCGATATTCCGACAATACTGCAAGACAGCCACATCACTGGCTATGACAGCAGATATTCCTGCTTGAAGGGCAGCATCACATATCTGCCGCATCAGGTCCAGGTCTTCTGGATACATAATGGTATTGACAGTCAAATAACTCTTTACATGGTGTTTGTCGCATTCCTCTGCAATCACTTTCAGGTCACTACAAGAGAAATGAGAAGAAGAATGTGCACGCATATTCAAACTTTCCACGCCGAAATATATAGCATCGGCACCAGCCTTTATTGCCGCATACAAACATTCCCATGACCCAACAGGGGCCATAATCTCATAACAGGACAGACGTCGGTCTATATCAATTTCATTCATGGATACAGGATGATGGTCATTTTCGGATTGCAAAGGTAGGAAATTTTCCCTTCCCGATGCATCCTCCTTTCATATATATAATAATAGGCCATTTGTCTACGACCTCGTAATACTACACAAAACAATCACTATATGCCCCCATTACATCGCAACAAGTTCTGGACACCATTCGGCTACAGTAGAAATCAAGTGGGGATAGTATTGAATGACTCTTTCCATACATTGTGGCAATTGGGGGTATATCAACAAGCACATCTCTTCCTTTGCCATGGATGGCTCAAAAGCCCGAAGGAATTCTCATAAGGGTACTGAATCTCATCGGGAAAAACAAATATCTTTTCCGAATCCTCCCAACTCCATTGTGTTGCTCCAGATGAATCCATAGACAGAAAGGCAACAGAGAGAAAATTTCACAATAACCCAATTGGGAAAAACTATGATAACACTCTGTCTCTGTTTGTCAGGCCAGATATTGACCGCTGGCTTCCTTCAGATTCCACCTCACGATGGACAACACCCTTGCCTTGGGCTATATGATTCCCGCTATGAGGGCTCACTCGGAATTTACACCCGTTAGACAATGCTCATGCCGAGCGTACTACAGAAAAGCGTGTATCTTCCTAAGAGAGAAGACACACGCTCATGCTCTGATTCAAAAAGTCAGAACTAATTATTGGGCAGTGGTTCCTACAACGATGGAAACACGATTCTTCACATTCTCCGCAAAAGGCTGTACCGTATCACCCTTTGCTGCTGTGGAAATCTTGCTGCCGTCAAGGCCATACTTCTTCACCAGCAGTGCCTTGAGGTCGTCAGCACGCTTTTGGGAATACTTCATATTGATAGTAGGATTACCAGTTTTCACATCTGCGTAGCCTGTTATTTCAATCTTTGCTGAAGGATTTTCCTTCATGAAAGCTACGATACGGTCTATCTTGGCCTGCTCAGTAGAAGCAATCTGTGAAGAACGGATTTCATAGAAGATATCTTCTTTAAGGTTCTTCACTACAGGAGCAGGTGCTGGTGCAGGCTTGGCAGCAGGTTTAGGTGCTGGTGCAGGAGCAGGTGCAGGCTTGGGAGCAGGTTTAGGTGCTGGTGCCGACTTGGGTGCAGGAGCAGGAGTAGGAACTACTACAGGAGCCACAACAGGTTTCTTGCCTTTGAAAGCAAACTTATAGCTCACACCTACTGCTGCTGTCAGCATCCAGTCATCATCATTATTAAACTTGGAATTGAACTTATCACTCAGATTATTGGCAGTCACTTCCAAATTAACACCGATATGCTTGCATACGTTGACATCCAACTGAAGTCCTAAACGGAAATTGTGTCCCAGTTGGGAACCTTTCCAGGCTGTAGGATTCTGAGCTACCAGTGCAGGATTCTGAGTCAAGATATTGTTCATATCATTGTTGTGCCAAGCATAGTTGAGACCTATACCACCCAGCAATACCAGATTGAAGGTATGGGAGTTCTTGCTCCAAAGCAGGTTGGACAGATTCATCAACAAGTCTGCATTGGCTGTATAGTAGTTGTAGTAATAGTTGGTAGCATTGAGATTACCCTTTGAACGCCAACCACTCGCATGGAGACGGGCACCCACAACAGGGTTGTAGTATCCTCCAAAATAAACAGCCGTATACGGCATGATAAGTTGGGTGTTATCATAATTCGTGAAAGTAGTCTGACCTCCTCCTTGGATACCAAAGAACAGATGAGATTCACGCGCATCATCCCTACTGGTTTCAGTAGCAGCCTGGGTAGCAGGGAAAAGGCATGCTGCCCATCCTGCAATAATCATAATCAGTTTTCTCATAATTTATTGTGCTCTAAAAAAGTATTTATCCGATTTGAGATTATCTAATCCATAGGCAAAATTACATCTTTCATTTCATTTTAACAAATAAACGACTTTCTTTTTTCTCACCACTTTCTTTTTTGCATTATTTTCATCATTGCTTTCTCATTGAACAAGTCGGCCCAATCCTTGGTTGTCGTAATTTTTTATTATCTTTGTCTGTTGAAATTATAAATAGAAGTCCATTGGACTTTAATGCATCATTATGGTCATGAAAACATCCATCCAACAGGTCACCAGCAAGCAGGAGATGAAGACATTCATCCGCTTCAATTATCATATGTATAAGGACAATCCTTATTCCGTTCCTGACCTGTACGAAGATATGATGTCCACATTCTCCGATAAGAATCCTGCTATGGAATTCTGTCAAGCCGCCTATTTTCTAGCCTATCAAGAAAGGAAAGTTGTAGGACGTGTTGCTGCCATCATCAACCATCGCGCCAATGAGCATTGGCAGCAAAAGATTGTAAGATTCGGTTGGATTGATTTCATTGACGACCTGGATGTCAGCAGGGCGTTGCTGGAAGCAGTGGAACAATACGGAAAACTTCATGGAATGACCCAGATGGAAGGTCCGTTAGGATTCACTGACTTGGATGCCGAAGGAATGCTCATTGAAGGTTTTGACCTGCCAAGTACAATGGCCACCATCTACAACTACCCATATTATCCCACCCATATGGAACAGCTACATCTGGAAAAGGCAGCCGACTGGGTGGAATTCCGACTGATTGTACCTGACAAAATACCCGACAAGATGGTTCGTATCAGCGAAATCGTCAAGAAGAAATATGGATTGAGGAATGTCAAACTGACTAACCGCAAGATGATCAAAGAGCAAAATTATGGTCAACGCATCTTTGACCTCATCAATGAAAGCTACAAAAACCTCTTCGGATTCGTACCACTCACCCAAAAGCAGATAGACTGCTATGTCAAGACTTATTTGGGACTGCTTAATCTGGAAATGGTTTCACTCATTGAGACAGAATCAGGAGAACTCATCGGAGTCGGCATCAGCATGGGAAGTCTTTCGGCAGCTTTACAGAAAGCCAAAGGTAAATTATTGCCCTTTGGATGGTATCATATCCTCAAAGCCCTCAAACTTAAACAGCCTGACACATTGGACCTCCTCCTTGTAGGCATCAAACCAGAATACCAGAACAAAGGAGTCAATGCACTCCTCTTTACCGACCTGCTACCCATCTACATCCGCAATGGCTACAAATGGTGTGAAACCAATCCCGAACTGGAATCTAATACTGCCGTGCAGAAACAATGGGAATATTTTGAAACCGACAGCACACGCCGTCGCCGCTGCTATAAAAAAGACATTTAATTCATACCCATGCCAGAAGACAATCTCACTACACCTATCGGCCAGGATTCCACTACTCCGTCCCAGACAGAGGTAATCTATGACGAAAACAGTATCCGTCATCTGAATGATGTAGAGCACATCCGACTGCGACCGGGTATGTACATCGGTCGACTGGGAGATGGTTCACACGCAGAAGACGGTATCTACGTATTGCTGAAAGAAACTATCGACAATAGTATCGACGAATTCAACGAAGGATTCGGCAAACGTATTGACATAGAAATCCAAAATGACCTCAGTGCCTCTGTCAGAGATTACGGGCGAGGCATCCCATTGGGGAGCCTGATTCCTGCAGTTTCCCAATTGAACACAGGTGCGAAATACGATACAGCAGTATTCACTGCCAGCGTAGGTCTCAACGGAGTAGGTATCAAGGCAGTCAATGCTCTGAGCCGCAAGTTTGTAGTGCGCAGTCATCGGGATGGACAGTATCATGAAGCCATCTTCGAAAAAGGTATTCTCATTGATGAGTCCTATGGTGAAACCACAGAAGAAAACGGCACATTCACCTATTTCGAACCTGATCCCGAACTGTTCCGGCATTTCAAATTTCAGGATGAAACCGTCAGTTTCATGTTGCGTAACTACACCTACCTTAATACAGGTCTTTCCATTTACAATAATGGCAAACGCATCGTAAGCCGCAACGGACTTGAGGATTTACTCACTGACAATCTCACTTCTCCTGCCTTGTATCCCATTGTTCACCTTAGAGGTGATGGCATTGACATTGCATTCACCCATACAGAGCAATATGGAGAAGAATACTATTCTTATGTCAACGGACAACATACCACACAAGGCGGTACCCACCAAAGTGCATTCAAGGAGCATATAGCCCGCACCATCAAGGAATATTTCGGCAAGAGTTACGAATATCAAGATATTAGGAACGGACTCGTAGCAGCCATTGCGGTGAGAGTTATTGAGCCTGTCTTTGAAAGCCAGACTAAAATCAAACTGGGCTCTCTGACTATGGCACCGCCCAAGGATAGCCACGGCAATCCGTTTCCTCTCTCTGGAGTTAGCGTCAATAAGTTTGTAGGCGATTTTATCAAGGAAAATGTAGACAACTACCTCCACAAGAACTTAGATGTATCCGAAATTCTACAAAACAAGATAATTGCTTCTGAACGGGAACGCAAGGCTATGGCAGGTGCATCCAAGCAGGCCAAAGAAAGAGCCAAAAAGGTAAGTCTCAATAACAGCAAGCTTCGTGACTGCCATATCCATTACAATGACGCCAAAGGAGACAGGAGAGAAGATTCCTCCATCTTCATTACCGAAGGTCTTTCCGCCAGTGGTTCCATCACCAAAAGTCGTGATGTAGCCACACAAGCCGTATTCAGTCTGAGAGGAAAACCACTTAACTCTTTCGGACTCACCAAACGAGTGGTATACGAAAACGAAGAATTCAATCTGCTCCAAGCTGCCCTCAACATTGAAGACGGCCTGGACGGATTGCGTTACAACAAGGTAATTGTTGCCACCGATGCCGATGTAGACGGAATGCATATCCGTCTGCTCCTCATCACCTTCTTCCTACAGTTTTTCCCCGACCTTATCAAGAAAGGACACGTCTACATCCTACAGACTCCCCTCTTCCGTGTAAGAAACAAAGTCAAGAAAACAGCCAAGTCAACCCAAGACACCTCATCTGCCACCTTGGATGCCCATGCTGCAGGAGCTGCTATCATGAAAAAAACCAGTTCCCGTTCTGAATTCGAAACCCGATACTGCTACAATGAACAGGAACGTTTGCAGGCTATACAGGATTTGGGACCCAATCCTGAAATCACCCGATTCAAAGGTCTGGGTGAAATCTCTCCCGATGAATTCAAGCATTTCATCGGAGAAGAAATGCGCCTTGAGCAAGTCACCCTCCACAAGGATGACCTCGTAAGACAATTGCTGGAATATTATATGGGTAAGAACACCCTTGACCGTCAGCAATTCATCATCGGTAATCTTATCATCGAAGAAGACCGTCCCGAAGACAACTTCCCGACAGAATAAACCCTACAATACCATGGAGCGAATAGCTATCTTCCCTGGGAGTTTCGACCCTTTCACCATTGGACATGACAACATCATCCAACGGGCTTTACCTCTATTTGATAAGATTGTCATCGGTATCGGCGTCAACGCCAACAAGAAGTCTCTCTTCCCCATAGAGCAACGCATCCGAACATTGAAAGAACTCTACAAGAACAATCCCAAAATTGAAATAGAGGCTTACGACACGCTTACCACTCACTTTGCCCAAAAGAAGAATGCGCAGTTCATTATCAGAGGACTGCGTTCGGTGCGCGACTTTGAATACGAGCGAGACATTGCCCAAATGAACAAGCATGCCACTGGAGTGGAAACCTTGCTCTTCTTTACAGAACACCAATATGAATGTATCAGTTCCAGCGCCATCAGAGAACTCATCTCCTACGGCGAAGACGTAACGGAATATTTACCCCCAACCCCATCATCCCTATGAAAAAACTAACTCTTCTTCTAATGGCAGTCTTGGCCACACTTACAGTATCTGCCCAGCATGAAAGACTATCGCCCAAAGCGGAAATGGCCCTCCGCAAACTGACTATGGCTGAGTTGGCACTAAAAACACTTTATATTGACACACTGGACGAAAGCAAACTGACCGATGCAGCCATCAAGGGAATGTTGTCACAACTCGATCCGCACACATCCTACACCAATGCAGAAGAAACTAAAAAATTCAACGAACCGCTCAACAGCAACTTCGAAGGAATAGGTGTACAATTCAACATCCTCAAAGATACCCTCGTCATCATCCAGCCAGTCTCCAAAGGTCCTTCAGAAAAAGTAGGTATCCTGGCAGGCGATCGCATTGTACTTGTCAATGACACTGTCATAGCGGGAGTAAAGATGAGTCGCGAATCCATTATGAAACGTCTTAGAGGCCCCAAAGGCACTACCGTCATACTGGGGATTGTCAGAAAAGGTGTACCTGAAATCCTCAAATTCAAGGTAGTCCGCGACAAGATTCCCTTGCATTCAGTAGATGCATCCTATATGATTCGCCCCTCTATCGGATACATCCGAATCAGCAATTTTGCAGTCAATACTCCCAAGGAACTGGAAGAAGCACTAGTCAAACTGAAGAAACAGGGCATGAAAAGCCTTATTCTCGACCTTCAAGACAATGGTGGAGGTTATCTGGAAGCCGCAGTAGGAGTATCCAGCCAGTTCCTACAACCTGGCGAGATGGTAGTCTATACCGATGGCAGGGCAGTGACCCATCAGGAATTCAAGGCCAAGGCTGGTGGCAAATTTCTCAAAGGTGACATTGTCGTTCTGGTTAATGAATACTCTGCTTCTGCTTCGGAAATTGTCAGTGGTGCCATCCAAGACCAGGATAGAGGCATTATCATAGGCAGGCGCACTTTCGGCAAAGGACTGGTACAAAGACCTATCCCATTACCTGACGGTTCTCTCATACGAATCACCGTTTCCCATTACTACACACCTTCTGGACGATGCATACAGAAACCTTATGTCAAAGGGAAATCCAAAGAATATCAGGAAGACGTATACAATCGTTATAAGATAGGTGAACTGATGCACGCCGATAGTATCCATTTCGCCGACTCCCTAAAATGCAAGACCCTCAAGAAGCAACGCATTGTTTATGGAGGTGGTGGCATCATGCCCGATTACTTCATTCCCCTCGATACTCTAAAGTATTCCAAGTACTACCAAAACCTCAGTCGTAAGAACTGCATCTTGGAAAACTACATGGATTATCAAGACAAACACCGCAAGGAACTCAAGGAGACATACAAGGACTTCAAGACTTTCCGTAACACTTACAATGCACCAGCTGAGCTTATTGACAGTATCTTCGCCACTGGCACTCGTCTCAAAGTAACCCCAGCCAATGAAGAAGAGAAGACAAGAGCGGTCAAAGAGATATCCCTCATTATCAAGGCGCTTACCGCCAGAGATATCTGGGACATGTCTGAATATTTTGCCATCGTCAACGAAGACTCAGAAAGTGTCCAAAAAGCACTTGAAATCTTGACGAAGAACAACAAGAAAAAGAAATAATCAGCCCGTTCATCAACTTCCTATATGAAAGATACGTTTGATATCAGATGCGAACAGACTGGTCTACATGCGGACAAGGACTACGAAAACGCTCTCAGACCTCTGTCCTTTGATGACTTCAACGGCCAAGCCAAGGTGGTGGACAATCTACGCATATTCGTAGAAGCCGCCAAATATCGAGGTGAGCCACTTGACCATACCCTGCTACATGGACCTCCCGGACTGGGCAAAACCACGCTGAGCAATATTATTGCCAACGAATTGGGAGTGGGATTCAAGGTAACGTCAGGCCCCGTACTTGACAAACCCGGTGACCTGGCCGGATTGCTCACCTCACTGGAACCACATGATGTACTGTTTATCGACGAAATACACCGCCTGTCGCCAGTAGTCGAAGAATATCTGTATTCCGCCATGGAAGATTTCAGAATAGACATCATGCTAGACAAAGGCCCCTCTGCACGTAGCATTCAGTTGACTTTAAACCCTTTCACACTAGTAGGCGCCACTACTCGCAGCGGACTTCTTACCGCTCCTCTCAGAGCACGTTTCGGTATCAATCTGCATCTGCAATACTATGATGTACCCACCTTACAGCGTATCATCATGCGCTCTGCACGCATGCTGAAAGTAGATATCAGTACTGAGGCCGCATGCGAAATAGCCAGCAGAGGCAGGGGAACTCCCCGTATCGCCAACTCCCTGCTACGACGTGTCAGAGACTTTGCGCAAGTAAAAGGAACGGGCAATATTGATCTGTCCATCGCACGACTTTCTCTTGAAATGCTCAATATTGACCAATACGGACTTGATGAGATCGACAACAAGATACTCCTTACTATCATTGATAAGTTCAAAGGGGGACCTGTAGGACTCAATACCATTGCTACCAGCATTGGGGAAGATGAGGGTACCGTAGAAGAAGTCTATGAACCCTACCTCATCATGGAAGGTTTCATCAAGCGTACACCCCGTGGACGCGAAGCTACAGAACTGGCATACCAGCATCTCGGAAAGACCATTCCAACAGAACGTCTCACCAACAACATATCATCTCCTTCCCTATTCGACTAAACATTTCTCATATGATTAGTTATACTACTTGTCAAACCCACATGCCCGATATCAAGAAAAGGGCCACCAATGAATGGATAAAAAGCGTAGCAGCACTATACCATTTTAAAATAGGAGAAATCGCCTATATTTTCTGCAATGACGAGAAAATCCTGGACGTCAACAAACAATATCTCCAACATGATTTCTATACAGACATCATCACATTCGATTATTCAGAGAATGGTATTATCAACGGAGATATCTTTATCAGTCTTGACACTGTAAAATCCAATAGTGAAAAGTACCATTCTGACTACCATACTGAACTCTACCGTGTCATTATCCATGGCATCCTGCATCTCTGTGGCATCAATGACAAACTGCCTGGTGAAAGAGAAATTATGGAAGCAGCAGAAAATGCCGCTTTAGCTATACGTCCATCAACAATCAGAACTCCTCTTACTTCCGAATCATGAAAAATTTTATTCTTCTTGGGATTGCACTTGTCTGCATGACTTTTTCTTACGCCCGAAAAACGTCATCTACAAGACTCTTGTACTGGAACATCCAAAACGGCATGTGGGATGGTCAAACTGACAACTATGCCCGTTTCACCCAATGGGTTAAGAACCAGCAACCTGACATATGTGTATGGTGTGAAGCTCAGAAACTCTACCGCTCACAGACTGCCGACCGGGAAGTGGAAACAGAACAGCAATGTCTGGAACGCTGGAAAAAACTGGCAAAAGCCTATGGGCATAAATATGTCCGCCTTAGTGCTCATCGAGACAATTACCCCCAGCTGATTACTTCCCGTTATCCCATTGACATGCAAAAACTTATTGTCGGCAATGGAAAAGATTCTATTGTGTCCCATGGAGCATCCTGGTCAGTGGTTAAAGTAAATGGCAAACGTCTCAATATAGTCACTCTGCACACCTGGCCCCAGAGTTTTGGTTTCGGCATTAAGGATAAAAAGAAACGTGAAGAAAGTGCCCGCAGATGCGATGGAGATCGTTATAGAAAGATGGAAATGGAATACATCTGTAAAGAAACAATCCTACGACACCCCGATGCCAATCAGGAGATGTGGATGATGATGGGAGATTTTAACTCTATTACGCCAGCTGATGACAATTACTACCATCAAGGCAAAAATGCTTCAGCCTACCTGTTACATGATTACATCCTCACCCATACGCCTTATGTGGATATTATTAAGCACTGCCATCCCGACACCCCCTGTCTCTCCACTCCCCATCGTCGCATTGATTTCGTTTATCTTACCACTCCGCTTGTAGACAAAGTGACCCGAGCAGAAACCATTTGGGATGACTACACCACACCCGTACGCAACAAAGACAAGATTTCCAACTTTTGGCATCCGTCTGACCATTGCCCGATTATCGTGGATTTCAATTGGAATCAGCCATGAAGACAACCCCTGTTTTTTATTTCCCCTCAACCTTGTCAGCCATTGTCTTGGCAGGACTCTGTATGATAGGCGCATCCTGCAATAGAACAGTCAATATACAGGAACTAGCTCTTCAAGTCAATTCAACAGAGCAGGAAATGCAATGGGCACAGCAGGAAGTAGACTCATTACAACGCTGTCTGGACGCCATCAGCGGTGCTACCTTTCCTACTCAGAAAGCCATGGAGGAAGCCGAAGAGAACATACAAGAAGCTCTCGACGGGGCAATAAGCAAGCAGGAGCATGCTCGACAGAAACATGAAGCGGCCTTACAAGCATACAAGGACGCTACTGACAAGTAATACCCATCATGAAAATATAACACAACAAAATGTTTAAAAATTAGGTCCTCAGTATCACCATACAAAAATAAAATACTACTTTTGCAATAAATACAGGAAGAATAACACTCAATACAAACCATACAAATACAACTGATTATGGAATTCTTAACAACTGACAAACTTGTTATCGTTGGTGCAGGTGGAGCTATCGGTTCCACTATGGTTCAGACCGCACTGACCATGAAACTGACCCCCAACGTATGTCTTTATGACGTATATGCTCCTGGCATGGAGGGTGTGCTGGAAGAAATGTTCCACTGTGGTTTTGACGGTGTCAATCTCACCGCTACCACTGACGTAGCCGAAGCTTTCAAAGATGCCAAATACATTATCTCCTCTGGCGGTGCTCCCCGCAAAGCTGGTATGACCCGCGAAGACCTATTGGCAGGTAACTGCAAAATTGCTGAAGAGCTCGGCAAAAACATCAAAACCTATTGCCCCGATGTAAAACATGTTGTAGTTATCTTCAATCCTGCTGACCTCACTGGTCTGGTTACCCTTCTCTACTCTGGGCTGAAACCTTCTCAGGTAACTACTTTGGCAGCTCTTGACTCTACCCGTCTTCAGAGCGCACTTGCCAAGAAGTTTGGTGTAAAGCAGTACGAAGTAACCGGTTGCGCTACTTATGGTGGCCACGGAGAACAAATGGCCGTATTCGGCAGTGCAGTCAAGGTTGCAGGCAAGCCTCTCAGCGAACTGATTGGTACTCCTGCCTTGACAGAAGAAGAATGGGAACAACTCAAGGTGGATGTTACCAAAGGTGGAGCCAAGATTATTGAACTCCGCGGTCGTTCCTCTTGGCAGAGCCCTGCTTACTGCTCTGTAGAGATGATTCGTTCCGTCATGGGAGGTGAAGCATTCCGTTGGCCTGCAGGAACTTACGTTCAGACAGACAAATACAACCACATCATGATGGCTATGAATACCACTCTGGATGAGAAGGGTTGCACCTATAAGGTACCTGAGGGAACTCCTGAGGAAATTGCCAAACTGGATGCCAGCTACGCTCACTTGTGCAAGATGCGCGACGAACTGGTTACTTTGAACATTGTTCCTCCCATCTCCGAATGGAGCAAGATTAATCCGAACCTCTGATTCGTTTTTCTGTAAAGAAAAACATCATTCTTATTTACTGTGTCGTAATACCCGTTATTACGGCACAGTTTTGTTTTCGACATTCTGCCACAAGAACACTTGCCAGGAATTGTCGAGGTTCAGTAGAAATTGACTGGGAATGGTATTGAATAACTCTATCAAAACAATGCGGCAATTGGGGTATATGGCAAGTGGACATCTTCCTAGCCATGAATGACCCAAAGACACGCAGGAGACCACAGAAGGGTATTGACTCTCATCGGAAAAACAAACTTCTTTTCTATTACTGTCCGCTAAACTTTTCAAGAGGCAAATGAATCGAGTAGGAGGTAAACACTAATCACAGGTTGTTTATCTCCTATTTTCGTGTTTACCGACCTCTCACACCACCGTACGTGCCGTTCGGCATACGGCGGTTCTTAACGCGGGTGCATTTTCTCGTAATATTCCGAAAGCGTGGGATAGTGCGCTCGTTTCAAGTTCTCATTGGATATAGCACGTGTAAGTATGGGGCTATGGACGGTGCACCAATAGCCTTTTCGGGCATTAG
>JALERS010000031.1 GCA_022763905.1 Prevotellaceae bacterium | reverse complement strand
GTGTTGTAGTTTAACGGAAAAGGTTGACTACTTTGAGTCTTATTTGTAAAGTCAGTTGACTGGGTTAATAATTAGTTTTACTATTGGTTGACTAGTTTTCTCTTAGTCATGATACCAGTTGACTTCATGTCCAATTGATTCCTTATAGGAAATTCTGTAACATGAACAGGTTCCATAAAGCCCTTTGATTCAAAATGGATGTCATCAGTCAATTCCTTGTCAGGTAGCGCATCTAAGCTACTTTCAATCTCCGTTGCTGCCTGTTCAACTCCTACTACTAAAAAAATAATCTGATATTTGTGTCGGTAATACTGCACTTGCTATTGCTTTGAGATATTCTTTTGCCATCAAACAAAATTCGTTTTCCCCTCAACTTCTAATTGAATCCCCCACTGATTTTCTACTGAGCCCTGAAACCTCCTGAAACCTCGTTGAGCGACAGCTCAATCAAAATAAGACAGCTCAATCAAAAAAACCGACCGCAAGGAGCCATTTCCCTGCGGTCGGATATTTATCAGAAACTACTAATCAACTCATCAAGGCAGATAGAACAGATCATATCCACTGCCGAAATTACCCCAATTGGAACCAATGAATACACCCCACTGGAAGGGAATAGCAAATTCCTTATCGGCTGCAGTATATACGGTAGGCACATCAGACAGCCACTTGGTATAGACCGGACCATATTTAGAATGAACTAGATCAGTAGGAATTTCTGCTTTCTGAGGTTCTCCGCTCTGAGTAACGAGTTTCAACACTGCATCCTTGGTCACATCACCGTCCCACAGGAACTGGAAACAGGAAGTGCCCTCCATGAAGGCAAAGTTGGTAACACGCCACATATCCAAAATTTCAGAATACTGCAAAGGCAGACCAACGGGCTGAGAATTCTCATACCACCAGCTGTAATAACCTACAATATACTTGGTTTCCCAGTCATTCTTGATGACATTGGCATTAAAGGTGGGAGTCTGATCCTCATCAATATAAGGCTGTGTGTATTCCTCCGGAATAGCAAGGCTGAAGGGATACTCTTTGAAGAATTCAACCTTGTCCGTAACTGTCACGTCAAAAGAAACAGTATCTTCACCTGCGGCGAAAACTATCTCTTGAGGAATATCTTTGAATACACTGTCATTGGCAGACAATACTTTGATAGGAACCTTCAGTTCCTTAGTCTTGTCAGATAAACGACACAAGCTGACAGAAAAGGAAGTAGCAGTAACAGGTACAGAAATCTGACCGCCTTCTTCAACGAAACGTACATCCACTTCACCTGCGGGCTTGCCTGCCTTATAGTCGTCATCATCGTCACAGGAAGCGAAGACTCCTGCAAAAGCGATGAATGCCAGCAAAAATATCTTATTCAGTTTCATAAATGCTTTATTTCTAGGTTAAACGTAAATTAGTCGGTTACACCGTCACGCAATTCAGGATTCTGACCTGCTTCAGGCTGAGTACCACCTACATTGTCAATGATATCAAGGTTATTGTCCATTTCAGTACTCGGGAAGCGCATGTTCAACCAGGGATCGTTGTACTTAATGTTGAACTTGAAAGCATCGGGTACATTAGAAGGTTTGTTATCATGGAAACGGACGATATTTTTGCCAAGACGCTTGGCATCAATGGTAAAGAATCCTTCACCCCAGAGTTCAACGCGACGCTGGAACCAAATCTCGTCCTCAAGGGAACGTGTAATGCTATTGATATCATAAGCAGGATCACGGTAAGTCTTCACGAAGTCAGAGAGTACCTGCTTAGCCTGGGCCACCTGATTGCTCTTGGCCAGACCTTCGGCCTTGATAAGATACATTTCCTCTACACGCATGAGAGGCCAGTCATTGATGTTGGTAGTAGAACCAATACCATCCTTGCAACCAAACTTCACATTGGAATAACCCAAGAAAGGCTCCTTGACATTTTTAATCGTGGCATCTACAATTTCCTGACCTGTATAGGAAATACCTTTTTCGGTATCAGTCCATACCAAGCCGTTGAGCAAAGGAGATTCATTATTCTCATTCAGCCACCAACCCTTGCGTACGTCGGTAGCAGAAATCTTGTTATACAGCAATACGTTAATCATGGCATATACACCACCACCTGCAGTATAAGCGTCACCAGAGAAGGAGCAAATCCAGGAAGCTGGAGTAGAAGCAGTACTAATCTCAGCAATGTTCTTGGGAATGCTTACACCCCACATCCAATTGTGCTCATTCAAATCACAGAAAGCGGGTTTAGATACCTCTTGAATGCTGGCAGGAGTATAACCTTGCATAGCCTTGTCGGCATCAGCAGCTGCTTCAGCATACTTACCCAGAAGAAGGTTGGCACGAGCACGAAGTCCATAGGCTACACTGGCATCGATACGACTCTTATCCGTACGGGCAACACCCTGCAGATGCTCAACGGCAAAGTCAAGGTCTTCCATTACGATGGCCATTATCTTACGGAAGGACTGACGGGGATTGTGTGCATAATCCGTGGTATCAGTCAGGATAGGAATAGAGATGGAATCAGGCTGGGTAGAGAAGCAGAAATGGGGAGCCAGTGTCATATAGTCGTAAGCACGTACAGCACGGCTCTGTGCTATCATGACAGTATCTGCCAAAGTGCTGATATTAGACAAGGCAAGACCAATCTGCTTGAAAGGAATCACGTAACGAATATACGGGTTGGCATAGTTGGCATTACGGGTAGACAACTCAGAAGCTGCACTGAACCAGTTGTAATTAGTGTTAGGACCAAACATATCGGCACCTTCCAAGTCATCGGAGAAGTGGATGGTGAAGAAACCTGCATCATCAGGACGGGGGCTCTCATCAAATCTCTTGATATAATTGAGTGCATAGTCAGGTTGGCCCATCATAGTGAACATTCCGTTAAAGGAAGCTTCCTGACGAGAAGGAGTTTCTTGGTAAACACTTTCCAACTGGTTGCCGGTCAACTCACCACCTGCAGGCATCTGTTCATCAATGTCATTACAGGAAGACAATGTGAACAATGCGCCAAAGGCCAATAAAGAAATCTTATATAGTTTCATAATTCTTTATCTTTGGATGTATTAAGTTAATGGATTAGAATGTAATGCTGATACCAGCAGCGATGGAGCGTGAGCTGGCATAGTCACCGCTAGCCAGACCTGCACCTTGAGTCATAGAACCGATACCGAAGTTGTAACGTGGGTCAAGACCCTTACGCTTAGTCAGCAGGAAGAGGTTCTCACCAGAGAAATATACACGTACATTATTCAACTTCAAAGGCTGTACAATGCTCTTGGGCAAAGTGTAACCCAGTGTGAGATTGTTCAGGCAAAGATAGTTGGAACTGGTGAGGAAGAAGTCAATAGGAGTCTGTGACTGGGTCAACAGACCATCATCAGCAGAAGCGGCACTCAGACGAGGAATATTGCTGTTGGGGTTCTCATAGCTCCATGCATTGAGAAGATCCTTATGCATATTGGTACCTTGAGAGAGACCATTGTGCATCAACTGCTGGTAACCACCATCATAAATCTTGCCACCGAGTTGCCAAGAGAAGCCTACTGTGAGGTCGAAGCCATATCCCTTGAAGGTAGTACCGAAACCGCCATACCAACTGGGCAGGGTAGAACCGCAGTCATACTTGGTGGCAGCAGTATAGTCATAGGTTGTGGTGCGGCCGATGACATTACCTTGGTTGTCTGTAACATCCTTGTAGTACATGGCCTTACCATTGGTCTTGTCTACACCGGCATACTTAATCATATAAGCCTGATAACGTGAACCACCTTCGCGAAGAATAGAAGAAGATGATTTGATACCGCCTTCAGCTACATCAGGATCAAGTTCAAGGATTTCATTGTGGTTGGTAGTGGCATTGAAATTAAGAGCCCACTCAAACTGGTTGGTCTTGAGTACTACACCCTCCATGGCAATTTCGAGACCATTGTTGAGCATAGAACCTACATTGACATTATAGCCCTGAGCAGTCTGACCAGAGGACAGAGGGAAGGACTTGGTGTACAGCAGGTCGGTGGTCTTACGGGTATACCATTCAACAGAACCGTTGAGGCGACCCTTGAATAATTCGAATTCTACACCGAAGTTCCACTCCTTATTCTTCTCCCAAGTAATGTCTGTATTACCTTTCTGTACCTGGGTGATAGAGTAAGACTTGGTTTCTTCGTCATAACTGGTGGTATAACGGTCAGCCCAGATATGGTAGTCCATACCACCATCATTACCCTGGGAACCCCAGCTGGCCTTCAACTTGAGAAGGTCAATCCAAGTAACATCCTTCAAGAAGTCTTCCTTGTTCATCTGCCAAGCAGCACCGAAAGATCCAAAAGTACCCCAACGATGACCGGGAGCAAACTTGGAAGAAGCATCACGACGGATAGAAGCACTGGCGAAGTATTTGGAATCGTAGTCATACTGCACACGACCGAAGAATCCTTCACGCATGAGCTGGTCGCGAGAAGAACCCAATTCACGATTCTTGGTACTGTTGGTATTGTTCAATTCACCAATGTTGGGATCAAAGAGATGGGTATTGGAAGCACTCAGTGAGTACTCATTAAGATTGTACTGCTCATAACCAGCCAATAAGGTCATATTGTGCACATTGGCAAAAGTGTGACTGTAGTTGGCAAAATATTGCTGGTTGACACTTTGGGTACGGCTGTGGGAAACATAAGCAGCACCATCTGTACCGGAGCTGGAGCCATAGGGGCTGTACAACTTGTTGTAACGGCTGTTGTAGATGTCAGCAGTAAAGTTGGCATTGAGAGTAAGACCTTCCAAAGGTGTTACTACAGCACCCCACTGTCCATGGAATACATCAGAAATACGACGTGCCTTGTTGAACTCATTGTCACGGATGGCATTACCTACAAAGGCGGGACGAGACTGAGCAGTCTGGTTGGCATCATAAACGACACGGCCATTTTCCATCATGATGGAACCATCGGCATTACGTACATAAAGCGGATAGATAGGAGCAATCATATTGGCCAGATAGAAGATGTTGGTTGAGCTTCCATATGTATCAGCATCGTAGTTGGCGGTCTGGCTGATACCTTGGGTATAGCTCATGTTGGTGGTGAGCTTGATGTACTTGTTGTACTCGTACTCGATATTGGTACGGCCTGTATAACGCTTGTAACCGGAGTTGGAAACGAAACCACCGTCATCGAGGTAACCCAGACTGGCATAGTAATTCAGTTTTTCAGAACTACCGCTGATAGAAGCATTGTATTCCTGACGGAAGGAGTTGGAGAATGCCTCATCATACCAGTTATCAGGAGTATAGTAATAGCCATCCTTCACATAACCGAGAGTGGCATTGGGATTGAGTTTGAAATTGGTACCGATGAACTTCTCTCCATTGGGAACGGTATATACCTGATAACCGAGACCGCCATTGTTGCGATCAAGGATGGCAGCATCAGCAAATGCATAGGCATCGGAACTGCTGGAACCATTGTAATACTTGGAGTTATAGAGGGCACGATACTGGGTCTCATAGTAACCGGCTGCATTGTCAATCACGTCATATTGGGGAACGAGACGGGAGTTAGAACCCCACTTGGCATCGAAGGTAACTGTAGCGGGCTGGTCTTTCTTGGCACGTTTGGTAGTAATGATAATAACACCATTGGCACCACGAGCACCATAAATGGCACTGGCAGCAGCATCCTTCAATACGGTCATGGACTCGATATCCTGAGGATTGATGTTGGTAATAGACAATTCTGTAGGAGCACCGTCCACAATATACAGCGGAGAAGAACTGGCATTCAGAGAACCGATACCGCGGATACGGACACCTGCAGGTGCTGAACCCGGCTCACCGCTGGTAGAGGTAGTCTGAACACCGGCAACCTTACCTACCAATGCATTGACAGCATTGGAAGTAACGTGGGCAGTAATGTCTTCAGTCTTCACCTCGGCAGCAGATCCTGTAAAGGAGGACTTCTTTTCTACACCATAAGCTACAACGATTGCCTCATCAAGTACCTTGGAGTTTTCAGCCAACTGAACATTGATGACAGCTGCTACGGGAACTAGCTTGGTCTCCATTCCAAAATAGGACACAGTCAGAGTCTTGTACTTGGAAGGAAGATTCGCAAGGGTAAAGTGACCCTTAGAATTGGTGGTGGTTCCGAAGGAGGTACCAGGAACAAATACCTGGGCTCCTACGAGAGCTTCACCTGTCTTGGCATCAGTAACGGTACCCGTTACCTTGCGAGACTGGGCCAATGCACTGCCTGCTACAAAAAGCAGACATGCAAAAAACAACATGAATCTTTTCATACTCTCTTTTTAATAGTTAAACTAATGATTATTTGATATTTGTGTTCTTTGAATTATTACAGGTTAAACAGGCTGGAGTCTGCCTTTTTCACATGGAAAAAATCCATTATATAGTCACACGTTATCAGCCGATTTCTTCAACCAGCCAATAAGTGCAGGGTACTACGTGGTGCAAAGTTAATTAAATAAAATCATTTTATACCTACTTTTTCCTTGAATTAATTTACAAATGGTAGTTTTTATTATCGAAAACCGTTCGTTTTGATAGAATTTTCGCATTACAATTGAATACGGAGATGGCAAAACCATCCCATAATGTTCATGACAGAATTATATAATCTTGTATAAAGAACCCCAAAAGTCAACCTATAGGTTGGAGATGAGCAGATAACGGGGATCTTCTTCCTGATACCATGTACGCACCTGTTCATTCATAGCCTTGCCGATGGGCTTGGGGTCTTGTCCTAGCATTTGGGTGAGCAGGGACCAGAAACGAGGACTATGATTCATCTCACGGCTATGGCACAATTCGTGGCAGATGGTATAATCCAGACATCGGGCAGGAAGCAACAGGAGATACAGCGACAGATTGATATTGCCCAGACTAGAATAACTTCCCCATTTGGAAGAGGTTTTCTTAATGGAGAGCCGCTTGTAAGTAAGACCGGTACGTTGTGACCACATCGCCACTCTTGCAGGAAAAAGCACTCGGGCTTCACGGCGCAACACTTCCCTTAATACATTGCGAAACCAGGGTTGAAAATTGGGTGCGGTAAAACAGGTATGACGGGGACAGAAGACCGTAAGATGGGTCTCATCGCCTTTACAACAGAAATGGCGGGTATCCGCCTCCTGTATATCCAGACAAAACAAGTCGGTCTGGATGGTGAAAGAAAGGTCGATAGGACGGAAAGGCTTGGGCAGCAACAAAGCCATAGCACTGAACGGAAAGACTAGAAGGCCAGTTCTCCAAAGAACTGAGGACAATGGAAATTAGGTTTTTCCAATGCAATGGGTTGCCAAGACAGGAAATGGGGTTGGGGAAGCCGGTCTCCGCACTTGTAGAAGTTGGCTTTAACAACATTGCCTTCTAAACGACGGATGCGATGTTTGAAGAACGCTGTATAGGGAAGGATGAGTGCCACCTCCCATTCTGTAGGATGAAGTATCTCCCCAAAAGGCTTGCGCCCCAAAGAAGCCCAACGCTGAATGCTTCCCAAAGTGTTCTGATTGGCTCGCTCACGATGTTCCCGATTAAGACCTGCTCCCAAAAGGATGGTTCCAATGCAATTGCATTCCAAATTGTAATAGATGCCATCATCGGCGGGAATGGAGAAAAACTCCACACAACTGTCTGTCCAGACCTCACCGTTGTCCTCTCCATAGACCGCTCTTACAGCATCTTCCTTCACCTTGAAATGAAGTAAAAGCGACAAGGAGTTATAGGCCATGCGAAACTTGACATCGGGACAGTAAGGATAAGAGGCTGCCCAATTGGCATGGGAAATCGTTTGGAAAGGGACCTGAAGGGAATCCAGTACTCCTGGTATATCGGAGGCCTGACTGACCAGACTCTTAATGAGGGGTATTGACAGCATAAGACAAGAAAAACAATTGTGATGTATAAAGCAAAGGTACAATTATCCCACGAGATGGACAAGTGGGTCACAGAGATTTTTCGGCATCC
>JALERS010000024.1 GCA_022763905.1 Prevotellaceae bacterium | reverse complement strand
AGCCAGAAGAGGTCTTTCCGACAAATATCTTCTCCGTTCTCAACGAGTGTCCCCCATTATCTACTGAGCCAAAATTATTCAATACAATCCCCACTCAATTTCTACTAAGCCATTTTTATCCCCACTGATTTTCTACTGAGCTGTGGAACAGGCTGAATAGTATAAACAAAAACGGATGCACCGTGAAGCGCATCCGTTTTGAATGTTATAAAGGATAATCCTTGGATTAGAGCTGGGGACCAGCGGCAACGAGAGCCTTGCCGGCTTCGTTGGTGGTGTATTTGCAGAAGTTCTTGATGAAACGTGCTGCAAGGTCTTTAGCCTTCTCATCCCACTGAGCAGCTTCAGCATAGGTATCACGAGGATCAAGGATGTTGGTGTCAACACCTTCGAGTTCTGTAGGTACAGTGAAGTTGAACATAGGAATCTGCTTGGTAGGAGCATTGTCGATTGCACCGCTGAGGATAGCATCGATAATACCACGAGTATCACGGATAGAGATACGTTTGCCAGTACCGTTCCAACCGGTATTTACCAAATAAGCCTTGGCACCGCTCTTTTCCATCTTCTTGACGAGTTCCTCAGCATACTTTGTAGGATGCAGCTCGAGGAATGCCTGGCCGAAGCAAGCGGAGAAGGTAGGAGTGGGTTCGGTAATGCCACGCTCTGTACCAGCCAACTTGGCAGTGAAACCTGACAGGAAGTAGTACTTGGTCTGCTCGGGAGTCAGAATAGATACAGGAGGCAATACACCGAAGGCATCAGCAGAAAGGAAGATAACCTTCTTGGCAGCAGGAGCAGAAGAACCTGGCTGGATATTGGTAATGTGGTTGATAGGATAAGAAACACGGGTGTTTTCTGTAGTGCTCTTGTCAGCGAAGTCAATCTTGCCATTGGCGTCAACAGTAACATTCTCGAGAAGAGCATCGCGCTTGATGGCATTATAGATATCGGGTTCAGACTCCTTGTCGAGGTTGATAACCTTAGCATAGCAACCACCTTCGAAGTTGAATACGCCGTTGTCATCCCATCCATGTTCGTCATCACCAATCAGTCTGCGTTTCGGGTCGGTGGAAAGAGTTGTCTTACCGGTACCAGACAGACCGAAGAAGATAGCGGTGTTCTCACCGTTCATGTCACAGTTGGCAGAGCAGTGCATGGAAGCGATTCCCTGAAGAGGCAGGTAGTAGTTCATCATAGAGAACATACCTTTCTTCATTTCACCACCATACCAAGTGTTGATGATAACCTGCTCACGGGAAGTGGTGTTGAAAGCAACGCAGGTTTCAGAGTTGAGGCCCAGTTCCTTGTAGTTTTCTACTTTTGCCTTGGAAGCGTTGTAGATGATGAAGTTGGGCTCGAAGTTCTTCAGTTCCTCTTCTGTAGGACGGATGAACATGTTGGTAACGAAGTGAGCCTGCCATGCTACTTCTACGATGAAGCGAACAGCCATACGGGTATCCTTGTTGGCTCCGCAGAAAGCATCTACAACATAGAGGTTCTTGTTGCAGAGTTCCTTCTGGGCAATATTCTTAACCTGGGCCCATACTTCTTCGCTCATAGGATGGTTGTCATTCTTATAAGAATCAGAAGTCCACCATACATTATCGTGTGACTGCTTGTCATCAACGATGTATTTGTCTTTAGGAGAACGGCCGGTGAAAATACCTGTCATTACATTGATGGCGCCGAGCTCGGTTTCCTGACCTACTTCGAAACCTTCAAGACCAGCCTTGGTCTCTTCTTTGAACAATTCTTCATAAGAAGGATTGTGGGCAATTACGGTAGAACCTGTAATGCCGTACTTGGTTAAATCTAATGTTGCCATAAATCTAGATATTTGTTTAAGTTGTTTTGTTTGAATGTGTGTAATTTGCTCAGGGGTACACGGCCCTTCTTATAGGCATACAAAATTACTGATTTTATGGTCTCCGTACCAAGAAAACAGAAAGTTATTTTGCTATAACAGAATGAGAATGATAAATTTTGTCATGTTGGGCTTGCGTTTTTTCGAAAAGAGAGTCCTAAGGTAGAAGCATGCCTGTCTTTGTTCCCAATCGGTCACTAGCGTCAGGAGGACAGCAACTATTATTCAAGAACAGAAGTTTTTGCATTGGGAGGGTACAAGAAGGCATTGATATCTCTCCACGAAAAGGCAGAGAATGTAAAAGAGTAAGTCGGTACAAAACAGACGAGTGCCTGATGAGGGCTTATAATGGGTCAACGTCGAAAACGATATTGACTGAACAGAATGTGGAGTTTTGTTTGAGTTGCTGGGTAACTTGAGCCAAGATATGCCTGGTAGTTTGTAACGAGTGTTCCGGCTGGGTCTTGAGAATGATTTTCCTGATGTACATCATATGTACTTTGGCAATGACAGGCCTGTCGGGTCCCAGTATATATGTCCCAAAATGCTTCCTAAGCAGGGAGGCCATATACTTGGCAGCATCTGCTACAGTCTGTTGGTCTTTGTGCTTCAGGTAAATGTCAATCAGGCGGCAGGTGGGAGGATACTTGAAAGCTTGGCGCAATTCGACTTGCTCCCGATACATGGAAGGATAGTCGTTGGTAGTTATTTGCCCCAATACTGAGTATTCGGGATGTCGGGTCTGCAGGATGACAATACCTTTCTCGTCCCTTCTGCCTGCTCTTCCTGCTACTTGGGATATCAATTGGTAGGAGCGTTCAAATGCGCGGAAATCAGGTCGGGTCATCATGGTGTCGGCATCTAGAATGCCTACCACATGTACATGGGCGAAGTCAAGGCCTTTGGAAACCATTTGGGTACCTATCAGGATGTCGGTTTGTTGCCGGGCGAATTGGGTGAGGATGCGTTCATAAGCATTGCGGGTACGAGTAGAATCCAAGTCAAGCCGGGCTGTGCGTGCCTGAGGGAAACGGAGTTTTACTTCTTCTTCAATCTTCTCTGTACCAAAGCCCATTGAACGCATGTCTGAGGTACCGCAGTTGGGACAGGTGCGAGGAACGTCATAGGTGGTGCCACAATAATGGCATATCATCTTATGGAATTCCTGATGGTAGGTGAGGCTTACGTCACAGAATTGGCAGGTAGGTACCCAGCCGCATTGTCTGCATTCCAATACAGGAGTATAGCCTCTTCGGTTTAGGAAAAGGATGATTTGTTGATTGTTGTTGAGGGCATTCCGCATCTCTTCCTCCAGCATGGGGGAAAAAGGAGGTTTCATGAGTTGGCGGTGCATAAGGTCTTTGATATCCACGATGCGGATTTCAGGCAGACATACGTTCCCGTATCTTTGCTTGAGTGATACATATCCGTATTTGCCCGTCTGGGCATTGTGATAGGATTCCATACTGGGAGTAGCTGTTCCCAGCAGGATGCGGGCATGGCAGTGGGAGGCCAATACGATAGCGGTATCACGGGCATTGTATCTAGGGGCAGGGTCTTGTTGTTTGTAAGAAGGCTCATGTTCTTCATCCACAATGACCAGTCCCAGGTTTTGGTAGGGGAGGAACAGGGAGGAACGTGCACCGAGGATAATGGAGTATGGCTGTTCGGAGAGTTGCTTTTTCCATATTTCCAGTCGTTCGTTGTCAGAGTATTTGGAATGGTAGACCCCCAATTGGTTTCCGAAAAAGAGTTTGAGCCGTTCCGTTATCTGGGTTGTCAGTGCTATTTCTGGCAAGAGGTAGAGTACTTGCTTACCCTGTTCAAGTTGTTGTTGGATGAGGTGGATGTATATTTCTGTTTTTCCACAGGAAGTGACACCATGTAGTAGACACACCTGTTTGCTTTCAAACTGATGACAGATGTCATTGAATGCAGTTTGTTGTGCAGAGGAAAGTTTTCTGGGCGGGATGCAGGAAACAGGCTCGTCAGAGATTCGGTTCACCTGGAAATTATAGGTTTCCATATAGCCTTTGGCTAGCATGGCGGAAAGGGTGGCATTAGAAATCCCTGATGCTTCTAGTAGGGCTTTTTTGCTCACTTCCTTTGTGGGATTCCCGCTTTCATCGATACAGGCCATGTCAAGGTATTTCATCAGCAGGTTATAGCGTTTGGGGAATTTCCCCAGTTGATCGGCAAGTGACTGTAGTGCTTGTTCTGTACGATAGTCTTTGCCCATTCTGACATGGATTTCCTGTTTGGGTGTGTATTTGCTGGAGATTTCCTCCTGTAGGAAGATGGCTTTCTTGTCCATCAAGGAGGAAACAAGAGCAAGCACACGGGAGTTTTTCCCTTTTTTCTGGAGTTGGGATACCGTCTTGATGTTTTCATTGACGATGCGGTCAT
>JALERS010000010.1 GCA_022763905.1 Prevotellaceae bacterium | reverse complement strand
ACGACAACCAGATGTCGGGATGCGTGCATATCCTGAAAGAGACCTACCGCAAGCACTCCATGCAGGAGTTTATCCGTATTCTTACGGAATCAATCGCTGTCAAACGATTGCAGAACAATTGGGTATAGACAAGTGTATCAGTGTGAAGCGGCGTATTATAATCGGGTAGGTCGGAAAACGTAGTAAGTTTTCTGACCTACTTTCGTTTTCTTTCCTCCCACACCACCGTACGTGCCGTTCGGCATACGGCGGTTTCGTGCTTGTCTTGTCCCTTTTGGACTCCGCATATTGGACATCGTCACTTCTTCTCTATTGTCAGGATACGCCCTATCGTCTTGAAAAGAGAGTTCCTCTTCGGCCATCTGACTACTACAGTTTCCAAATACACAGATTGTCTTGTAAGACAATGCACGATTCGGCCCTTCGCCTTGACCGTCACGCGGTCGGCTACTTCGGCCTCTGCTGACTCCTCGACATTCGTTGTTACTATCCTTGCGGACTGCCGAGGCCTCGCGGGATAAGCCATACATCTTTCCTCGTTTACCTGCATGGTTTACGCAACAAGGTTACGGTTGCCTTTAGGAGCTTCACTGTCTTTGGCCAGCTTGTCCGCTTGATGCGCCTTAGTACCATGTTTCTGTTCGTCAGGCCACGATTTCGCTATTGCTTCTTCTCTCCCGAGCGTCACCACTCGAAACTTGCAAGTCGCTATAGGGTTCGTTGGCAACTACGCCCCACATGGACTTTCACCACAGATGTATGACATGCCCGTCATACCCAAAGACAAATCCGTGTAACTCAATGAGCTACACGGATTTTGTTTTCGATAATTATTACTGTTAATCAGTCTTACTTCACCTCCTCGAAATCGGCATCCTGAATATTGTCATTAGAATCTTGAGTATTCTGAGTGTTGCCCTGAGGACCTGCCTGTGCGCCAGATTGAGGACCTGCCTGACTATACATCTGTGCACTGGCTGCCTGCATCACCTGATTCAGTTCGGCAGTAGCGGCATCAATAGCGGCGAGGTCTTGTGCCTTGTGGGCATTCTTCAGTTTCTCTACTGCTGCCTCAATAGCAGGTTTCTGGTCAGCAGGAATCTTGTCGCCATTCTCCTTCAGGAAGTTTTCAGTCTGGAATACCATAGAATCGGCTTGATTGAGTTTGTCAATCTTTTCACGTTCTTTCTTGTCAGCATCGGCATTAGCCTGTGCTTCTGCCTTCATACGATCAATCTCTTCCTTAGAAAGACCTGATGAAGCTTCAATACGGATGGCTTGTTCCTTACCCGTGGCCTTATCCTTGGCAGACACTTTGAGAATACCGTTGGCATCGATATCAAAACTTACCTCAATCTGTGGAATACCTCTACGTGCCGGAGCAATACCGGTAAGGTTGAACTGTCCGATGCTCTTGTTCTGAGAAGCCATAGGACGCTCTCCCTGTAGCACGTGGATAGTTACTTCTGTCTGGTTGTCGGCAGCTGTAGAGAATGTTTCACTCTTCTTGCAAGGTATAGTAGTGTTGGCATCAATCAACTTGGTCATTACACCGCCCAGGGTTTCGATACCGAGAGACAGCGGAGTCACATCCAGCAATACGATATCGCCCACGCCACTTTCCTTATTGAGAATAGCTCCCTGAACACTAGCACCTACCGCTACTACTTCGTCTGGATTGACACCCTTAGAAGGTGCTTTGCCAAAATAGTCTTCCACTAATTTCTGTACTGCAGGGATACGGCTAGAACCACCTACAAGGATTACCTCATCGATATCAGAAGGAGAGAGTTTGGCATCTGAAATAGCCTTCTTACATGGCTCCAAACAGTCTTGGATTAGACTATGAGCCAATTGTTCGAACTTGGCACGAGTAAGAGTCTTCACCAAATGCTTGGGCACACCTCCTACAGGCATGATGTAAGGCAGATTGATTTCAGTGGTAGTAGAACTAGACAATTCTATTTTGGCCTTTTCGGCAGCTTCCTTCAGACGCTGCATTGCCATAGGATCCTGACTAAGGTCAGCACCTTCATCATTCTTGAATTCTTCTACCAGCCAGTTAATGATCACATGATCGAAGTCATCACCACCCAGATGAGTATTACCATTGGTGGAGAGTACTTCAAACACGCCACCTCCAAATTCCAAAATAGAAATATCGAAAGTACCACCACCCAGGTCAAACACAGCAATCTTCATGTCCTTATTGCTCTTGTCAAGTCCATAAGCCAAAGCGGCTGCTGTCGGTTCATTGACAATACGGCGTACATTCAGACCGGCTATTTCACCTGCTTCCTTGGTAGCCTGACGCTGAGAATCACTAAAGTAAGCAGGAACGGTAATCACTGCATCCTTTACCTCTTCGCCCAGATAGTCTTCTGCCGTCTTCTTCATCTTCTGAAGAATAATAGCAGAAATTTCCTGCGGAGTATACTGACGACCGTCAATCTCCACACGGGCGGTATTGTTGTCTCCCCTTACCACAGAGTAGGGAACACGTTCAATCTCTTTCTGAACCATATCATAGGGTTCACCCATGAAACGTTTGATACTATAAATAGTACGCTTAGGGTTGGTAATAGCCTGACGCTTGGCAGGATCACCCACTTTACGCTCGCCACCTTCAATAAAAGCTACTACAGAAGGAGTAGTACGTTTGCCTTCAGAATTAGCGATTACCACGGGCTCGTTGCCCTCAAATACAGATACGCAAGAGTTAGTCGTACCTAAGTCAATTCCAATAATCTTTCCCATAATTATTATTCTTTTTTTTCTGTTATATTCAAAAGGTTTATCTATTGGTGGATCCTTGACATCCACAGTTCTTATACCTTGCAATGAGTGTGCCAAACTTGATATTGGAGTCTATTTTTTCAATTTGTCACTTTATAAAAGGTCTAAACTGACTCTAATAAAGAGGCCTCTGCAGTTGGTTCCGTACCTACCCACAACATTCTTTAGGCTTCTTTATGACCCTCTTTTCCCATGAATTGCTATATTTGCAACCAGATTATCACCCTCTTGCTCATGAACAATTGTCATCACTGTGGTGCAACGCTACCCTCTAATGCCATCTACTGTCCTTCCTGCGGTTATAAAGTCACATCAGAAACCTGCTGTCCCCAGTGCCAATCTCCTATAAGGCCTACCGACCGTTTCTGCATGAAATGCGGCACATTATTGACATCCCAGCCACCTGTAATTTCCCAGCCCCCCAAGTTGACTTTTGACAACAATGTCCTTGATGATCCGTTTAAGGACAATTCCTTCGGTCACCCGTTAGGAACAACGACTTGTCCTACCTGCCATTCTATCATACCTGATACTAACCGCATCTGCCCAGAATGCGGGTGCATGCTCTCTCAGTCACGAAAAAACAAGCCACTACAGACAGATTTTCCAGAGGGCACTACCCCTGTATATTCACACAATGGAAGGAAAACAGTCACTGTCATTGTCATTATCGGAATTCTCCTATTCTTCCTGCTAGCATGGGCTCTCATCCAAAGGCATCTAACCAATGCGTCTCTGTCTCCCGACCATGAAATGCAGGTTCCCTCAGAAGAAGTTATCGATGAAAACAACATCCCCGAATCTTATCTGCCTTCTGCTACTGAAGAAGAGGATTCAAACACAGAGGAAGACTTCGACAATTAGTATTTTTTCGACAAAAACCAGACAGATTATAGAAAGAATTTCCTTAAAAGTGAGTACTTTTGCATTTATAACATATATACTATAACCACAAAAATGAAGAAATCCTTTATTGGAACATGGTTGTTGACCATATGTTGGGGGTGTCTGACTTTCTCTTGCAATACAGAAGATTCCATTGATAGCACCAGCCTGAACAGCAATCATTGCGCCATTACTGATATCACCCTCGGAAGTCTTATCCGTACCATCCAATCCCAAACCAGCAGTGGTAAGGATACCACTTATAATACTACCCTTTCTGGAAGCCTTTATGCCCTGTACATTGACCAATACAAAGGCGAAATCTACAATCCCGACTCCCTTCCTATAGGTACTCATGTAGACAAAGTCATCTTCAGCAACATCTCTAGTGACGGTATTCTCAGTTATCGTACAGCCAATGGCACCGATACGCTCTTCTCCAGAACAGACACCCTCGACTTTACTCATCCGCGTACCTTCATATGCTATTCCTATTCAGGCAAAGCAAAGAAAGAGTACACAGTAAGCATCAATGTACACCAAGTCAACTCGGAGCTTTTCGTTTGGCAACAGCAAGCCAATGCCCATGACATTTGGACAGACATCACCCTTCAAAAGGCATTCTACAAGGATGCCCAATTAAATGTCTTTGCCCTCAAGGCCGGCCAGCCAGTTTGCATCAGCGCTCCGACGTCTTCACCACAAAACTGGACCGTAACCTACCTTCCATTTTCCTCTTTCAATCCCAGCAACATCCAGCTACTACACAATATATTTTACATGGTAGCAGACAATAAGGTAATGCGTTCTGACGACGGCATCCACTGGAGCGATTCAGGAAGTTCACTGGTTCCTGATGCCTTGACGGCCCATAGCAGCAGTCATCTCTATGCTATCAAGGATGGTGCGATGTATGTTTCAGCCGATGGAGCAGTATGGGAATCTGATGCAGTGGAAAATGCCTCCCATTTGCTACCAGCCAGCCATTTCACCTCTGTATGGATGCCCATGAGTTTCAACAGCAATTTCGAATATGTTATCATGGGAGGTCTCCTGCAAGACGGTACGACTCCTACCGAATGGAAAAAGGTGATTGACAACAAGGATTCCAACACTGAGCCTTGGAACTATTTCAACGCAGGCAATGACATCACCTTCCCCTATCCCTCCCTGCCAGGTACCCAAATCATAGCCTACGACAACCGTATCTACTCTTTGGGTATTCAAGGAGACACCCTCTCTCTCTTCTCTATCAGCAACGACGGCGGACGCACATGGATTCCACAGAGCAACACCTACCTCCATCCTGCGGCCATCCCTGCTTCCAACTTCAGTTGGACCATTGACAAAGATAAATACATGTGGATTTTCTGCGGAGGTTCAGGAGACATCTGGCGAGGGAGAATCAACCGCCTCGGCTTCAAGAACAACCAGACATCATTCACCCAATAAAATATCCCGACTGACATCATGCCTTATATAAGAATGATTGTTCTAGGCTTCTGTTCTTGTGCACTGCTGGCATTCCCAGCAAAAAGCCTTGCTCAGGAAGACGCTGAATTCCGTATGGAGATTGGCGGAGGCATAGGCACATCCTTCTATTTAGGTGATGTCAATGACAAGATGTATTCCAAGACTTGTCCGGCAATCACTGCCTTATGGAGATATCTTTTTGACCATCATAATGTATTGAAAGTACAACTCACCACAGGTGGTATCAAGGGACAAGGAGACGCCCATGCAGACTTCCTTCCTGACAATACACCATCGGGAACCATAGCCCAACCTTATATCCATTCGTTTTCCGGAGCCGTTACAGACCTCAGTTGCATCTACGAACTCAACTTCTGGCCTTACGGTTACTATTCCGGTTACATGGGATACAAGCGTCTCACACCCTTCCTGCAACTAGGGGCAGGCTTCACCTACGGCTCATCCGGCAAGGCCTTTTCAGCCAATATCCCATTCGGACTAGGCATCAAATACCGTTTAGGAAAACGTCTGAACCTTACCTTTGACTGGGCCATGCACTTCAGTCTGTCTGACCAGCTCGACAATCTGAAAGACCCTAAAGGCATCACCTCGGAAGCTTTTAAGAACAAAGACAGCTACTGTACCACGATGATTACCCTCACCTACAGTTTTGCCCCTATCTGCCCCAATTGCAACAAAGCCTATTGAACAAGCATACCCATCTACAACCATGACATATAAAGAACAGCTCGACAAGAACAGGATTCCCAAACATGTTGCCATCATCATGGACGGCAATGGCCGTTGGGCCAAGCAACGTGGTCTGGAACGTAGCCAAGGCCATCAGCAAGGAGTAGAGGCTGTGCGCATCGTCACAGAAGAAGCAGTAAGAATAGGTATCAAATACCTGACTCTATATACCTTCTCCACGGAAAACTGGAACCGTCCAGACGATGAGGTAGCGGCCTTGATGGGACTGGTACTCTCCCAGTTAAAGGAAGAGATATTTATGAAGAACAATGTACGCCTGCGTTGCATTGGAGACACCACCCGTATCCCCAAGGACGTTTTGGCACATATCCAGAACGTTGTAAACGATACGCGCCATAATACAGCCATGACCGTCAATATGGCTCTCAGTTATTCCTCGCGTTGGGAAATGCAGGAAGCAGTGAGAGACATCGCCCATGCCGTCCAGTCAGGAAGTTTGCAGCCCGACGACATTACCGCAGAGACCATTGATGCACACATGAAGACCGCTTTCATGCCTAATCCCGAACTGCTCATCCGTACAGGAGGAGAACAACGCCTGAGCAATTACCTCCTCTGGCAATGCGCCTATTCCGAACTATATTTCTGCGATACCTACTGGCCCGACTTCGGTTGCGAAGACCTTTGCAAAGCCGTATGGGACTACCAGCAACGCGAGCGCCGTTTCGGCAAAACCAGTGAACAGATTAACCTGTCTGAACAAGTAGACTAGCACATATTTCCTTTATGACAAGACGACTTCTTTTCCTGACATACATCCTTCTGCTAATTGTGTTCCCTTCCAGGGCACAGTCAGAAATTGTCAAGGTAAATCCCCCCATGGACTATTCTTCATCTGCCACCGAATACGTCATTGACGGCATCATCATTGACGGAGTCAAGGAATACGATGAAAACATCCTGTTGGGGGTCTCCGGACTACGCGTTGGCCAGACCATTTCATTCCCTCAACCAGACAATGCTGTTTCCACAGCTATCCGCAATTTCTGGAAGCAGGGATTGTTTTCTGATGTTTCCATCAGCGCCGACAGTATCAAGGGCAACAAGATTTATCTGCACATCAACCTCACCGCTCTCCCCCGTATCTCCAGTATCACCTTCACGGGTGTAAAGAAGACAGAGAAGGAGGACCTGGAGGACAAAATAGGCCTTACCAAAGACAATCAGATAAGCACCAACTCCATTGACCGGGCCATAATAGTCATCAAGAACTACTTTGAGGAAAAGGGATTCAAGAATGCTACTGCAGACATCATCCGTACAGACCATCCCGACAAAAAGAACTATGTGGACGTTACGGTCAACATCGACAAGCACAGCAAGGTCAAAGTCCACAAGATTTACCTCACCGGTGTCGACCCTTCCAGAGTCAAGGCCATCAAGAAAGCCCTTTCGAAGACCAAAGAAGTGAACCGTCTTGCCAACTTTTTCAAGTCCAAGAAGTTCATTGAAGACAAATATGTAGCCGACAAGGAAAATGTCATCAAAAAATACAACGAGTGGGGATACCGCGATGCCTACATTGTCAGTGACTCTGTTACCCAGTTTGACGAGAAGCATGTCGACGTTCACCTCAATATTGAAGAAGGTGGCAAATACTATATCAGGAACATCACTTGGGTAGGCAACACCATCTACAGCACAGATGCGCTCAATCGAACACTGGCCCTTAAGCATGGTGATGTCTATAACCAGACCCAACTGGAGAAGAGACTTTCCACAGACGACGACGCCATCTCCAACCAGTATTACAACCACGGATATGTATTCAATCACATCTCTCCTGTAGAAACCAATGTGGTGGGTGACTCTATTGACCTGGAAATGCGTGTCGTAGAAGGCCAGCAAGCTCATTTGGGCCGTGTATCCATATCAGGAAACGAGCGTGTCTTCGATGAAGTAATCCGTCGTGAACTCCGCACGAAACCTGGTGACCTCTTCAACAAGGAAGCCATCATGAGGTCACTCAAGGATCTCTCCCAAATGGGACACTGGGATCCTGAGCATATGGTACCTGATATCAAACCACATGTAGACAACGGAACGGTAGATGTTACCTACAAACTTGTCCCCAAGAGCAGCGACCAGTTGGAAGTATCAGCAGGATGGGGTGTAGTAGGTGTCACAGGAAGCATCGGTGTCAAGTTCACCAACTTTGCCTTGCAGAATCTCTTCAAACGCGACCAGAAGCATCGGTTGCTTCTCCCGCAAGGCATGGGACAGAGTATAGAGATAAAAGCTCAAACCAATGGTACCTACTATCAGCAGTATAGTTTGTCTTTTGAGGACCCTTGGTTTGGAGGGAAACGTCCCAACAACCTTTCCATCTCGCTCTATTACTCCAAACAGACCGACGTCAACAGCAATTACTATAACAGCAATTACTACAATTACTATTACCAGAATCTCTATGGCTATGGTACAGCTGGCAACTACTACAACATGGCCGATTACTATGACCCTGACAAATATGTCAAGATGATAGGTGGGAGCATAGGATGGGGGAAGCGTCTGCACTGGCCTGACGACTATTTCACATTCACCGCCATGTTATCTTATCAGCGATATATGTTGCGCTCCTGGTCCTACTTCATCATGACTGACGGCAACTGCAACAACGTAAACTTTACCTTGGCCCTCCAGCGCAACTCATCCGACCAGATATTCTATCCCAGAAGTGGCTCCGAGTTCTCCTTGTCAGTCACCATGACCCCACCCTATTCCCTTTGGGACGGCAAAGACTACAAGAACCTCGCCAACAATGTACGGAGCACCACATACATGGACGAGATGAAGGAGAAATACAAATGGATAGAGTACCACAAGTGGAAATTCTCCCTCAAGACCTATAATGCCCTCAACAACAGCACCAAGCACACCCCTGTCCTGATGACCCGCACAGAATTCGGTTTGCTCGGTTACTACAACAAGCATAAGCGCTCACCCTTCGAAACCTTCTATATGGGTGGTGACGGCATGTCAGGCTACACCACAGGGTATGCACAAGAAATGATAGCCTTAAGAGGATATGAAAACGGCTCCCTTACCCCTTACGGATCTGAAGGATATGCCTACAGCCGTATGCTTATGGAACTTCGTTATCCTCTCATGCTTGACCAAACCAGTATCTATGCCCTTGCATTCATTGAAGGAGGTAACGTGTGGACACGTTGCAGCAAATTCAACATCTTCGACATGAAGCGTTCTGCAGGATTTGGTGTACGCTTGTGGTTGCCGATGATTGGACTGTTGGGAATTGACTGGGCCTACGGATTTGATAAAGTCAATGGTTCTCGGACAGAAGCAGGAAGCAACTTCCATTTCATGATTGGTCGTGAACTGTAAAATTCATTAACTTCAAATACATACATATTATGGGAAAGAAATTTTTGATAACATGCGTCATGTTGATTGCGATGGGTATGACCTCGATGGCTCAGAAATTCGCTTTGGTAGACATGGAATATATCTTAAAGAATATCCCTGCCTACGAGAGGGCCAATGAACAATTGAATCAGACCTCTAAAAAATGGCAGACAGAAGTGGAGACCCTCAACAATGCTGCAAAAGCCATGTATGAAAACTACCAGAATGAGAGTGTTTTCCTCAGTGCAGAGCAAAAGAAAGCTAAGGAACAGGCCATCCTCCAAAAAGAGAAAGAAGCCAGCGAACTGAAGAAAAAGTATTTCTCACCCGAAGGAGAACTTTACAAGAAACGCGAAAGCCTTATCGGCCCTATTCAGGACGAGATTTACAATGCTGTCAAGACCGTTGCAGAACAACGTGGATACCAGCTTGTCCTTGACAGAGCAAGTGATAACGGTATTGTTTTTGCCTCCCCTGCAGCCGATATATCCAACGAAGTACTCGGAAAATTAGGTTATTCCAAATAATATCACTAATTTCGCAGTCCGATACCGATCAATAATAGAATTATAACAGTACAAATAACTCACATGAAAAAGTTTTTATTGATGGCGCTGCTTTTAGCGCCGCTGAGTCTCTTCGCACAGAAGTTTGGCCACTTCAACTCTGCTGACATCATCCAGCTCATGCCTGAATACAAGACCTCACAGGATGAACTGCAGAAACTCCAACAGCAATACGAGACAGAAATCAAAGCTATGCAGGAGGAACTACAGCGCAAGAGCACAGAATACGAGAAGGACAAAGCTACCCTTCCCGATAATATCAGACAGCGTCGTGAGCAGGAAATGCAAGATCTCTATGCACGTATCCAGCAGACTTCTCAGGATGACCAGCAGGCTCTTCAGAAGGCTTCTGGAGAAAAGATGCAGGCTATTGCCGATAAAGTAAAGAATGCCGTTAAAGCAATCGGTGATGCTGGTGGCTATGTTTACATCATGGACCTCACTGCAGGCATTCCCTACATCAGTACCCAGTTGAGCAAAGACGTTACTGCAGAAATCAAAGCCAAACTTGGACTGCAATAATTTTCTGAATACACTTGATTAAGATTTCTCCATCGGTTGCCGGTCACTACTGGCAACCGATGTTGTATTTCCTCCCTATATAATATATGTATTCCATTATAATATATATACACTATCTATATATCGAAGGGCTCATTAGAAATTGACTGGGGGATTGCATTGAATAACGCTATCCATACATTGTGGCAATTGGAGTATATGGCAAGCGCTCCCTTTCCTATGCCATGAATGACTCAAAGACTTGCTACAGGAGTCCTCATAAGGGCACTGCATCTCATCGGAAAAACAAGTATCTTTTACGAAACCACCCATTTCTATGGTGTTGCTCCAGATGAATCCACAGAGACAGAAAGGCAACAGAGAGAAAGCTTCACGAAACCCAAGGGGAAAAACTATGATTTTACTATGTATTTGTCCCGTATTACTACCTCCCACGGCATAGCAGTTAATTGACATCTGAGAGTATATTGACTGCTTCCTCTGAGCATCGTCGCTTCTTTTAAAAAGAATCGTCGATTCTTTTTCATAGCACCGTCGATTCTTTTGCTTAGAATCGACGCTTCTTTTGGAAAGCACCGACGACTCTTTTGGAAAGCACCATGAATACTTGGGCCAGTCAATCAACTTCATTTCCCAAAGGAGTCATTTCCTGCTTTCACCAGACTCTTTTTCTCTTCATCAACTGAATCAGCAGACAGCTTGGCTGAAGTCATACTGAATCCACAGACACTGCCAACAAGACCCTCGTTTTTTTTGTTGACAAAACGGTCATATCGGACATCCTGAACTCTGGTAATTTGTCAGGTCGTGCCAAGATATGTGCTTGCTATGGGAGAACGGGCATCAATGAAACGGAGTCTCTCCTTTGGCTGACGCCCTACAAAAAGGGAAACGATAGCGGGATTTATTCTACCTGTCACTGCCCGTCCCACTAAAAAATCTATTGACCCAGTAGAAGTCTCCCGTCTTCCTTATATACACCATGAAAATATTCACCACCCCTTGTCTGCCAAATTTTAAAAAACTAACTTTGCAAGACTACAACTTATCTCTATTATATTTTCATACACATGAAGCGGATTGTCACACTGTTGCTCACTACTTTCTTTTGCACCATCTTTTTATTGGCCCAAAATCTAGCCAAAGATTATATCGTTCAGACCACCAAGTCCCCCATATGGTCCATGCAAAGCGTCACATCTGCCGTAGTGGATTATCTTGACAAGGGAGACATTCCTTTTTCCGAGCTCGATACCAACAATCCAGAATGGCTGTATGTAGAAAAAGGCGACACCAAAGGTTGGGCCCACATCCTTTCCATGCGCCACTATGCCAGCGAAGAGATTGATTTGGATCAGGCCAATGGTTCTTTCCGTAGTTATTTGGAAGATAATGGTGCCTCTTCCGAGGTGATTCAAAAGACGTTCAGCTCTTCTGCTGCACCTGCCAAGACCGATGTTGACAGTGAATTTGACCAACAGCATGCCACTTCACCCACCGACATCGGCCAGCCCCATAGTCCTCGAGGGCTGACACCCGTATACATATATATTATCCATGAAGACGTAGAATGTCCTGTCAACGAGCAATGGGCCTCCCGAGGCAATTCCATTAGCGTGGAACGTACATCAGAAACATTCCCTAAAGGATTATGGTTTCCTACAGAGTCGCCCATGCCTGATGGTGTGGTACTGATGGATATGGGTCGAGGATTTGATGTACCAGCCTCTGCCTACCATCTCATGACCGAGAAGGAATATATCGCATATATGAACAAAGAGCTCCCATTGAAGTCTAACTATGAGCTAGGATCTTTGCGTCTCTATCTGGAGAATCATGACATAGCCCAAAGCGGCAATTGGAACGTCAATTTCAAGCAATACACCCGCATGACCATCAGCGACTTGTGGCCTCTGCTGATTCCCATATTGGTATTGCTCGTCCTTCTCTTGCTATCTACTCATTCAAAGACAGTCCCCACAAAATATGCTTATATTGTCATTGCCGACCTCATAGCATTGGCATGCATGGCTTACTATTATATCTCCCTACCCGAGAATCAGTTCAATGATTGGGGAGGATTGGCGTGGATAGTCATCGGACTGATTACAATAATCGCAATGGGTATTATCCTCTTCGTATCGTGGAGCATCGGCATGCTGATTCTTAACCACTATGATGTTGAAATATCCCTCAAAAGTTTTGGTATCGGAATCGGCATCGGACTGATTGCTACCCTATTGATACACATTATCATGGTTCCTGTAATGGGATACGAAGAATCCTCAGCCACAGAAGCCATCATTTGTTGGTTGGCTGTTATCGTGTGCACCCTTGGATGGGGTTGCCGCAACATGATACAGCAGAACCCCGCCATCACATCTTCCCTACCAGCCCTTTTCGTTCTTTGGACAATCGCCCTTGTGATGGGAGCATTACTGGCTGCCCTTATTTTCTTCATTATTTTCATGATTTTCCTTTGGATGTTCTTTTCAGGGCGTCTTTCAAGTCCAGAAGCCACCCTCTCCGGACTTATTAACAGCAGAGCCAAAAACTGCAGTGCATGCCAATTCTATGGCACCCTCCAGTGTCCACGCTCCTCGGCATCACCCAATGACCAAGTTTGTAGCCGCTTCAAGGAAAACTAAGTAAGAACCTTTCCCCTGCCCTTCCCTGAAGGGCAGGGAGTACATTATTGAGTAAAGCTCAACGAGGTTTCAAAAGGTTATCCCCCTCTCCTTCAGGAGAGGGCAGGGGGAGAGGCTTCTCTTCCCTTCCTTTTTCAGAAGGGGAACGGATAGCTCACCCATCCCTTGTCTTTGACAGAGATTTGTACAGCAATACTGTCACGTCCTGCTACGAGAGAGTCTGCATAGTAGGTCATGGGTAAAGACATATAAGTGGTGGCATCGAATGCCTCTTCGTCCCCAAAGGCGTCATGATACAGGTAGACAACAGCCTTCTTGTATCCTCCATCCATGGTCCTAATGCCTCCGTCCACACATCCCAAAACATGGGTGAGTTGCTTTCGGGGAATTTGAAGGGAGAAATTGATATACCTGTTTACCTTCCAGCTACTTTGCACCTTGACAGGATCGGCATGAAACACCAGTTCATCCTGCCATTTGAAAGGCATCACAGTCAATACACTCCCCAATTGGTGGATTTCCAACTTATTCTCTTGCCGTACAAATACCGCCATACATCGATAGACTGTATCCGCCTTAAAGGTCTTTCCCTCTACCACTACGGGCCATTCCCTATCCAGGTCGTCCATAGCTGTCACCATTTTTCCTGTAGCATCCGTATGGAGGTCAAGAAGCCCCATCTCATAAGAAGGTGCATAACCCTCTTCATCACCACAGGAAACCACAACAGTCAGCATACAACCGGCTATCAGGAAAAGCAATCCCTCTTTCCAGCGCATAAACAGGGGGTCAATGATTCTGGTCAGCCGCTTTCAAATAGTTATAGAGCGGATTGGCATACATCTCCAGCATCTTGTGAGTCAGGAAAGTATTGTCTGGATTCTCCATCTCAATACGTCCCAATTGGGTATGCAGATAGTCTTCAAAGCGTTTCTTCTCCTGTGGAGTATAGAGTTGGGCGAAGCGCTCTTCTTCCCGGAGCATATCCGAAGCTATGTAGTTGTTGGCATACAACCTATAGTTACTGTGGATGATATGGTCTACATGGTGGGTAAGAGTGGCAAAGAATTCCGTCTTGGGCATCTGGTCTGGCAGACTATCCACCCATTCGTTAATGGTATTGCCAGCTTGGTAATGGATATGACCTTTATAGCCGAACATTCCCGTCTCCATACTGTTCACATCCTCATCGCGAGTCTTCTTGAAATCAGGATTATCCCGACGCATCTGGTATTCACGTGCCTTGAGGAAGTCACATGGGTCAAATTCATAAGAAATCGTCAGAGGCACGATGTTCAGTTCCTTGATACTTTCCTTCAGAGTCCCTTTTCCTCCCATGCTGAGCATCTTGAGGATAGACTCTTGAGTAAGGTCATTGGAATCCTTGGCCCTACCTTGGCGTTGGGCTATCCAAACATTGTCCTTTTTCACATTAATGACATAGTGGATATAGTCACTGAGATGCTTGCTGCTCACCAGTTGTTCCCTTAGGCTCAGCCCTCTTTTGACCACGATGCCTTTGTTAAGTCTTACTATCTTCTCTATCCAGGGCACTGTCAGCAGATTGTCACCCGTACAGAGTTCTGCAGTTCTATTGAAACCTATATCCACCATCATCTCGCTGAGCAGGGCAGCATCCAATACAATGTCCCTATGGTTGGAAATGAAGGTATAACTACCATTGCGATCCAATTCGTCAGCCTGCATATCTATGCCATCCGACTTCTGGTCCAATATCCCTTTTATGAAAGGATAAACGAAAGTCTTCTGAATTTCCAGCAAGGAACCGCACTGGCGTCCCTTCGCCAGCATAGCATCTACAGGGACTGTAAAGGTTTTCCGCATGGACTCCCTAAAAGCCTCGTCTGTGGTCAACTCATCAATTATCTGAGGAATCTCCTCTGAGTTGTAGGGTCGGATATCGTTGAAATCTGATAGTGTCATCATATGCGTCTTTTTTATTCACATTCTTGGTTTGAGGTTATTACATCGTTGCCATACGGTCTTCAATAATTTCCGAGAGTACCTCTCCCATATCCATTCCTGCCGCTTTCACTTGTTGCGGAATAAAACTGGTAGCTGTCATTCCAGGTGTGGTATTGATTTCCAGCAGATGGATATTCTCTTTTCCTTCTTCACCAGTCAGGATATAGTCAATACGGATAATGCCTCGGCAATTCAGCAAGTCATAGAGGCGGCTGGTCAGTTCACCCACTCTCCGGGCTGTATCCTTACAGATTCTTGCTGGAGTGATTTCCTGTACTGCTCCGTTATATTTGGCATCATAGTCAAAAAACTCGTTTTGGGTCACCACCTCTGTAATCGGCAGCACATGGCTTCCCTGACGTGTCTTATAGCATCCACAAGTAATTTCCCTACCTTGGATAAAACTCTCTATCATAATTTCATCACCCTCTTCCATGGCTTTGGCTATGGCTGGACGCAACTGAGTGCATGTCTTGACCTTAGTCACCCCGAAACTACTGCCATCTGCAGCAGGCTTGATAAAACAGGGAAGTCCCACACGGTCCACTATTGCCTCATCCGTCCATTGGGTATCCTCACCTTTGCGCAACAATATGCTGTCTGCCACATTCACATCAAAAGAGCGAAGGAAATTGTTGAGGAAATATTTATTGAAGGTGAGCGCCTCCACCAGAACATCACTCGTAGAGTAAGGCATGCGTATCAGGTCAAAGTAGCCTTGCAGTAATCCGTTCTCTCCGGGGGCACCATGAATAGTGATATAGGCGAAATCTGGACGGACGGTTCTGTCTCCCACATAGAAGGAGAAATCTTCCTTGCTGACTACAGCCGTATTACCATCGGCGAGACGTGCTTTCCAATCGGTTCCGCTTATCTCAATGATATAAGTTTCATACAGGTTTTTGTTCATGAAAGAATAAATGCCTTGCGCACTGCGCAGCGATACATCGTGTTCAGAAGAATCTCCTCCCGCTACGATTGCAATGATTCGTTTCATACTTTTTTTCATGTGAATTTTCAATGTATTAATCAGATGATTCATCTATTCTCTTCCCGTTCCACTGTTGCTTCCCACATATCCACCAACTTTTGCATATCCTCCGGCAGTTCGGAGACAAAGTTCATTTCCTTCCCAGTTTCGGGATGGACAAACCCCAGTGTCCTGGCATGCAGGGCCTGACGGGGACATGTCTTGAAGCAATTCTGAACAAAGAGACGATAACTATTGTCAGGCGTCCCCCTAAGAATCTGTTGTCCCCCGTAACGGGCGTCATTGAACAGCGGATGTCCTATGGAAGTCATATGGGCACGTATCTGATGGGTACGTCCTGTCTCCAGCACACATTCCACCAAAGTAGTATGTCTGTATCTTCTCAAAATTCGCCAATGTGTTACCGCAGGTTTGCCTATACCGCTTTCAGGAGGGAACACAGCCATACGGAGACGGTCTTTAGGGTCACGCCCTATATTGCCTTCTATGCGTCCCTCATTCTGTCCGGGGTCTCCCCATATCAAGGCATTGTATCTACGGGAAGTGGTTTTATTGAAGAACTGCAGCCCAAGACCCGTCTTGGCTTTGGCGGTCTTGGCGATCACAAGCAGCCCGCTGGTATCTTTATCAATGCGGTGTACCAGTCCCACTTCAGGATTATTAATATCAAAGTCCGGATTGTTTTTCAGATGCCAAGCCACGGCATTGACCAGAGTGCCATTGAAATTACCGCACCCTGGATGCACCACCATGCCAGCAGGCTTGTTGATAACCATCAGGCTGTCGTCTTCATACACCACATCCAGGGGGATATCTTCTGCTTCTATAGTGGTATCGAAAGGAGGATGGTCCAGCCATACGGTCACAACGTCCAAAGGTTTGACCCTATAACTACTTTTCACAGGACGGTCATTGACCTGTATGAAACCAGCCTCTGCCGCCTTCTGGATTCGGTTGCGGGAAGTATCCTGCAGATGCAGGAACAAAAACTTGTCCACACGAAGCAGTGACTGTCCTTTATCAGCCTGCAATCGGATATGTTCATAGAGAGTAGCTTCGTTTTGAAGCATACTGTCATCTGTATCCTGCATGTCACCTGCCGTGGAAAGTCGGGTCATATTGGTATCTTGGCTTTAATCGTTCAGGAGGTTACAATGGAGTCATGTCCGACCCAAAGTCAGACATTGAGTCGTCTGCCATTTCCATCTCACCACTCCCATCCATATTGAAATAGGTGCCGTCACCTACCACCAGGGTTATCCTGCTATCTGAAGGCACTCTGTCACCGGCAGTGACATTTTTACCGTTCACCTTGACAGCATAGACCCAGTCCTTCTCTCCATTCACATATTCCTGTGGAAGGACGATAAGTCCCAGCATTGTGAGTCTCATCATTGCTTCGCGTAACGAACTGTTGTCTGCTATATCCGGCATGACCACAGTAGGAGGTTGGTCCGTATTGACAGTCAAATGAATGATGCGTCCCTCTTTGACATGGGTACCTGGTGAAAGAGATTGGGAATAGATGGTATTAGGTCGCTGCGATTTCACATACACAGAGTCTGTCAAAGTTGCCTGCAACCCTATTTTCTCCAGAGAAGCCACAGCCTGCTCGGTCGTCATTCCTTTGAGGTCAGGCACATCGATTTCCTTTCCATGACAGGTATAATCCCGCAGACAATAGGATGCTGCCACGACTAACACCACTAGCATAATAGCCATTGCCAGTAAGTTATACAGCAACTTTTTTCTGAATGACATTTTCTTTCCAGTCTTGGCCGACTGTGTGGCATTACCTTGATTTCTGAAGCCTTCTTTCATATTCTACAAAAATAGCAAAGATATACCAATTGACAAAATTCTCAAACAGATTTCATCGTTTTAGCACAACACAAACCACCTAAGGTCTCCCCTAAAGAAGACAGGATATTGATTGGCTCCCCGATTCAACACACAGACCTCTCCAAAAGAAGTCGACTAATTGGCCTAAATATGGCTCAGTAGAAAATCAGTGGGGATTCAATTAGAAGTTGAGGAAAAACAAAATGGTCTTTGTTTTATGGTAAAAGATTATCTCAAAGCAATAGCAAGTGCAGTATTACTGACACAAATATTAGATTATTTTTTTAGTAGTAGGAGTTGAACAGGCAGCAACGGAGATTGGTTCAGAATATATTTCGTGGGGGGAGCAGGAAAAATCCATTCATTGAAATACCAGTTCCAAATGATTGGTACTGGATATTCTTACCATCCTGCTCTGTTTCTGTAAAGGCAGTTTATTCCTCATTTGCCATTTAAAATAGAGCACATGGATATCTCCTCATTTCCCTGCACCCAACTTGTTTTTGCGTTCAGCCTAGGCTGAACGGTGAAAGAAGTCAATATAAATGGAGATTTCAATCAATATATTTGAGCGTTCAGCCTAGGCTGAACGCAAGAGACAGATGTAAGAGTGACTTCATCCTCCCTGTTGATATCTTCCGGAAAGCCAGAAGAGGTCTTTCCGACAAATATCTTCTCCGTTCTCAACGAGTGTCCCCCCATTATCTACTGAGCCAAAATTATTCAATACAATCCCCACTGATTTTCTACTGAGCCCTTTTTTCGTCACCTTCTACCGAATCATTGAAAGCACTTCAATCTATTCAAATTGAATAAGAATATTCTACATACAAAGCCCCTGCTATCCATAGAACTGCCAAAAATCATGCATACTCGTTTCTATAGAATATAGTTAGGCCTACAAGGGACAGTGAACAAGGCAATTACTGACATGTTGGTTCCCAACACGTGAAACTTCAGTTAGCAAGGCAGTGTTTTTATTAGGACAGGATATCAAAGACAGATTGAGGATACTCCACTTCTTCCAGAAACAGCCCTTGTGCAGGAACTGAATCTCCTGCTACCGAGCGTGAACCAGACTGAAGCACCTTGGCAAATCCTTCTATGGTTATCTTGCCTCTTCCCACATCCAGTAGTGTTCCTACTATCGCTCTGACCATATTCCGAAGAAAACGGTCAGCACGAATCTCAAAATAGTAACGCCCATCTCCCTGACAGACCCATCTGGCCAATGATACATGGCATATCGTGGTCTTATTATCAGACCCTGCCTTGCAGAAACTACCAAAGTCCTGATGGGACAGCAATAGGAGAGCCGCTTCATTCATGGCCTGAAAATCCAAATGGTAATAGAGATGTGTAGCAAAACGAGTATCAAACGGAGACTTGTTCATAACTACATAATATCTATAACGACGGGCTACGGCATCAAAACGAGCATGGGCATCAGGACGGACCGGCGTAATGGCTGTCACAGATATATCGGAAGGAAGAATGCCATTGAGGCGAAATACCATACGTTCCACCTGTTCCAGAGCTTGCACCACATCAAAATGAGCTACCATCATTCGGGCATGGACTCCTGTATCAGTACGTCCTGCTCCAACAATGACAACAGGATGACGCAAGAGCAAAGACAAGGCTTCCTGCAACTTCTGCTGAACCGATATGGCATTGGGCTGGTATTGCCAACCATGGTAACAAGTACCGTCATAGGAAAAAAACAGGAAATATCTCATAGCAGGGGGAAGGAGGGGGATATATCGATTCTATCGGAATGGGGGTTATCGCGCCGTAATATGATAGCAGCCTTGTTTCCTCTCATATTTCACATAACAAAGTCCCTGTCTACGGGCATCTTGTAATACTTCACTGAGTACCCAACGAAGCGTATCGTCACGAGTCTGCCTCACAGGTAAAGCTTCCGGATCTTGGATGGGATAGTATTTGGTATAGCTGATATCGAAGGTAGTACCCATACAATGACAACTGCGTTCACTGGCATTGGGATTATGACTACGTAGACGGTCCACATCTTCTCGGGTTCGTGTGAGAGAAGTAACGATAAGCTGACTGGGACGTATCTTCTTCACAAGAAGGGAGTCAATAAACGTACGGGCGATATAAGTCAACAGCAATTGTGCCCTGGGAACCAAATAGGGAATGGAGTTATCTAGTTTCTTGACATGATAGAAGGGATTTCCTCCTACATACACCAATTTGTCATGTCCGAAGCGACTGGCTTCCTGTCTGTCCTTGACAGGAGGATTACCCAAACGTTCCGCTGTAGCCATCTGAACATCGTTAAGGTCGGGGAAGGCACGCTCATAACTGCTAACACTCCATATGCGGTGAAGTGTTGTGGTAGGAGTACGACTAAGATCCACCGGAAGACAATGAGGCTGCGACATCAGAGAATCCACATATCGGGCATGCAGTGCAATACTATCTAACTGTAGGGTGGAAGGAGACAGCACTTCTGCTTCTTTGTCTGCAAGGGGAAGGAGTAGCGAAGGGAAGAGGGTCTTGACAAAAAACAAAATCAAGACGATTCCAAAGAATGTCTTCACAAATGCTTTTTTACCAAAATGCTTTTTTTCTCCCATCAACTTTCAAATTGCCCTGCAAAAGTACTAAAAAAACTTTCCTCCTTCTTCAGAATTCTGTACTTTTGCACGAAAAGTATAGTGCCCATGATAGAAAAACATCTCCTGCTGGATGAAGCAGACCCTGGCATCTTCTATGGTGTACAAAACTCCAATCTGAAAATGCTGAAATCTCTCTATCCCAAACTGCGTATCATCGCCAGGGGAAATGTCATCTGCATCCAAGGAGAAGAAAAGCAGATTAATGAATTTGAAGAAAGAGCCAGAGACATGATTGCGCATTGCGTCAATTATAACCGGCTCTCAGAAGAAGACATCATAGGCATCTTGAATGGCAACACCTCTGCTGAAGGTCTGCTTCAGGACGGAGTCATCGTATATAGTACTACAGGGAAAGCCATCCGACCACGCAACAAGACCCAGGAGAGTCTGGTAAATGCCTTTCACACCAACGATATGGTGTTTGCCATAGGTCCTGCAGGAACAGGCAAGACCTATCTGAGCATCGCACTTGCCATTGAAGCTTTCAAAAAGAAACAGATCAGGAAAATCATTCTCTCACGCCCCGCAGTAGAGGCAGGGGAAAAACTAGGCTTTCTACCTGGGGACATGAAGGAAAAGATTGACCCCTACCTCCAACCTCTCTATGATGCTTTGGAAGAAATGGTACCCCATGCACGGCTACAGGAACTACTTGCCTCCAATGTCATACAGATTGCTCCCTTGGCTTTCATGAGAGGACGCACACTCAATGATGCCGTTGTTATTCTGGACGAAGCCCAAAACACCACAACCAGCCAACTGAAGATGTTTCTTACTCGTATGGGTACCAACACCAAGATGGTCATTACTGGCGATTGTACCCAGATAGACCTACCGACTGTCCACAAATCAGGACTGGTAGAAGCCATTCGCATATTGAAACATATCCCGGGTATTTCCTTCATTACCTTCAGCAAGAAAGACATTGTACGCCACCAACTTGTTACCCACATTGTAGAAGCTTACGAGAAAGCCGAGAAAACGAAAAAAGAAAATACTAACCTCATACAATCCACCCATCATGAACAAAGCGTTGACGCAAACTGATTTCCATTTTAATCATCAGAAAAACGTATACCACGGAAAGGTACGCGACGTATACAATATTAATGACGAGCAACTGGTCATGGTTGCTACTGACCGTATCTCAGCCTTTGATGTCATCCTTCCCGAAGGAATTCCCTACAAGGGACAGGTACTCAACCAGATTGCTTCAAAATTCCTAGATGCCACCTCTGATATATGTCCCAACTGGAAACGGGCTACTCCCGACCCTATGGTCACAGCAGGCATCCTCTGCAAGGGATTTCCATTGGAAATGATTGTAAGAGGATATCTATGCGGAAGTGCCTGGAGAGCCTACAAAAGCGGTGTACGTGAAATATGCGGAGTCCCATTGCCTGAAGGAATGAAAGAGAATCAGAAGTTTCCTTCTCCTATCATCACGCCTACCACCAAAGCAGAATATGGTGAGCATGATGCCGATATCTCTAAAAAAGAAATCCTAGCCAAGGGACTAGCTACACCTGAAGAATATGCTCTACTTGAAAAATACACTTTGGCCTTGTTCCAAAGAGGAACGGAAATAGCAGAAAAGAGAGGACTCATTCTGGTAGATACAAAGTATGAATTCGGTAAAGCCGATGGAGTAATCTGCTTGATGGATGAGATTCACACACCTGACTCAAGCCGATATTTCTACAAAGAGGGCTACGAAGAGAAACTGAAGGCAGGAGAACCTCAGCGACAGTTGTCCAAAGAGTTTGTTAGAGAATGGCTCATGGACAATGGCTTTCAAGGAAAAGAAGGACAGCAAGTACCTGAGATGACCCCAGAAATAGTGCAGAGCATCAGTGACAGATACATCGAACTCTATGAGCACATCACAGGGGAGATATTTGTCAAATCACCTACTGAGGGTCTTTCCGAACGTTTGGAAAAGAACATTTCCGCTTATCTGGAGGGACAGAAAGCATAAGACCCTAACAAATAATTCTCAAAACAATTTACATATTTAATAATTATGGATGCTTTTTCTAAAGACAATTCCATTTTGCTACTGGCTACCCGCTTTGACAATCCAGGTGATTGGATAGTGGAACAGCAGTTTGTATTGCAAATGGGATCCAGCTATCTGATGGCACACGGCTTAGGCTCACCACTTGTCCATGATGCAGAAACTTCTTTTGACATTCCCTCTGAAGGAGACTACACCATGTATGTTCGCACCAAGAACTGGACTGCTTTCTGGAGTGAAGGGAAAACTCCCGGTATCTTTCAGGTAAAAGTGGACGGAACAACTGATGAAGCAGAATTTGGAATAGGCAAAAAAGGAGACAACCGTAAAGAACGTGCCCAATGGTATTGGCAGAAAGGTGGAGTCTACCATCTGTCCAAAGGCAAACACACCATTGCTCTTCATGACCTTATGGGATTGGACGGACGTTGTGATGCCATTCTGTTCACCCAAGCAGAACAAGCTCCCTGCGATTGCCTCAATGGATACAAAAAACTGCGTGAAACCCTTCTACCAGAACCGACAGAAGATAAAGGGACATATGACTTCGTTGTCGTAGGCGGAGGCATGTCGGGTCTATGTGCCGCTATAGCTGCAGCACGTTACGGTTCCAAAGTAGCCTTGATTCAAGACCGCTATATATTAGGAGGCAACAATTCATCGGAAGTGAGAGTAGGTCTAGGCGGCCAGATCAACATGGCTCCCTACCCTTCTTTGGGTTATATTCTCAATGAAATAGGTCCCGACCGCATCGGAAATGCACGCGGAGCCCACCATTATCAAGACTGGAAGAAAATGGACGTGATACTGGCAGAAAAGAATATCACTCTCTTCACTGGTTATACTGTTGATGGTGTGGTGATGGAAGGCAAAAAGATAAAGAGCGTTACAGCAGTGGAAGCTACCCGCCAGAACCGAATCAAGATAAGCGGATATGTATTCTCTGACTGTACGGGTGATGCCCATTTGGCAGTAATGGCTGGAGCTGAAACCATGATGGGACGCGAATCACGTAGCCTATATGGCGAAACACTTGCTCCAGAAAAAGCAGACGATTTCACCATGGGCGTATCTATTGAATGGTATTGTGAAGACTGGAATACACCCTGCACATTCCCCGACTCTTTGGACTGGGGACTTCGTCTGGACGAAGACACCGTTGAACCAGTCCATCGTGCCAATTGGTACTGGGAAGTAGGCATGCGGGACGACCAAGTAGCCGATGCCGAAAAGATTCGTGACTATGGTATGTATGTTGCCTATTCTACCTTCTCTTACTGCAAGAACCGTCTGGCAAAGAAAGAAGACTGGGAATGCACACATCTGACATGGGTTTCCCATGTATCTGGCAAGCGTGAAAGCAGGCGCATTGTAGGTGACCTCATCCTTAGAGAACAGGATTTGACACGACCCATCCCCTACGAAGATGGTACCTGCACCACAACTTGGCGCATTGACCAGCATTATCCCATGGAGAAGAATTCAAGAGATTATCCCGGTGAGGAGTGGATGAGTTATGGCAAACTGATGCCTATCGACCCCTATGCCATCCCTTACCGTTGTCTGTATTCTCGTGATATTGACAATATGTTCATGGCCGGACGTGACATTTCTGTTACCCATGTAGCATTGGGTTCTGTACGTGTCATGCGTACCTGTGCCATGATGGGAGAAGTGGTAGGTTTGGCAGCCAATGTTTGTACCAAGAAGAAAATCATGCCCAGGGATATCTATACTTCATACTTCAGCGACTTAGTCGAGCTAATGAAGAAAGGTGCCGGACGCACAGATGTGCCTTATACTCAATTCTATCATCAAGTAGACCGCACTGGGCATCAGGCTGAGGACAGATAGTCCTTGTTATTGATAAACACATTCAGGCACGGAACAAACAGAAGTCTGTTGTACTTCTGTTATTCCGTGCCTGAATTATTCTATCTGCCAAGGAAGCAGACTAACGTCTGTTCATCGGAAGAGGCTTAGAGGAATCGTTACCTCATACTGCCAAGACAGGAATCCCTCTCTTCCTGCATTATTCTTCATCCTCTTCTTCCAGTTCCTTGATAGCCTTGTCTATCTTGTACAGTTTCTCCTTGCACTGCTTAATAAGCCCCTTGGCTTCCTTCAGTCGATCTATGAGGTGATCAATATCCTGATGGGAGTCTTCCATTTCAGCCACTATTTTCTCGAGCCGTTCCACAGCCTCTTCATAGCAGAATTCTTTTTTCATATTCGGTATCTTGTCGGTTGATCAATGATGATATCTATATAATAATAATGTATATATATAATTATGGTATAACAAACTGATTCAAGAACTGGCATCCACATCTTCTACCCTACTTTTCAGTCTTCCCTTAAACAATTGGGTCTCCAATACATCTCCCGGCTGAATGCCTTCAATGTCAGTAAGCAGATGTCCGTTGCATCTGGTAAGGCTATACCCCAGTTGAAGGATACGTAGGGGATTGTTTTTGTCAATAGCCACTGACAAGAGTTCCAGTTGCTGCTTTCTATTATTCAAGACCTTTTCTACGCATTGTTGAAGATAGTGACTGCGGTTATCCATCTTCAGTTGTTCCAAGTCCGTCCTGTGTTTGGCAGCAGTAAAGATGCTCTCCGACAACCGCTGTAGTAGGGCATTACGTTGAGGAAGGAAAGAAGGACCTATGGTTTCCAATGCACGTGAGAGTCGTTTGAGTCGGTCTCTTTTTTCTTCCATCTTCCGAAGGGCTGCCTCTTGAAGACTATCATACAGATATTGTATTCTGTCAGCCTGCTGTCGCATATGATCTATCAGGAAAGCTGCCACTGCAGTAGGTGTCTTAAAATGCAAGGCTGCCACTTCATCCAACACAGAGCTATCACGTTCATGTCCAATTCCCGTAAATACAGGAAGAGGGAACTGGGCACAATTGTTAGCTAGTGCATAAGAATCAAAACTGTTCAAGTCACTCACTGCTCCTCCGCCGCGAATAATGACTACCACATCCCATTCCTCCATTTGGGAGGCTATGCTATCCAAAGCAGCAATCACACTCTTTTCTGTTTCCTCTCCCTGCATCGTAGCAGGAAACAAGCGATAATCAAATCTGAATCCCCATTCGTTTTCTTCCAACTGACGACAAAAATCCTCATAACCGGCAGCTGTAGGAGAAGAGACAATTGCTATCCGCTGTATTAAGACAGGAATTTCCAGAGAACGGTTCATATCCAGCACGCCTTCCTTTTCAAGACGTTCCAGAATTCTTTTGCGATGCAAGGCCATCTCACCCATTGTATAGGCAGGGTCAATATCATGTATCACCAGCGAATAACCATAGCATTCATCAAATGAAACAGTCACCTCCATCAACACCTTGATGCCAGCAGCCAACGGTTGACCTGTAGTCTGTTCAAATTGCATCCGAATCAACGGAAATACTTGACGCATGATAACAGCACGTGCCTTGGCACAAATCTTTCCCTCTCCTTCCGACTCCCTATCTACTAGTTCCAGAAAGCAAGCTCCCTTTTGCGAAATTCTAATTTCACTTATCTCGGCCTGTACCCGGAAGAGCTCATTCATACGTTCCTCGACTACCTGACGTACAAATCCATTGATTTGGTAAAGGGAATAAATATCATTCATCATTACCCTGCAAAGGTAATAGAAAGCCCATGGTGATACAAATATTTTGAAAAAAAAAGCAGTTACCCTCCCTCGTGTCTTCCATTTCCACAACATTTTGCTATCTTTGCGCCGTAACCCGATATAAACATTGATGCCATGAAAACAAGAATCATTTCAATGCTTGCATTGGCCATAGCTCTCATTGCCATGTGGTCATGCCATGCCGGTGGTACAGCGTATGACGCTGACACAAAAGAAGGTTATGCAGAAGCGGTCAAACTCATTCTCAAATCAGTAGACCCTGCTACTGAGAAAGTCTATTACATGAAATTCGAATGTTCACAGGAACATGGCAATCGTTTGGAAACCCTCACTATCAAGGTAGTCAGCGATAAAGACATGGCCTATTCTCTCAAGATACTCCTTACCGGCAACTGTCAGGCTCTTCCTATGGAACATCTTCCTCACACCTTCGAGGCTCCCATCTACAAAAACGTGAAGGGCATTGACATTACCCACTTTGATGCCGACAAAGTTCTTGACCAGATTAATCAGGCCAAAAAACTCATTCCTGAAGGCGGAAAATTCAAAGCCATTTATGACTACACCATCAGTGAATCAGTACCCGCCGGAGACGAAGCATTCAATGACACTGAGGAAATCGGCAAGGTCACCACATCCTTTTTCCTCTCGTTTTTCCAAAAAGACTCTAACGGACAGGAAGCTTTTGCCGCCGTTCGCTGCCTAGTAGACCCCCAAAACAACAAAGTCAGTTTTGACCGATAAACTTCCCTATTCAACAACCCTAATAAACAATCATTATGAAAAAGTACATTTGTGATGTATGTGGATATGAATACGATCCCGCAGTAGGTGACCCCGACAACGGCATCCAGCCAGGTACTCCTTTTGAAGACCTTCCTGCTGACTGGGTTTGTCCTCTCTGCCAAGTAGGCAAAGACGAATTCTCACCTGAAGACTAAAAGTATACACAACCACCACTAGGAATCCGTCCCTTTTCATTGGCTGCACTTTCAGCAATGGCATAATTGCCTTTGCATGGGAGGCTCTGATGTTAAGAGACGGTTTTGTATTGATTCTCCTCCTTTCTCCATTTACCTATATTCAACCATAAAGAATCATTTTTATGAAGTATTTCTATACTCTCATCAGTTTTCTCTCATTTCTGTATCTACCTTCGTATGGCCAATCCCCGAAGATAGATGATGACAGCAGAACTCTCAATTTCAGGGTTATGCAGTTCAACATCCTACAAGGTTGGGACGTATTCAATGAATCCGAGACAGTTGGCTATAGTTGGTTGGACCGCCGCGATGCGGTTGTCAAGATGATCAAAGCGGATGCTCCTGATATCATCTGCGTTCAGGAAGCCCGCAAGAAGCAATGCTCTTGGCTAGCCGAACAATTGCCTTCATATGCGCAGGTACTATATCCCAAGGACGGCATAGAATCCAATGGAGGCCAGCGTGACCTTATCATGTATCGTAAGGACAAGTTTGAATGCCTGCAATGGAAGTATTTCTGGTTTAGCGAAACACCCTATGTATCCTCCTATTCCTGGGACGCTGGAACTCCTAAGATTACTATCCTTGCCCAGTTCAAATCCCTTGTAGCTAACGGCGAAGGAAAAGGCAAGACATTTTGGGTATACAACACCCACTTTTTCCCTTCGGGCGATATTGGCAAACAGAAATGTTCTGACATGATTGTCACCAGCATCATGAAAGAAACCGGCATCAACGACCCTGTCATTCTCTGTGGTGACCTCAATCTGCAATATGGAGATTCCCGTCTAGATACACTACTATCCTGTATGCACGATGCTGCCGTTACAGCTCCGGAAAGCGACGGACCGCTGAAAGTTACCTATAACGGATTCCGTGAAAACAACCTGAAGACACTTGACCATATCTATGGACGCAATCTTATCTTCAAGACCTATCGGGTAGATAATAGTGAAGAATATGGTATCCGTTGGATATCCGACCACTATCCTCTATATGCAGATGTACAGATTCCCTTGACATGGACAGATACTGTCACCTATACATCTACAGCAGATACCCATTTGGAATGTAAATGGATAAGGTCTGTCAATGATCCTCACTACAATTTCCATATAGGCGATGCCACTTACAACAGAGGTCTTTGTCTCACCCCCGAAGGCATCCTCTATTCTGCCGAACGCCAATCCAATACAATGTCATCACCTAGTTTCCTCTACCGCTACGAGGCATCTTCCGGTGACTATCTGGGAACACTTACCCTTGACCCTTCCATCAATGTCAAGACATATCCCTGCAATGACATCACTGTCGACGATGCTGGACATCTGCTCACATACAACTATACCATCTCCCTTTCCACGGCACCATTAATCATCCACCAGATAGACCCTATCACAGGCCAAGCCGTTCAGCGTGCCTCCATCAAAACTGCCTCCGTCGTCAGAACTGACTGTTGTCATATCAGCGGGGATGTAGAAAAAGGAGACTTTGATGTATGGGTACCCGTCAACAGCAAAGGTACTATCTACAGATTTACCTTTCTAGGCGGGACATTAACAGATGAAACATCCATAACTGCCCAATCCTATTGTCCGACCAGTGCTACCAGTTTCGGACTGAATACCCGTCTCTTGCCTATTAATGATACCTTAGTGCTGGTCAACGGCAGTAATATCTATCCCACCCTTTACAATTTCAAAACCGGAGCCATAGCCAGTACACTGAGCACCGAGGCTCTTCCGAGTGAAGAGGGCATGAAGACTAATGGTTGTTGTACATTCTCCCTCAAGGGGAAACATTTCATAGTCTATCCTTCCGATGACTATACATCTTCCACTGGATATCGCTTCTGCATAGCCTCTATCAGCCATCCTTCCCTTCTCTCATCAGCCTTGCCTCTATGGAAGATACCCCAAAACGGTTTTGGGAACATCAATAACACGCACAACGAAGCCCTTGCCACCTGCACTGTCAATGCCAGTGCTGATACTGCATCCATCTATCTATATGTACCAGGAAATGGCGTTGCATGCTACACTATGACCTATACAGGCTCTCCTTCTGCCATTCAGAAGACACAGATGCACATTCCCGGACTGACTCTCACTGACCGCATCCTTTCTTACAGCGGTACTGCCATGCAGATTTCTCTGTTTGACGTGAATGGTCGTTGCATCGCCTCTACCTGTCAAAACTCATTGGAAATCTCTCCGTTTCAGAAAGGTACCTATATTGTCAGAATACAGACTCCCAGTGGTTATCACGCCCAAAAACTGAACATTTCATATTGATTCCCCCCTCTTCGTTACTGCCCTGGCTGTCCGTCCCAACCATGCAGGAAACATAAGCCTATTACAACCTCTCAAAAAAGATAAAGGCAAAATCGCTGATTTCCTTCTTTTTTGCTAACTTTGCATCGTTTTCGGAAAGTAGCGCAGTTGGTAGCGCACTACGTTCGGGACGTAGGGGTCGGGCGTTCGAGTCGCCTCTTTCCGACTTTTATCGGGGTTGTTTCTCTGAAACAAAATACCCCGATATCTGTTTTAAGGGTACTTCCCCCTCTCATTTACGAGATGGACACGTAGGCTGACATATATTTTACTCCCCTTTACAAAGCGTCTACACTTGAAAGAACAATGGTACACAAACTTTGGAAAAGTTCCCATATCATAAGTTCTGATGAGGACCAGATCATTGTTGAAGACCTCTATGTAGGATTCAATACCGACATGAACCTACTGATAGCCTTGGAGCATACAGACTACGAGGATAAAGCCAACGGGTGTTCCGTGACTGCTATTGTCAGCAAAGAAAATGCTTACCTACTATCACAGAGACATAAAGTCTCCATGTCCCTGTTGCCAGAGTTTCTCAGTAGCTCCCAAGAAGAACATTCCTCCCTCATGAATCCCGATTGCAATCAGGTTCAGGAATGCTTCAGGCAATCACCCATTGGCTGAGCCGCCAGCACTGTCCCTACAAACTGGTACGACAATATGGAAAAAGCAGCAATATCTGTGGTTGATTTCCATCTGTTCTCCTGTAAACACTCACAGATTTTCTGTTTTCCGCCCTAATTCCATCTTAAAACCCATCTCTTCTCAATGCCTCATACTTCCAACAATCTGTTAATAGCCTGCTGTGGCTTGGACTGCAGTCAATGCGAAGCCCGTCTGGCCACAATTAACAACGATGATACTTTGCGAGAGAAAGTAGCTCGCCAATGGGCAGAATGGAACCATGCTCCTGAAATCAAGACAGAAGACATCAACTGTACAGGATGCCGCATAGCAGGCTGCAAGACCTATTACTGTAGTAATCTATGCAAAATACGCCTCTGCGTACACTCCCGACATTATTCCACTTGCGTTGAATGCCCTGTCCATCCAAGTTGCCCGGTATTGGGAGAAATCGTCCAAAACAATCCTCAAGTTTTGGACAATCTGGCATCCTTGAGCCAACAGTCCTAGAATTCCTCTTCTACTGAACCTATACAATCAACTTATATTATCTCCTCCTATTTCTGATTATTTACCTCTGTTTAATCCATGAACTCATTTTTTTCCTTTCAACTGTTTTCCTCCCTGCTATCCTGTAGACACCATCGGATAGTTGCTTTCCTACCAGTTCTGACTATTATGCTATCCCCCTCAGTACCTGCACGGGGCCAACAGCAAGTTTTCTGTCAGGAGGAGCAACCATGGCTGAAGTCAGCTTCCCAAGTACTCACCCTATTACTGGACAAGCATGTCCATTACCAGAAGATATATGATGCGCGTGACTTCGGTCTTCCTGCGCCCGACTCGCTACATCTCAAGACTCAGGATGGATACAATATCTTTGCTTATGAAATCAGTCCTGACAAACCTCGGGCAGTTATCATCTGCCTTTCAGGTATCGAGAATCCTTCCGTCACTGCCTATTATGGTCATGCCGCCTTATTCTATCAGTCAGGTATAGCCACTATCATGCCCGACCTCAGAGGTCATGGCAAGAGTGACGGAGACCGCATCTGTATAGGTTACGAGGAGACGTTGGATGTCAAAGCGGTTACAGATTACATCAACCGTCAATCCCGCTATCAGGGAATACCCGTCATACTGATGGGTGTATCCATGGGTGGAGGAGTTGCCATCCGTTCTATCTCCGACAATGAGGATATCGACGCTCTGATTTGCCTGTCAGCCTATTCCAGTTTTGAAGACTTTCTCCTCTATCATCACAAGCAAGTGCTTCCCATGGTTCCCGACAACCATCCAGACGAGTCCATCAACACCTTGATTGCACACAAGTATGGCACCAAGGCTCTTTCCTCCTCTCCTGTCAAAGCCCTTCCCTTTTTGAACAATCGTCCTTTACTGCTGATGCACAGCCGTCAGGACAGTCAGGTACCCTTCTTATGCTTTGAAAAGATATTGGCTGAAGCCCAGCATTATACTGCTGACATTGACACGTTCACGGTAGCGGGCGACCAGCATTTCATCTGTGATGACTTTACATCGCCCGCATCCGACAAGGAATACACACGTCGCCTCATGCGGTTCATCGGCAAATTCACGACCCGACATCCTTCTGTAAGTACCTCTGAATACGTAGAACTGATGGAAGTGATTGGACGCCTGGCTGACAACTCCATCTTTGCCGATACACTGGCTCCTAGATACCAACGGGATTGTGACTCTTGTTTCAGTGCCTTCCAGAATCATCCAGCCGTCATATGGATGAAGCGCCAACTTCCTGTCTATGGCATCTCTTATGATGCCATCCCCTGGATGGGACTACACATCCAATGGACATCTGACGGTTTTGTCGTCCCCAAAGGTGCCAACAAGACCTACGACCGTTGGCCCAACAAGGCTATCAAGGCTTTTCTGCCGTTACTCTCCGACTTTTACCAGCAAAGCCGGTTCCATGACTTCTATGCCCGTCATACGGATACCTACCAAGCTGCAGTGAATGCCGCCCGTATCAACATCGGAGACTATATCGACCTAGACTGGCTAGACAATTTCTTCGGTACCTGTCATTCTGCCGATTTCAGTATAATTCCAGGACTCAACAACGGGGCTGGAAGTTTCGGCATTGAGCGCGCTCTTCCTGGGAAGAAACCTGAGAAGATTGCTGTTATGCTCTATGCAGAAGCTCCAGATGGTTCTCCCATCTACAATCGTGACAGCGAAGAGGACAAAATCCTGGTACATGAATTTTGCCATTCCTACATCTCTGTTCCCAAACGCTATAAGAAAATAGGGAAATCCCTATTGAAACAACACCGCAAGCAACTCAATTCCATAGGTTACGGTACTTGGCAGAGTGTCATTGAAGAGAGTTTGGTACGTGTATCCGTCATTCGCTATATGGTAGACCACGGCTATAGCGAAGAGGCTATAAGGAAAGAGATCGAAATCGAACACAAATTCTATGGCTTCACCTGGTTGCCTCAATCGCCCGAATGGTATAAAGGGGATGTATTGAAATTGTTTGATGAAATGATGGCAGCCAAGAGCAAGCATCATCAATAAATCCTGGCTACCTGTTTCCCTATTTATTCAAAGTAGAAGGAAAGAACAATCATATTGGTTTTGCCCTTGGTGACCGAACGAGTAAAAACTTCCTTGCTTTTATCTCGAAGGGAAGAGCGGTCCTTATCCAGGATATCTGCCAACCCAAAACAAAATTTGATTTCAGGAATAAACTTGAAAAAAGGCAAATAGCGGTCACACCCGAAGCCGAATTCAAGGAACATATTGAATGGTTTAAGCAGGATATTCTCCTGATCCTTTACTGTAAGGTCGTACATCGGATTGATACCCGCTATAAAATAGGGGCGGTAGTTGTTGATGCGAGGCGGGGTCAACTTAATGTTCATCGGCAATGAAATATAGGTAGACTTCACATCTTGATACTGCTTCTGCCCACTTACCTGATCTCTGAACACCAGATGCTTCGTGGCAAAATGCATTGTAGGAAGCAAACGGAATGCCCAAGCTGATGACAGCCGCCACTCACCTACCAGTCCCACCGTAAACCCTGGGTCATAACGATCATTGCTTACTATCCACTGACTGCCTGTTTCGGGATCAACATATCCATTACCTGGCAATTGCAGACTCTGCTGATGAAGTCCCAAATAGAAACCATAATGGAAATTTCTTAGGTCAGCATAAGGTCTGTACTGGAGTTTGCGCTCCTGTGCACCAACTCCTGTACATAATAATGAAAAGAAAAACAGAAGGAGCCAATGCCTCCCCCCCTGATGTCCTCGCTTTCGCATGCTGACTCTATTCATCATCATTTATAACGAATACCCTCCTTTGATATTATGCCGGAACGAATATATTTTTTCGTTCCGGCATAACAAGGAAGGAAAAACAGATGGTTGTTACTTACTTCCCAAATAAGAATTTCCTATAAAGCCGCGCCAATCTTCCATAGCCTTTTTCATTAGGATGAAGACCTTCCAAAAAGCAGGTAGGATCAATACGGCCACTTCCGTCATCCAGTATCAATGCTGATGACACATCCTGGATATCAGTCATATCATCCAGAGGCAATTTGCTTCTCAGCAGTGTATTAATGGCTCTTACCCTTTCTTCACTACCTTTGCAAGGATAGATTTCCACTACATGCAAACGGGCCTGTGGCTGACGCTTACGTATAAGAGCTACTATATCACAGATACCACTGACAATGCGTTCATCACTATCGGCTCGGTTGTTGATACCTATCAACAGACATATCTGGGAAGGACGGCATCCTTCCAATTCTCCATGGGAAAGCCTCCAGTAGACATTCTCCACTCGGTCCCAGCCCATACCCATATTCACTACACGATGTTTACCGAACAGTTGTTGCCAAGTCTTCCCTCCATTACAACGCGACTGGGGTTCTCCTCCCCAGAAATGGGTAATGGAATTGCCTATCATGAGTATCTCAGGTTGAATTGTATGGTTGAGTGCAAGTATTTCATTGTGACGAGTCATCCACTCATAACTACCATCACGGTGCTGGATACAAGGAGTGAAGCATTTCATAGTATCTGAGCCTATCAGCAGAGGGTCAAGTACTTTGGCATAGGCAGCAGCATATTTATGCATACCTACATCATTGGGATGCGTACCCTCTATCAGGTCTTCGGCCGTAAACCCAAGTTGCTCATGGGTGATATAGTACATATTCTTGAAGCCCAAGGCTTTCATTCGCATATATACCTCATACTGTATGGAATCCTTCTCATGCTGCTCGTAATAGTTGCGGTGAAGATGGGTAGAAGAACCTGCAATAGCATTGCCTTCCATGAATATGATGGGAGCCCCGCTCTTTTCTCTCAACTTGCGTATGCCATATTCCACACGGGAAGCAAATTCCTTATTGTCCAATCCTTCGCAGTTGGGGATACAGTCAATGATATAGGCTCTTGCCTCTATTTCTGACAGGGCATCATACATGATGTTCTCCATCTTGGCACTGCCAGAGAATCCCAAATTAATGAAAGGTATGTCATAACGGCGTTTAAGCAGAGTGGTCCAGATAAGTCCAGGACGACTTGCTGAAGCGCCATGAGCTATGGATGTACCATATACCACTATCGGACGTTCTTGGGAGCCGCGTATAAACTCAAACCTTTCGTTTTTGTCAACACCTACTGACAACCATTTTATACCATTATAACTAGGCAGATACAATTCATAATACATGCCCTGACGCTTGAATACGGGCATCTCACGGGTATCATAAACAAACTGAGCCGTGTCGGAGCCATTAACACTGAAGGTATATTTCATCATGTTGGGCACCCATGTCGTGTTGCCTTCTACGTCAGTGGCATAAAGGTCCACTCCTGAATGGTTCAAGGATACCACATTGGGATAATTCTTGCCGGCATTGACATTGATGAATCTCACCTTAATCTTTTTTGCTGTGGTAAAGAAGCGTACTGACATACCTGCTGTATGCTTGGACAAGGTCCATACATGCTTACTTACCTTTCCCTCGAAACGGTCAGGCAGACGGCTGTAGTTGGCCTTCCCTATTTCCTTGTTCCATGCTCTGCCTTCCACATAAGGCTCATCGCCTGCCTGCATAGGGTCATACCACACTGTTTGGGCAGACACGGAGGTACCAACTACGGCCATGATGGCCCATAGAATGATAGTGATTCTTTTCATAGGACACTCTTTGTTCAACGAACTTCTTCAAATGGTTTTTCTGCATTGCCGGTCCAGCGGTAAAGGCGCAGGTTACAATATTGTACTTTCTCTTGGGTCTTTCCTGACTCCGAAACATAGAAATAACCTTTCCCCAGACTTTCAATACCTGTATCAGCCCTGAAATTCCATCCACGTATTCCAGTAGCAGGGTCTTTCAAACCGTCTTCCGCCATGGTCAGCACCAGTCCCTTCTCTTTTTTGTCAAATCCCTGCAACACCTGCTTGCGGGCCGGCTTTTTCCCGTCAATGGCAAATAGAGCATAATTAGGGTATTCCGGTTTCTTGCCTTTATAGACTCCCAGAAACCAATATCCTGTAAAGGAGTCATACTCCATATTCTGTACACCCCATGTAGTATTTCCCGTGAAGGCGAAATAACGCTTTTTAGCTTGTGTCGGCCCACTTCTATGGAAAGAGGTAAAGGGTTGGGCATGGGCTGACAACTGGGCGAGATCATACTGCAAGAGCACTTGATAGTCATTGTCACTGCGATGGTTGTCACCATAGATACCTAGAGCCACATTGATGACCTTCTTGCCTCCCTGCTTACCAAACTGAGGTCCTACCGACACTCCGTCTATTCCACTGCATCCATAGATGTGTTCGCACTCTTTTCCCTTATTGACAGTCTTACCTTCATACATGTCTACCACTTCTTGCAAGAAGACACCTTTCAGCACTTTACCGTCTGTAGCCGGTATGCCAATCCGATTGATTTGACGAGTGTCAAAGATTCCCACATAGAAAGAATTGGGACGTTCCATCGCATCTTTACCAGAAATGCCTTGACCAATAACATCATTCTTGTATTCCATAGAGCCATAAAGAAGTCCTGTTTCTGTATCCAGGTCAAGACATCCCAAATGGCAGGTCAAACCTACTACCGACCCCAACAGACGTCCTTCGTAGTCGGTCTTGACAAGACTGGTGGTAAAGGAGAAATAGATACATTTGTTTTGGGTGTCTACAGCAACACCTTGTACATGATGTTTACCTGTGGCATAATACACCTTGGCAGGCAGTTGGCCAAAAGGAGTATCCACCCAACGGGTCTGGGCAACTACAGAAGTGCCACATACCAGCATAAAAGATAAAAGCAATTTTCTAAACATAGCGCATTCGATTATTTTAAGATGGACAAAGTTACTTCTTTTTTTGCAATTCCGAGGACACAAACGCATTTGTATCTTTTTCCCTAAAGACATTTGAAATGCATTCCTCTTCCCATATATCAATTTAAATATATATAATGCCTACTCCCTTTAGTGGTCACCATTGTTACACAGACAGACAATATAACAGAAAATCCAATGACATCGATAGGGGTCAAATAGCAGAACAGGCATATGAAATCGCTTCCACATACCTGTTCTCCTTAATATACAGCGGCCGATCCGTTTGATTATTGCTGATTGGAATCAGGAGCCTCGTCTATGAGGTCCATGAACTGGTCAAGTTTGGGCGTAATAATAATCTGTGTACGACGGTTGCGCTGCTTGCCCAGCTCTGTTGCATTGCTGGCTACAGGATTATATTCGCCACGTCCTCCTGCCGTCAGACGCTGGGGATCTACTCCATATTCATTCTGCAAAGCCTGCACTACAGATGAAGCACGCAGACAACTGAGGTCCCAGTTATTGCGGATATTGGTACGTGCAATGGGTACATCATCCGTATTGCCCTCAATGAGAACCTCATAGTCCTTGTAGTCCTTGATAATCTTGGCAATCTTGCTCAACGTCTCACTAGCACGGGCATTGATTTCATAACTGCCCGACTTGTAAAGCATATTGTCAGCCAGTGAAATGTAAACCACTCCCTTCAGCACCTGTACATCCACTTCCTGCTTTTCAGCATTGGTCAGCGAACGGGTCAGATTGTTGGTCAGCACCATATTCAAAGAGTCACTCTTGTCCTTGGCTTCCACCAATTGCTTGATGAAACGGTTGGAAGCATTGATTTCATCCACCAGCTTGGAGATATTGATATTTCCCTGAGAGTTTTGAAGCAGACTCTTATCCAGAGATGACTGGAGATTAGCATAGGCATCCTTAAGTTCTGCATTACGTTTGCGTTCTGCATCCAGCATTTCCTGCAGATTCTTGGCATTGGCCTTGCTGTCTGTCAATTGAAGCAAAGTTTTCACGTTATCCTGCTTCAACGATGCATTTTCTGTCTTTAAGGCATTGTTTTCATTCTGCAAAGCCTGAAATTCTTTCTTGCTGATGCATCCTGTCAGTGCCATGATCATTGCAATGGCAGAGACCCATAAACAAATTCTTTTCATGATTGTCATAATTAGTATTAGGGTCATCCCTCTTTCTTGTCAGAGGATCAGACAATTAATATTCGGGGCGAAAGTAGGCATTTGAATCGGAACATAAAAGACAAATCGGCAAAAAAATCCTTAAAAACGCAGATATATAACATTCAGCGCATTTTTTTTGAGAAAAATATTGTGGAGCAAAAAAAGATGTTGTAATTTTACATCGTGATATGGCAGGAAAGATTATGTCTTGTCACCAACACAATTGACACATCAGTTTGCCAAAATAACAATAAACAAAATAACAACATGAAAATGAATTTATCACAATTCAAGTGGATGAGAATGCTACCAGCATGTCTATTGCTGATGGCGGGATTCCAGATGTCCTGTAAGGATTCCGTAGATACTGGAGATATCTACACTTTTACGGGACAGACCATTACCGACTTTGTAGAAGCTGATTCAAGTCTTTCTCTGTTCTCCAAAATCTTAGAGAAATCCAAAGTATCCAAAAACTCCAAGAGTAGCGCCAAGGCATTACTTTCCGCCCGTGGCAACTACACGGTATTTGCTCCCGACGATGATGCAGTGAAGACTTTCCTTGACTCCATCTATGGTTCTACAGAATGGGATATTGATACCATGAGTGAGGATGTGGCCAACAAGATTACACACAATTGTATCATTGACCACGGTACCATGAAAGCCTTGTTGACATCTTCTTTGGTAAAAGGTAGTACGAGTGAAACCACTTTGAATGACCGTCATATTCAGGTTGACTTCGACACTCTGGAGGGTGGTAAGTTCACCATTATTCTCAATGTAAAGAGCCATATTACCCGTCCCGACATTGAACTGACCAACGGCTATTTGGATGTAGTTGACAGAGTGCTTGACCCCTCTACTGCCACTTTGGACGCTTTGATCAACGAAGTCCCCAACTTGAGAATCTTCTCCCTTCTACTCCAAAAGACCAGTTGGGCAGATTCACTGCGTCCTATTCGTGACGAAGTATATGAGAACATTCCCGCTGAAGAGAAAAAGAACGAGAAGTACTTTAAATTCACCTGTCCTCCTCACAGATATTATGGTTTCATGGCATTTGTTGAGACCGACAGTGTATTCGTAGCTGATTGGAACATTCCCGAACCTCAGTTTTCTGCTGGTAGATTGCTCAATGAAGGAGAGATTCTGGAAGCCATCAAGACAAAATGCGCAGAGGCTTATCCTAATGCCACTGACCCAGATATGACAAGTAGCAAAAATGCTATCAACCAGTTTGTTTCTTATCATTTGGTACCCTTCAAGGAGCCTTACAACCTACTTGTAAGACATGGTAGCGAAATAGGTTTCAATACTGACCTTCCTGACCAGCTCCCTATGGATATATGGACCTATTTCCATGCTATGGGTAAGCCCAACCGCTTGTTCAAGATTACCCACACGGTAGACAACCAGTACCACATCAACCGTATGAGTTACCATGACAACTCCTTCTATGGTACAATGAAAGAAACTTCGGTTGTAGATCCAGGTCTTCTTATCAATGCTTTCAATGCGCCTTATGAAAACTCTTGTATAAACGGCCATTATTTCCCCATTGACGGAATTATGCTTTATACGGATTTCACACGCGATGCTGTCCTCAACGAGCGTATCCGTTACAATATTGCTCAGTATCTCCCCGAAATGATGAGCAACGACATGCGTACCGGTTACATGAAGTCTGCTTACCATTATTATATTCCTTATAAGCCTTATCCTTATTGCGAGAACCTGCTCAACGAGGGATGTGATACCGACTATCGTACACCTGCTATTGCCGGTAATACTGGCTGGTGCGGTATTGAGAGTGACCAGTTTGCTTTCTCCAACAATTTTGATGTAACATTTAAATTGATGCCTGTACCTTTCGCTGGTACATGGGAAATCAGATACCTAGTATCCAATATTCCAGAGCGTGGTTTGGCTCAGGGTTACTTTGGTACCAATCCCAAGAACCTTGTAGCTACGGGTCTTCCCTTTGACTTCCGTATTGAAGGCGGTAACCCACGTATTGGTTCCAACGTAGTTGCTGACAACGTAGCAGGTACCGACGGTGACTCCTTGTTGGCAATTGAGAACGACCTTCAGATGCGTAATCATATGTACATGAAAGGCTGCAAGACATGGTGTCGTAACTACTTCGGTGTAGCTCATCCTGAGTCCAAAGCCCTACGTTATCGCGCCAACTCTCTCCGTCTGATTGTTTACCGTGGATATATGGAGCCGGACAAGACCTACTACTTCCGCTTCAAGACCTTGCTGACAGAGCCTAGTGCATACCTATTCGGAGATGCATTTGAACTATGTCCCAAGACTGTATACGACAATGCTCTCAGAAATGAAGATATTTGGTAACATATTTCTCTGACCCATACATCAAGTCAGAATCATCCCATCGGGCTGGAACGAAAACTCCAGCCCGATGGTTGTTTTTAGAAAGGATATAAGTCCGAAAGAGAACCAGAAGATTTCAGAGGCATCAATACAGTAGGTAAGGGTGAGTAGATATACTGCTGCTAAGGAGCAAACGATGAAAGATGCATTTAACCCTAATTCCTTCTCTCATTGCTGGCCCAAGGAGCAACTCTATCCATATTAAGATTCATTGCTCAAAAGAGTAGGCACCTGCTGAAAAGGGGGTCAGCAGATTTTCAAGTGGGACGGGAAGTGACAGGTAGAGTAAATCCCGCTAGCATTTCCTTTCTTGTTGCAGGGTGCCAGTCAAGAGAGGCTTCATCTCATTGCTACCGGTTCTCAAATAGCGCAAGCACATATCTTGGCACGGCCCACTCAGTCACCCGAATTCAGCATGTCCGATATGACCGTTTTGTCAACAAAAACAGGAGGGTCTTGTTGGCAGGTGTCTGTTGATTCAGTATGATTCTGCCAAGCTGTCTGCTATTTCAGTTGATGAAGAGAAAAAGAATCCGGAGAAAGCTGGAAATGAATCCTTTGGGAAATGAAGTTGATTGACTGACCCAAGTATTCATGGTGCTCAGTAAAAGAGTCGTCGGTGCTTTCCAAAAGAAGCGACGATGCTAAGAGGAAGCAGTCAATATACTCTCAGATATCACTTAACTGCTATGCATCGGGAAGTAGTAATATGGGACAAAACAGGCTCAGTAGAAAATCAGTGGGGATTCAATTAGAAGTTGAGGGGAAAACGAATTTTGTTTTATGGCAAAAGAATATATCAAAGCAATAGCAAGTGCAGTATTACTGACACAAATATTAGATTGTTTTTTAGTAGTAGGAGTTGAACAGGCTGCAACGGAGATTAAAAGTAG